>JBILZC010000104.1:0-7774 GCA_044377415.1 Terrimicrobiaceae bacterium | reverse complement strand
TGGTTTGTGAGTTGGCAAGTCATTCAAGAATTTTCGTCTGTCGCTTTGCATCGCTTCGCAGTCCCCATGAAGTCGAACGATCTGGCAGATTACATTTCTCTGAAGCTGTGGCCGCGATGCTCGATTCTACCCAGTGATGCGATCTTTTCGCAGGCCATTGCCATCCATGCGCGATATGGATATCGGTACTATGATTGCCTCATTATCTCCTCAGCCATAGTTGGTGGAGCAACAAAACTTCTCTCTGAAGATTTACAGCATGGCCAAAAAATTGGCGCACTGAGTATCATCAATCCCTTTCTCTAAGAGCTTTTGAGCAACTGAGAGAAGGGTGGCTCGTTCCTAGGCGGCGTCTTTTTCCTGCTTGCGGCGGAGGAGAGGGGCTTTTTTGCCTTCCACGACGGCGCGATTGATCGTGACCTCGCTGATGTCGTCCCTGTTTGGGGAATCAAACATGACATCGAGCATGATGCGTTCGATCATGGAGCGGAGGGCGCGGGCGCCTGTGCCTTTGGTGATGGCTTCGCTGGCCATGGCGCGGAGGGCGTCTTTTGTGAAATTCAAGGAAACGCCATCCATCCCTAGGAGCTTGGTATATTGCTTGACTAGCGAGTTTTTAGGTTCGCTGAGCACGGAGACGAGTTGATCTTCGGAGAGTTCCTCGAGCGCAGCAACGACCGGGAGGCGACCGATAAATTCCGGTATCAATCCGAAGGCGATGAGATCTTCTGGTTCGACTTTTTTCACGGTTTCGCGGCGGGCGACATCGGTATCCGTGAGGATCGGGGCGTTGAAGCCCATGGTGCGGCTGCCTAAGCGCTTTTGGATGATTTTTTCAAGTCCAACGAAGGCACCGCCGCAGATGAAGAGGATTTTTTCCGTGTTGATCTGGATGTATTCCTGCTGCGGGTGTTTGCGCCCGCCTTGGGGTGGCACATTGCAGATGGCGGACTCAAGGATTTTCAGTAGGGCTTGCTGGACGCCTTCGCCGGAAACGTCGCGAGTGATACTGACGTTGTCTGTCTTGCGGCCGATCTTATCGATTTCGTCGATATAAATGATGCCCATCTCGCAGCGCTTGACGTCATGGTCGGCATTTTGGAGGAGGCGGAGGATAATATTCTCCACGTCTTCGCCGACATAGCCCGCTTCGGTGATGGAGGTGGCGTCAGCAATGGCGAAGGGGACATCCAATACCTGCGCGAGGGTGCGGGCGAGGAGGGTTTTTCCCGAGCCGGTGGGGCCGAGGAGAAGGATGTTGCTCTTCTCGATTTGGACATCGGCCAAGGGGTCGAGATTAACCGTGCTTGGGGCTGGCTGGGCGAGCCGCTTGTAGTGGTTATGGACGGCCACGGCCAACACCTTCTTGGCGGTATCCTGACCAATGATGTGCTGGTCGAGGAGTTTCTTGATCTCGCTCGGCTTGAGGACCTTGAAGATTGGTTTGGATTTATGGGTATCGTCTTTTAATTCTTTTTCGAGGATTCCTTTGCAAATCGTAATGCAGCTGTCGCAAATATAAACGCCAGGGCCAGCTATAAGCTTACGAACTTCGGATTGGCTCTTCCCGCAGAAAGAGCACATGGTCAGGTTATTGGGCCGAGCCATCTAAATTATTTGGTTTCAGTAGCGGCTTTGATGACGTCCGTGATTTCTTTCAGCTCTTTGCGAGATTTCACGACTTCGTCGACGAGTCCGTAGGCTTTGGCTTCATCGGCGGTCATGTAGTTGTCACGATCGGCATCACGCTCGATTTGCTCGACGGTCTGGCCGGTGTGGTGTGCGAGAAGGCGGTTCAGGCGTTTTTTGAGCTTGAACATGAATTCGACTTGGCGTTCCACGTCGCTGGCTTGGCCCTTGGCGCCGCCGGAGACTTGGTGGATCATGATGTCGGAATTTGGCAGGGCGTAGCGTTTTCCTTTTGTTCCTGCGCAGAGGAGAACGGCTCCCATGCTGGCAGCGAGGCCCATGCAGTAGGTATTCACATCGCAGTTGACGAATTGCATTGTATCATAAATCGCAAGGCCGGCCGAAACCGATCCACCGGGCGAGTTGATGTAGATATTGATGTCTTTTTTCGCGTCTTCCATTTGGAGGAAGAGGAGCTGGGCGATGACGAGGTTCGCGACGTTATCATCGATGCCGGTGCCGATAAAAATGATGCGGTCTTTGAGAAGCCGCGAGTAGATGTCGTAGCTGCGTTCGCCGCGGCCGGTTTGTTCAACAACAATTGGGACTAGCATAATAGTAGTGGATTAAGCTGCGGATGCCGCAGGTTCGTTAACGGTAGCAGTGGATGCGACCAAATCAAGGGCCTTGCTGATGAGGATCTGCTCGCGCAGACGGCTGATGCCTCCGCTTTTCGACATGTCGGTGGCGAGTTTTTTGATCGGAACCTCGTAGCGTTGGGACATCTCAAAGAGGGCTTGGTAGAGCTCGGCTTCGGAGGTCTGGATATTCTCTTCCTTCGCGATGCGGAGGAGGAGGAAGTTGGCACGCACGCGGTCGCGGGCTGTTGTCGAAGCGGTCTCAAAAATCTCGGCGGTGTGGGATTTGAGTTCCTCGTCGCTCACGCCACGGGCTTGGTTATCGGCAACGATTTCCTTGAGAAGGGAGTTGGCTTCGGCTGCCACGACGCTCTCTGGGAGTTCGCAGGTGAAGCTATCGAGGAGGTGCTTGAGAATGGAATTTTTCTTTTCCGAGAGGAATTTCTGCTCTGCGTTCGCTTCGTGGTTTTCGCGGATTTTTTGCTTGAGGGTTTCCAAGGTGAGTCCAGGTTCGATCTTCTCAGCGAGAGCGTCATCGATCGCGGGGAGTTGCTTGACATTAATGCCGTTAAGGGTGGTGGTGTAGGTGACTTGTTTGCCTTGCAGGTCGGTGATCGGGAATGTCGCAGGCACTTCGAGAGTGAATGTGCGAGTTTCTTCAAGGTTCATCCCTTCGATCGCTTTGGCGAAGCCAGGGAAGAGCGTGCCCTCGCTCATGAGAACCCAGGCATTGCGGCGGCCGTGGAGTTGAGCGGGAGCGGATGGGACTAGGGAGGAAAGGAGTTCCTCGCCGATTTTTCCTTCATAGGTGATCACGGCGTAATCTTCCATCGCCACCGGGCGGTCGGTGATGGGATCGAAGCTCGAGTGCGGCTCGCGAAGGTAATCGATAAAGCTCGCGATATCCGCGTCGGTGACGATTTTTTTAGCGACCTCGACGGTGACGGACTTGTAATCGGGAAGATCGATGATCGGCATTGTCGAAATGGTGGCGCGAATGCGGAGCTGTTTGTCCGGCGTCATTTCGACGTGGTCGACTTTCTCAATCGAGTGGAGTTGGATCTTGTGGGTCTCGGCGGCCTCGGTGATCGCCTCGCGGAGAAGCTTGCTTTCGACTTCCTCTTGGATGTCCTTCGCGTAGCGGGATTCGACGATGGAAGCCGGAGCTTTGCCGGGCCGGTAGCCGGGAATACGGGCCATTTTTTGGAATCCCTTGGCGGTGGCATCCCATTCTTTTTTTACGCGATCGGTTGGAAGTTCGATAGTGAGTCCGACGATACAATTTGGTTGATAATCCAGAGCGACATTCATGATAAGCGGGGTAGAAAAGCACAATCATTCCCTTGGGGCAACCGGTATCCCCCAAAAACAAAAAATATTCTCACTCCGTGCTCGACGAAAATTTTGCGGAAAGAGCTAAAAAATCATTTCAGACGCAAAAATCTTGAATGCCACGGCCTGGAGGATATTTTGCGTGTCCGCTTTGAAATCGCTTACGACTCCTCTGCAAAAACCAACGCACGAATGCGGTGTGTTCGCTGTCTACAACCATCCAGATGCCGCCATGCTGGCTTACTATGGACTCTTCGCCCTGCAGCATCGCGGGCAGGAGAGCGCTGGCATTGTCACCGCAGAGCCTGAAGATAAGACATTCCACACTCACAAGGGCATGGGGTTGGTCTCTCAGGTTTTCAAACCCAGAGACCTTGAAAAACTCAAGGGGTCACGTGCGATCGGGCATGTTCGGTATTCCACAACCGGCTCGAGCACGCTCAAAAATGCTCAACCTTTCGTGGTCGATACCGCAAGGGGCCAACTCGCCATCGCTCATAATGGAAACCTCGTCAACGCTGCTGCGCTACGTTCGGAACTCGAGGAAAAGGGCTCCATTTTTCAGACCACCGTGGATAGTGAGATCGTGCTGCATTTGCTGGCTCAACCCTCGAGTGCGGGCGGCGGGATCGCTTCCTTGCGCCGCTTGCAGGGGGCTTTCTCCATCGTGCTCATGGGCGAGGGCGAGATTATCGGTTTTCGTGACCCTCACGGCTTTCGGCCGCTTTGCATCGGCAAGCTCGATGGGGCCTACGTCCTCTCCTCCGAGAGTTGTGCGTTCGACCTCATTCATGCCGAATTCATCCGCGACGTGGAACCCGGTGAAGTCGTCATCATCGATGAAAACGGTCTCCGCAGCGAGTGGCCCTTCAAAAAAGAACGGAGCGCGTTTTGCATTTTCGAATACGTTTACTTCGCTCGTCCAGATAGCAATCTCGCGGGAACGAATGTGAGTATCGCCCGTGTCGAGATGGGGAGGGAACTCGCCCGCCGCCATCCAGTCGAAGCGGATCTTGTGATTCCTGTACCAGACTCTGGGATTTTTGCCGCGCTAGGTTTTTCCGAGGAACTCGGTATTCCCTATTACCCCGCCTTTGTGCGAAATCACTACATCGGCCGCACGTTTATCCAGCCGACACAAATGATCCGCGATTTCAATGTACGCGTGAAACTCAACCTCATTCGCTCGGCTGTCGAGGGCAAGCGCGTCGTCGTTGTCGATGACTCGATTGTTCGCGGCACGACTGCCCGTTCGCGTGTCGTCAATCTCCGCGAAAACGGTGCCAAGGAAGTCCACATGCGCATCAGTTGCCCTCCGCACAAGAACGCGTGCTACTACGGCATCGATTTCCCAGATCCCGATAAGCTCCTTGCCAACCAATGCACGATGGAGGAAATCTGCAAATACCTCGGCGCCGATTCTCTCGGTTATCTGGATGTCGAGGGAATGGTGCGAGCCACTGGTCGGGAATCCAATGAATTTTGTATGGCCTGCTTCAATGGCGAGTATCCCGTCCCGTTCGATTCGAAGTTCGATAAACTTATCATGGAAAAACGCCGATCCCAAGCCCGCCTCCTCGAGGCTCCAACCGCACGTCTCCTTTGAAAACTCCAAGTAAACAAAAAGCCTATGCCGCCGCCGGCGTCGATGTGGACCTCGGCAACAAAGTCAAAAAGGGTATTCACGCCCTCGTGAGCGCCACCCACGGTCCCGAGGTTCTCGGTAAAATCGGCGGCTTCGGCGGTCTTTTCCAGCCCAACTTCAAGGGCATGAAGGAACCGGTGCTTGTCTCCAGCGTGGACGGCGTGGGCACCAAGTTGAAAATCGCCTTCGCGACCGATCGCCACGATACCATTGGCCAAGATCTCGTGAACCATTGCATCAACGACATTGCCGTTATTGGTGCCCGACCCCTGTTTTTCCTCGACTACATCGGCGGCGAAAAACTCGACCCGGTTGTCTTCAAGCAAATTCTCAAAGGTTTCGCCAAGGCCTGCAAAGACGGCGGGTGTGCCCTCATTGGAGGGGAAACCGCCCAAATGCCCGGCATGTATCAAAAAGGGGAATACGATGTCGCCGGAACGATCGTTGGCGTGGTCGATCGCTCAAAAATGCTCGACGGTTCCAAGGTCCGCATCGGCGACGTGCTTATTGGACTCCGTGGAAATGGACTCCACACGAACGGCTACTCTCTCGCTCGCCATGTCCTTCTCGAAAAAGCCAAGCTCCCGCTCGGCAAGCCCGCTCCGGGCATGACCCACCCACTCGGCAAGGAGCTCCTCCGCGTTCACCCGAATTACCAACCTCTCATGGCTTCCCTTCCTGCAGGGATGCTCCATGGTGCCGCTCATATCACGGGTGGGGGCCTTCTCGACAACCTTCCGCGCGTTCTCCCCGAGGGGTGCCGCGCCTCGATCCACAGCGCCGCTTGGAAACTGCCGCAGATATTTCATCTCATCCAGACCCTAGGGAATGTCCCTATGGACGAGATGTATCAGGTCTTCAACATGGGCATCGGTATGGTGCTCATCGTTCCAGCCAAGCGAACCGACGAAGCCCTCCGCCTCACAAAAGGCATCCGAATCGGGGAAATTATCGCCGGTTCCCAGGACGTCGTCATCGATTAACTGGGGTTTTAACCCCAAAAATCGCTATTCGATCCCACGTGCTGGCAAAAATTGCCCTTTTTGGCTCCTGACTTCGGCATTTTTTTCCGGAACTTAAGGGGGAAAGTACAAAAAAACTCTTGGCACGGATGATGCTTTGGAAATAATCGCAGTCGAAACGATCCATGGATTGGATCAAAACCACAATAAATCATTATGATATCAATCAATGTCAACTCCGCAGCCAGTGGTGCGGGTCTTAACCTCGGTAAATCAAACGAAGCCCTTCAGAAAAGCCTAGCAAGGCTCTCTAGTGGGCGTCGTATTGTCACCTCCAGTGACGATGCAGGTGGACTTGCTGTTTCAATGAAAATGGCAGCAGCGCAGAAACGCACGGAAGCCACGGCCATCAACCTCGCGAACATTCAGTCCTTCCTTCAAACACAGGATGGAGCTTTTTCAGTGGCGGACAAAGTTCTTAGCCGGATGTCCGAACTTACGACTCTCGCTCGCGACGTTACTAAAAACTCAGGTGACGTAGAAAATTACGATAAAGAGTTCCAAAATCTCCAAAACCAACTCACCAGCTTGGGAACTGAGAAATTTAATGGTGTAAGCCTTTTTATTCCTTCTTCAAGCACAGGATCAGCGTTCACTGTTCCAACATCTGAGGATGGTTCTCAGTCTACTACAGTTACACAGGCAGCGATGGGAGGCGATCCTGCTGTAAGTATGATGATCTCAGGTTTTGTCCAAATTACAGGAGCTCCAACACCTGAGTTTGTGCCTTTCAGTTCCTCTGCTTACTCATCCTCCAGCACAATTGTTTACAAGCTTGATGGGGGTACCCGTGCTATGACTTTGGTTGAATCCACTGCTGCTAATCTTATCAGGACGGGTGCAGATACGAGTTCCACCAATGCCGTTGCGAGCGCGACTGATGGAGTGCTCGACTACGCTAACTCAGCTTCTTTTGCTTACATCTCGCAAATGGCACTCCAGAACGTTGCTGACATGCGCGCCCAAAATGGTGCCGAATCCAGTCGCGTTGGTTTTGCTCAGGATTTGCTCAAGATAAACGCAATTAACCTTGAGGCTGCCAATAGTCGGATTATGGATGTGGATGTTGCTGCCGAGAGTAGCCAACTGGCTCGCTTCCAAATCCTGCAGCAGGCTGGAACAGCGATGCTTGCCCAAGCGAACACAAGTCAGCAGGCGCTTGTTAAATTGCTTCAAGGTTAAGAAACTTAAAGTTAGCTTGATATTAAAGAGGCCCACTGCAAAGTGGGTCTCTTTTTTTGTGGCATGCTATCTGCTGTGTTTTAGATGACAAATAGAATGGAAGTCTTCTTGTTGACCTAAATCATCATGATATCAATTAACGTCAATTCGGCTGCAAGTGGCGCGGGTCTTCACCTTGGAAAGTCTAACGACGCCCTTCAGAAAAGCCTCTGAAAATCAAATACACGAGAAAGGAAAGCGAGGCACCGCTTTAACGCAGACCCAACTGGAACATAATCGGCAAAAGTCCAAAATTAGAGCGCTGGTCGAACATGTATTTGGATTCA
>JBILZC010000169.1:0-2535 GCA_044377415.1 Terrimicrobiaceae bacterium | reverse complement strand
TCGCACTCTTCAAGCAAGAGATCAAAAGTGACAAAAAAATCAGGTCACCGCATGGTGGCTCAGAAAAAAACAATAAAACTGAACCGCGGTGACCTGAGTTGTTGTCGCAACTGATAGGTTAGACGCCCAGGAATGGAGCGTGTTCAAATTTTGTTTAAAAAAACTTACGCATCAATCACGAGACCGACTGGGCAGTGGTCGCTGCCTGTGATTTTGGGCTGGATGAAAGCGGATTTGAGGCTCGAGGCCATCGAGGCGGAGGCACAGAAGTAGTCGATGCGCCACCCGATATTCTTTTCCCGAGCGCCATGCTGGTAGCTCCACCAAGTGTAATTCCCGCCTTGGGGTTCAAAGTGTCGGAAGGTATCGATGAACCCAGCGCTGAGCACTTTGTCAAATGCCTCCCTCTCCTCGATGGTGAAACCGGCATTGCGGATATTATCTTTCGGGCGAGCGAGGTCGATCTCGTGGTGGGCGACATTCATATCGCCACAGAAAATGACCGGTTTCGATTTTTGGAGATGCACGAGGTGGTTGATGAAGGCGGGGGTCCAATCACGCGTGCGGTAATCGAGGCGGGTGAGTTCCCTCTTCGAGTTCGGCGTGTAAACATTCACCAAATGGAAATCGCCGAAATCCGCCGAGATCACGCGACCCTCGGTATCATGCTCGGGAACGCCAATGCCGTAGGTGACTACGAGCGGTTTTTTGCGAGTCAGGATCGCTGTGCCCGAGTAACCGGGCTTGAGAGCGGAATTCCAAAAAACCTCATAGCCTTCGAAGCGGTGGGGGACCTGCTCCGGGCGGGCTTTGGTTTCCTGAAGGCAGATGATATCGGCTGCCTCCGCTTCGAGATACTCCGGCAGCCCCTTGCCGAGGACCGAGCGGATGCCGTTGACGTTCCAAGATAGGATTTTCATGTCGGGAGTTTCTTTGGCGGAGCGGGCGTTTGGGAACTAGCTGATTTTTTCGAGCAAGTAGTTTTTCAGATCGGAGATGGCGATCCGTTCCTGTTGCATCGAGTCACGATGACGGAGAGTGACAGTGCCTTCCTTCTCTGGGCCATTTTCTCCGATGGTGTCGAAATCGACCGTCACGCAGAAGGGCGTTCCGGCTTCATCTTGGCGGCGGTAGCGGCGACCGATGGCACCGGACTCGTCGTAGAAAACATTCATGACCCCACGGAGAGCGGTCACGATCTCGCGGGCTTTTTCCACGAGTTGGGGTTTGTTTTTGAGGAGCGGGAAGATGCCGCATTTGATCGGAGCCATGCGGGGGTGAAAGCGCATCACGGTGCGGGTCTCGGATTTCCCCTTTTCGTCGGTGACGGTTTCCTCGTCGAAGGCCTCGCAAATGAGGGCCAGTGCGGTGCGATCGGTTCCAGCGCTAGGCTCGACGACATGAGGAACGAAGCGCTCCTTCGTGACTTCATCATAGTAATCGAGGGGCTTTCCGCTGTGCTCGATGTGTTTGCTGAGATCGTAATCCGTGCGGTAGGCGATGCCTTCGAGTTCACTCACGCCGAAGGGGAATTCGTATTCCAGATCGTAGGTTTTTTTGGAGTAAAAAGCACGTTCGCCGTCAGGGATATCGTTGATGTGGATCTTTGAGCGGGGGATGCCGATGTCCTCGTAGAACGCGAGGCGTTGCTCGAGCCAGTAGTCGGTGAGTTGCATGCCATCCTCGGGGCGGCAGAAATACTCGATTTCCATCTGCTCAAACTCCCGGGACCGGAAGATGTAGTTGCGGGGGTTGATCTCGTTGCGAAAGGCTTTTCCGATCTGCGCGATGCCAAAGGGCAGTTTCTGGCGAGTTGTATCGAGCACATTGCGAAAATTCACAAAGATCGCTTGAGCGGTCTCGGGGCGCAGGTAAACCATGTTATCTTCCGTCTCAAGGGGCCCGGCATGGCTTTTGAACATCAGGTTGAAATCCCGGGCTTCGGTGAGATCACGACTGCCGCAGGCGGGGCAGTATTTCTCGCCGTCCTTGACGGGCAGTTGATCCGCGCGGTTGCGGGAATTGCATTTTTTGCAGTCCACCATCGGGTCGCTGAATGTCTCCTCGTGGCCGGAGGCCTTCCAGACCGCGCGGTTCATGATGATCGATCCGTCCATGCCCTCCATGTCATCGCGCTCACGTACGTTCCGGCGCCACCAGAAATCCTTCAGGTTCTTCTTCAGCTCGACGCCAAGGGGGCCGTAATCCCAGAAACCATTGAGGCCACCGTAAATTTCGGAAGATTGAAAAATAAAGCCGCGCCTCTTGCAGAGGCTCACAATTTTTTCCATGCGCGAAGTGGATGCGTCTTGGGACATAAGGCGGGTATCAAACCCGAGCCAGTTCCCAAGGTCAACGCAGCAATAGCGGAGAATTTTGGTCGACTTCGCTCGCTCAGTCCTAAATCGCGCCGACGATATCGCGGATCAACTCGGGGCCGTGATAAACGAAGCCTGTGTAGATCTGAACAAGGTTCGCGCCGGCATCGAGTTTTTCCTTGGCCGAGGCGGCATCCATAATGCCGCCCGAGGCAAT
>JBILZC010000035.1:0-22153 GCA_044377415.1 Terrimicrobiaceae bacterium | reverse complement strand
ATATTTTGTTGCCGAAGGGGACGAGAGTGATGGCACCTTGATCAATTATCATCCCCACCACGCCATCGTCCTCAATATCGAGGCCGAGCACCTTGATTTCTACAAGGATCTCAATGCGATTGACGCGGTTTATTCCAAATTGGTGTCGCAAACGAGCGGGAATGTTTTTTACTGCGCGGATGATGAAGGTGCCCGCCGGGTTTGCAGTAACGCCCCTCGAGCCATCTCATACGGGCAGTGGGAATCCGCCTTTTACAGAATCACGGATTTAACAACGGCCAACTTCAAGTCCGAGTTCACCGTGCAGCGACAGGGTGTCACTCTTGGCAAAGTTACTCTCAATATCCCAGGCGTGCACAATGCCGTCAACGCCCTGGCCGTCATTGCGCTAGGATCCGAAATCGGGGTCCCCTTTGAAAAGATGGCCGCAGCACTAGCCACTTTTCGAGGAGCCAAAAGAAGATTCGAGGTCATTTACGAGTCCGAGAAAAACCTCATCGTCGATGATTACGGCCACCATCCCACGGAGATCGCTGCGACTCTCGCGACGGCCCGTACGGGATCATACAAGCGGATCGTTGCCATATTTCAACCCCACCGCTACACGCGCACCCAAGCGCTCAGGGAAGAGTTTGGTCGGGCTTTCGACCTAGCCGACCATGTTTTTGTAGCTGATATCTATCCGGCTAGCGAAAAGCCCATACCAGGCATTTCTGGCAAGACCATTGTGGATGAGATGATCGCCCATGGCCACCCCTCGGCCAGCCATGTTGCGGATTTGAATAAAATCCACCAAGTCGCCGCCAGCGTTCTAGAGGAAGGCGACCTGATCATCACTTTGGGCGCGGGCAATATCCATGAGGCCTCGAAGCGCCTTGCGAAGGATTTGCAAACCAAATCGCGATTGCAAGGCATCATGCGCGAGGGATCGATTCGCCTCTATGAACCTCTATCGAAGCACACAACAATGCGCATCGGCGGGCCAGCACAATACTGGGTAGAGCCCGAGACAGAGGAGGGTTTTGCCGATCTGGTGAGGCACTGCTTCGATGAGGACATCCCATTTATGGTTATGGGGCGCGGATCGAATCTGCTGGTTAGGGACGGAGGAATACCTGGCGTGGTCGCCCATCTTTCACGCGGGGAATTCCAGCGACATGAAGTGAATGGAATGGAAATTTCGGCAGGCGTGGGGGTCAAATTCAAGCAACTCAGTGCGCTTGCCCGCAATGCGGATATCGCGGGGTTTGAGTGGATGGAAGGCATCCCAGGAAATCTCGGTGGAGGACTGCGCATGAATGCCGGCGCGATGGGTGTCCAAACCTTCGACCAGATCGTCCGCGTCCGCTACTGCGATCAGGATGGGAACATTTTTGTGAAAACTCCGAAGGAAATGGATGTCCATTATCGCAACGTTACAACACTGCGTCAGAATTACGCCCTCTCGGCGGTGATCGGCGGACACGCAGGAACGAAACCCGAGATCGATGCTGTGATCGCACAATCACTGGCGAAGCGGCGTCAGAGCCAACCGGTCGCCGCGAGTGCCGGCTGCATCTTTAAAAACCCAGAAAGTATTCCTGCTGGAAAATTGATCGAAGAATTGGCATTTAAAAATTTCGCTGTCGGCTCAGCAAGGGTATCTGACATTCATGGTAACTTCATCGTCAACGATGGAGGCGCTACAGCGCAGGATGTACTGACTCTCATCCACGAAATCCAGATGGCAGCAGAGCGCAACAGAGGTATCTCCCTTGAAACCGAGGTTCAAATCGTGGGGGTGGATTTATGAGACAAATGTATTCTGGAATTTTAAAAGGCAAGAAGATCGCCCTGCTCAAAGGGGGACCGGGAAAAGAACGCGACGTGTCGCTGCGTTCGGCGACGGCTGTCGCGAAGGCCCTCCAGATCTGCGGTGCAGAAGTTAACGAAATCGATGTCACCGGACCCGAATTCGATCTCCCTGATGGCACCGAACTGGCTTTCAACATGATCCATGGCACCTTCGGTGAAGACGGACAGGTGCAGGAAATCCTAAGTCAACAGGGGATCACCTACACCGGTGAAGGCATCAATGGCAGTCGCACGGCCTTCGATAAAATCCGAACCAAGGAATGCTTCGACCGCGCCGGCGTCCCCACCTCGACATGGCATTCGATTCGTCCAGGCGAAAGCCCGCGCTTGCAGCTCCCCTATGTCGTAAAGGCGCCCCAACAAGGATCCAGCGTTGGAGTCCATATCGTACGCAAGACTGAGTCCTTAGCCTTGGCGTTGGAAGATTGCTTCAAATATGGAGATGAAGTTCTGGTGGAAGCATTTTTTCCAGGCAGAGAACTCACCGTGGGCATTCTAGGCAACACCGCACTTCCCGTCGTCGAGATTGTCCCCAAAGAAGGCTTTTACGATTACGACAACAAATACACCAGCGGAGCTTCGGAGTATTTTGTGCCAGCCCCGCTAAGCCCAGAACTCGCGCTTCGCATTCAAGAAACCGCTCTGGCTGCCCACCATGCCCTTGACCTAGAGGTTTATTCCCGCGTGGACATCCTACTCGCGGCGGATGGATCAATGAGTGTTTTGGAAATCAACACCATCCCCGGCATGACGGAATTGAGCCTGCTTCCCAAAGCGGCGGCTGTGGCTGGACTAGACTACCCTTCCCTCTGCGAGGAAATCGCGGGGCTCTCCATGGCAAAGAAGCACAGATAATGAATATCGGAACGAGAGATGAAGGCGTGAGGAGATCCAGCAGGGGGCGGCAGTTGCTCAATGTCAGGATTCGCGCGACCACCGCGCGGCGCAAGCGGCAGGAAATGGCGGCTAAACTATCTCTCTTGGGAATCGCATTGGTTCTACTCTGTGGAGTGGCTTGGTTTGGCGCGGCCAAGGCCTTGGACAAATTATTTTTCTGCAATCCCGCCTACAACCTCCGCGAACTCAATCTCGAACTGGATGACGTGATCACTGGCGAAGATCTCGTTGCCAGAACGGGCATTGAAATAGGTGAAAATATTTTTGGCATCGATCTAGCAGCCACGGAAAAGTCACTCCGTACGATTCCCATGGTGAAGGACGTCTTCATCGAGCGCATTCTTCCTTCGGCGGTGAAGATCACCCTCACCTCCCGAGTTCCGGTGGCCTGGGTTTCCCAGGCCACGGATCCCTCGACGCCCTATGATCCAGTGAACATGGAATTGGTCGATGCCAGCGGTTTTCTCATGAAACCCCTTTTGGTCACCGCTTCGCACCATCAGTTGCCAGTCATCTATGGCGTCAATGCCAGCGAGATCGGAGACCGCGAATCCCTGCATAACGACGATCTCAAGAAGGCTCTCACCCTTCTCTCCATCGCCCGCACTTCTGTGGATTCGCTACTCGTGATTAGATCGCTCAATATCAGCAAGGGCTACTGTATCGACGCTATCACCGATCAAAATACACATATCAAATTCGCCTCCGATGATTTTCCCACTCAAATCGAAAAACTCCGACGTCTCCTCGAGCATTGCCACGAGACCGGAAGGCAACTCGAATCCGTCAACTTGATGGCAAAGAAAAACACCCCTGTTAAATTTGTCATGACCTCGCTATCCCCCACCCCAACGCGCCAGCAAATCCCCACAAAACCCAAATCCACACAGCAAAAAACGAGAGGAAAGAAAAACTGATGGCTCGCGAAAAGATCCATGTCGGCTTGGAAATTGGAACTACGAAAGTTTGCGCTGTCGTCGCAGAGTGCCGCAGAGATGGCGAAGTCCGGCTACTTGGTGTCGGCGAAAGCCCATCCAGAGGTGTTCGCAAAGGTGAAATCGTAGATTTTCAAAATGCCTCCAATTGTGTCCACGATGCCCTTTCCGATGCCGAGGAACGGAGCGATCACGAGATCAAAAGCGTCTGGCTCGCAGTCACTGGCAGCCACATAGAAAGCTCAAACCACCGCCGCTCGGTCACCATCGAGGGCGGGGGCGAAATTACGGAAAAGGAAATCGAAGACATCGCCTCTAAGGACAAGGAGGTCAGTCTCCCAAAGGACAATGACATCCTTCACTCGATCTTACAGCAATACTATGTGGATGGACGCGAGGGCGTGATCGATCCGATAGGTATCGGCGGATCGAAGCTGGAAGCTGATTACCACATCATTCACGGCGTCGTAAACCGCATCCAAAGCACCATCCGCTGCGTCCGCAAGATTGGCATCGACGTTGAAGACGTGGTGGTGAACTCCGTGGCTTCGGCCCAGATTATTTTGGATGACCAGAAAAAGGCGTCAGGCGTGGTTGTTATTGATATCGGTGGCGGAGTGACGGACTACATCGTTTATCACAACGGCGTTGTGCGACAGAGCGGAGTGATTGCCATCGGGGGTGACCATATCACCAACGATCTCTGCATCGGACTACGAATTCCGATCACCCGCGCCGAGAAACTCAAAATTGAAGAGGGATCGGCCATCTTGGAAAATCTTTCAGGTGCAGAAAAGATCACGCTCAAGAACGACACCGGCTTTTCCGGAAAGGAAATTGATCGCAGCATGCTCAACCACATCATCCACTCGCGACTGCATGAGCTTTTCAGAATTCTTCGCAACCGAATCCAAGATGTCGTTCCCATCCACCTTCTAGGATCAGGGATCATCCTCACCGGGGGATGCAGCCTCATCAAAGGGGTTCGCGAGGTGGCGGAAAGCGTGTTTGAGGTGCCGGTTCACTTTGCCCATGCCCAATCGGTCACGGGACCGACATCGGCATTTGATAACCCACAACTTTCGACCTGTATCGGACTCGTGAAATACGCGCACGCCGTCGATACCGATTATCCTCAGGAATCTTTTTTGAATCGATTCATCAACTCCATCACCAGAAAACTCCATTTGATATGATCACCTACCCGCGATACCTGGCTGACCAAAGTGAAACCCAATCGCTCCTCATTGCTCTAGGAAACGCAGGTATAAACATCATGGATCGCCTGATCGCACAGGCCGGCTTCCCGATGGAGTCGCTTGCGATCAATACCGACCAGCAATCGATCTCGAATACTCTCGCCTCGAATAAAATCTCCATGGGACAAATGACCACTCATGGATTGGGCACCGGTGGCGATCCTGAAATAGGGTTGGATGCAGTTAAGGAATCTGCGGGGGAAATCCAACGGGCCATCGGGGGGAAAAATATCGTTTTCATCTGCGCCGGACTTGGCGGGGGAACGGGATCCGGCGCCGCTCCCCTCGTAGCCGAGTTGGCGAAACAAAATGGCGCCCTCGTCATTGCTGTACTCACGTCGCCCTTTTCTTTCGAGGGTCGGCGTCGCACCCAACAAGCCGCCACATCACTCCGTGAAATCACCCGCTTTGCCGATGCCATTCTCCATTTCGAAAATGATCGCATGGCCGAACTCATCGCTCCCCACGCCGAGGTTGGTGAGACATTTTCCGTTTGTGACAACCTTCTTTTTCGAGCGATTTCGAGTCTCAATCGTATCGTCACGAGTAACGGACCGATACCAGTTTCCCTTCCCGACATGCT
Organism: Terrimicrobiaceae bacterium; assembly: GCA_044377415.1. Taxonomy (GTDB): domain Bacteria; phylum Verrucomicrobiota; class Verrucomicrobiia; order Chthoniobacterales; family Terrimicrobiaceae; genus UBA967. Next base: position 16,625 of record JBILZC010000035.1, on the reverse strand, counting down.
CGCCGTTCTGAGGCACAGCGATGATTCCTGCCTATTTGGCTGTGGCGAGGCCGCAGGTGAGGATCGCGTCCATCACGTGCTCGAAACCGCTCTTCGAAGCCCTCTCTTGGATCGGGGACGCCTCCTCCACGATGCCGGCAGACTGCTCGTTCACATTTCCGGCCCCTCATCCTTGAGCCTGGAAGAGGTAGCCGAAATCATGAAAGAGATTTCCAAGAATCTCTCCCCATCGGCGATGCTGAACCTAGGCGTGAGTGTGTCACAGGACCATTCTTCCCCCCTTTCAGTCGCAATCATTGGCCGATGCGGAGGGGAGAAGCGGGCCACCCCCTCAATCAAGGCCACCACCGATCTCTCGTATCTCACCCAGAGCGCCCCAACACCTCAACCTGCGAGCAAGCCCCAACAAACCGAGGCTCCTTTTTTCGAGATACCTGTTGCTACCGCCGTACATCCGACAGAAAAACCGGCCGCTCCAAAAGTTCAACAACCCTTGCTACCGCTCGATCCCGTTACGCGCGGACGTTTTGACAAGATTGAGCCAACTATCGTCGAAGGGGAGGACTTGGATGTGCCGACATTCTTGAGGATGAAACTCAAAAAGTAGTCGTCCAGTTTCATTCGATGGGAAAACCATTTTGAACTAAAAGGTGCTTTTCATTTGCCACCCGACGAATGCGACCGAATCTTTATGACTAATGAACCAGGTTAAAGACACAGGTAGGGCTACGGTTCGGATTGGTTATGATGGCCGAGTATACAAACAATTTCGAGGCCCCTTGGCTTTGGAACGCTTTACAAACGAAGTTCGTGTACTGCGTTATCTGGAAAATAGGAAATGCACATTCGTCCCACGTCTTTTGGAAAGTGACTCCGATCAACTCAAGATCATCACCTCAAGCTGCGGAGCCCGTGTTGAACACTTGGATTCAGAGCGCCTGATCGAACTTTTTAAGGAACTCGAGGAATACGGAGTCCGTCACGATGACGCGGAATTGCGCAATGTCACCTACAGGCAGACTGATGGACGCTTCTGCCTCATCGATTTTGAGTTCGCAACGATTCTGGATGAGGTTACCGAAGAATGAACCCAGACGCCCCCGCTTATCACTTGATGTGGTCCGGGCACACGGACTGCGGAAAAGTTCGTAAAAATAACGAGGATTCTTTTCTCGGGTTGGCTGTGGACGCAACCGGCGTTCACCATCTTGGCAAGATCGGTGAGGCCGACTCCGGAACCAGTGATTATATTTTCGCGGTGAGTGACGGAATGGGTGGCGCCATGGCGGGCGAATTTGCGAGTAAGATCGCCGTGGAAAAAATCACCGGCCTCATCCCTCGATTATTCCGTCAGAATGCCAGCGGCCTTGAGATTGGTTTCAGTGATGTTCTCCAGGAACTCTTCACTGAAATTCACAAGGCCCTCCTATACTTGGGATCCTGCTACGAGGAATGCCAAGGAATGGGTGCCACACTCAGCCTGTGCTGGTTCACTCCCTCTTGGGTTTATTTTGCTCACATCGGAGATAGTCGCATCTACCTTCTGCCAGCCTCTGGCGGCATCAAGCAGATCTCGGAGGATGACACCTACGTCGGTTGGCTCTACCGAAATGGACAGATCAATGAGAGGGAGTTTAAAACCCACCCTCGACGTAACGTTTTGCAAAAAGCGCTCGGGGGTGGCCATCAATTTGTAGAACCTCAAGTGGGCGCGATTGGCATCGAACCAGGTGACCGGTTCTTGCTCTGCACGGACGGCGTCACCGACGGCCTATACAACTCCCACCTCGAAGAGATCCTCAATACCCCCTCCGAGGAGCCCGCCCGCCAACTCGTCAGGTCCGCTGTAGATTATTCAGGACGGGATAATACAACCGCCCTCATCATCGAGGTGAAACCGCCTCGCTGATGAACAGAAAAGGCGGCAGCGCCAAGCACGCTTAAGCTTTTTTGAGCGCTTCGGACTCGAGAACCTCGCGACGAACGCTCTTTCTGCGGAACTTGGAGGCCCAAAGAACGACGGGCGAAGCGACATAGACGGAAGAATAAGTGCCTATGAGAATACCCACTAGGATGGCAAACGAGAAGTCGCGCAACACAGATCCACCGAAGAAATAAAGTGCACCCACCGAGAGAAGCGTTGTACCGCCCGTAAGCAAAGTACGACCCAGAGTCTCATTGATGCTGATATTCATAATGGTCTGGATGGATCCCCGTTCTCCATTCTTGAGGCCTTCGCGAATACGATCAAATACGACAATCGTGTCGTTGATCGAGTATCCGGCAATTGTCAGGATCGCGCCCACCATCACCAAGGATAACTCGCCGCCGATGAGAGCAAAAACCCCGATGGTGATAATGATATCGTGAAGCAAGGCCACCACGGCCCCGAGCGCGAAGGAAAACTCAAACTGAAGCGTGACATACAAAAAGATGCCCACCATTCCCAAACCCAAGGCAATGAGTGCCGACTTGGCAAACTCCATGCCGATTTGAGGTCCCACCGTATCTTGGCCGATGGAAACCAATCCGCGATCCGGGAACGAAGTCTGAAGCTGTTTGAGCAATACATCGGATGTTCCTTGGGCACTCCGGAATGTCAGGACTTCCTTGGTGCCCTCGCGCTCAAACTGGATCACAACTCCCGCATCATTGATCGCGGAACGGGCTTCCGGCACAGTGATGGGCTTGGAGGAATCGACGATCAAAAGATCACCACCACGAAAGTCGATGCCGAAATTTTTCTCCCCGCGAATCGCAAAGATTCCAATCGACCCACCAATCATCAGAATCGAAAAAACCAGTGCCAAGTTGCGCTTGCCAAGGAAATCGAACTTCTTGTCGGTGACAAGATCGAGCATGCGAAGCGATTTCAGCCCACCTTTTTCCACCAACCAACGGAAGGCCGTTCTGGTAAAGAGAAGCGCAGAGAACATCGAGGCGATGATGCCCAGCGTGAGCGTGACAGCGAATCCCTTCACCGATCCGCTCGCCTGCCAAAACAGGATGAGTGCCGTAATAAGTGTCGTGGCATTCGCGTCAAAAATGGCGCTGAATGCTTTGTCGTAGGCGCCAGCCAGAGCGGTTGGGAGAGATTTTCCAGCCGCCATCTCCTCGCGCAAACGCTCAAAAATAAGCACGTTTGCATCCACCGCCATGCCGATGGTCAAAATAATTCCCGCGATACCCGGCAAAGTGAGGGTGAAGTTGAACATCGCCATCGCCCCAAGCAGGAGTGCAATATTGATCAATAGTCCCACGATCGCAACCAACCCAGCGAAGCGATAGTACAGAAACGTAAAGGCCATCACGAGCGCCAAACCGGAAACACCAGCGAGCACACCGCTACGAATCGAATCCGAGCCAAGCGTAGGTGACACACTCCGCGTTTCCTCGATTTGAACAGGAACACGAAGCGGATTCTCTAAGGCACTAGCCAAATCACGGGCTTCCTTGTCACTGAAGTTTCCAGTGATTTGAGCACGTCCACCAAAATGATCCGTCTGAAGAACGGGTGCAGAGATCACCTCCCCATCCAGAAGGATCGCCATCTGACGGCCTTTATTTTGCCGCGCCACCTCATCAAAAATCTTGGCCCCTTCGGCATTAAGCGTAAGCGAAACACCATACCCTTGTTGATCAAAGTAAGCGAAAGCCTTTGTCACATATTCACCCGTCATCGCCGCACGGCGCTTGACGAGGATCTGCGATTCCTCCTTGGACTCTTTTGAGAGCTTATAGGACTTGAGGACGTAGGATGGATCCATCACTTCCTCACCGGACTGGATTCGCTGGACATGGGATTGTCCGCCGTCATCGACAATGGAAAACTCCAGCTTGGCCACGCGCTGAAGTTGGGATTTGGCTTCCTCGATTTGTTTCGTGTCCAATCCGGCGATCTGCACCAAGATGCGATCTTTTCCTTGAGGCGTAATGACGGGTTCACTAACCCCATATTGGTCGATACGCTTGCGGATGACTTCCACCGCCTGCTCGAGCAGGTCGGGAGTGATGCCAGTCTCGGTCTGCGGAACAAGACGAATGAGGAAAGATGTGCCCCCCTGCAGGTCTAGACCGAGGCGGATTTTCTTGCTCGGCGGAACGATTTGCTCCACACAGAATGCCGTTAATAGTAACGTCAGAATCAAACCCAACCACCGCTTACGAGATGACAGATCGCTGGCAAAATACCAACCTAAAAGAACCAGCAAAAGTAGTCCAAAAGCAAATGTGAGAGCAGGCGTCATCTTGTAGTGTTATTTGAGGCGACTCTGCAGTCACCGGAGTTTCAGAGAAATTAGGCCGAAGGAGCCTCAGCAGGTTTGAGCACCGCAGCCACAGCGGCGCGGTCAAACTCGACCTTCACGTTATCAGCGATTTTAATAATGAGCGTTTTGTCTTTCACATTGGCGACGACCCCGTGGATTCCGGCATTCGTGACGACTTGATCGCCGGTTTTGATCGATTCCACGAGTTTGGAATGTGCCTTTGCTTTCTTTTGCTGTGGTCGGATGAGGAGGAAGTAAAAAATAACAAAAATAAATACCAGCGGTGCCATCGAGATGAGTGGGTTCGGTTGCTCTGCGGGTGCTGCTTGGGCAAGGAATAATAAGGTCGCAAATTTCATATAAGAGATGAGCAGGATATAAAAGCTACCCCCCTTGGCAAGAGCGATCGACTATTTGGCATTGAATTACGCCCCACACTTTCGCTCCTTTCTTTTACTCCTAGAGCTGTGTAGTGAGATGGGCAAATGAAGGGGAAAAAAGTGAACCTCAAAGTCAGCAATGCGTGCGCCGTCGTCGGAATCGTCGATTCAGCGGAAGCCGTCAGCGCAGCGAAACGTCTTCCACAAGGCGGGGTGGATTACTTGGAATGGCGCGCCGATTTTCTCGGAGAAAAGATCCCCCATTCCCACATTCCTTGGATCATTACAGCCCGCCACCCGCTCGAGGGCGGCAAAAATGCGCTTACACAAGCACGAAGGCGTGAACTTCTGCTGAGCCTCCTTCCAACGGCCGCGCTCGTGGATATCGAAGTGCGATCGCTGGCGGGCCTCAAAGACGTTGCCGCTTGCGCTCAGAGCAACGGCATCGGTGTCATCGCTTCATTTCATGACTTCGAAAAAACACCCGACGCACCGCGCCTGCGAGAGGTCATCCGACGAGCGAAAGATGCAGGCGCGACCTTAGTAAAAATCGCCACTCGCACCACCACGCCGAAGGATGTGTCGCGACTTCTGGATCTTTGGAACGGCTGCACCTTGCCTCTCGCGATCATGGGCATGGGCCCGCTGGGAATGAGTTCGCGTCTCCTATTCGCGAATTGCGGGTCGGCGCTCAACTACGGTTGGTTGCACAGTCCGAATGTCCCAGGCCAGTGGTCGGCAGCCGAACTCCGCACCCTGATCTCAAAAATCGGCGTTGACAAATAAGCCCAAAGCATCGAAATAAAGGCTTTCTACAGCCCATTCCGGCTGGGAATAAAATGGTGGTCGTAGCTCAATGGCAGAGCTCCAGGTTGTGGTCCTGGTTGTTGCGGGTTCGAGTCCCGTCGATCACCCCATTTCCCCCTTTTTCTGTGAGCCCTGAATTATTCGCGTGATCGCTCCTCGGGTTTCTGTTTTTTTAATGGTCAATTCATGGCCAGCACATTTGGAACTTTATTTCGCATCTCGACCTGGGGCGAGTCACATGGCGGTGGCGTAGGAGTGGTGATCGATGGTTGCCCGCCCCGACTACCACTATCCGAAGCGGACATTCAACCTGACCTCGACCGTCGCAGGCCAGGCCAAAGCGATATCGTCACGCCTCGCAAGGAGGAAGACACCTGCAAGATTCTCTCGGGAGTTTTCCGTGGAGTCACACTCGGCACGCCGATCTCCATTTTTGTTCCTAATACGGATGCAAGGCCGGAGGCCTACAGCGAAATGGAAACCCACTTTCGCCCGTCGCATGCCGATTTTACTTACCAGAGCAAATATGGCGTTCGCAACTGGGAGGGCGGCGGACGTTCCTCCGCGCGCGAAACGATCGGTCGCGTCGCTGCCGCCGCAGTCGCAAAAAAGATTCTCACCACCCTTTATCCCGGCCTTGAAATCCTCGCTTGGGTATCCCGCATCCATGATATCGAAGCCAGCGTGAATGCCGACTCCGTGACCTCCACTGCGATCGAATCGAATGCCGTGCGCTGCCCGGATTCGGATGCCGCCGAAAAAATGATCGCCCGCATCAAACAAGTCCGCAGCGAGGGCAATAGCGTGGGTGGCCTCATTGATGCCACAGTGCGCGGAATGCCCGTTGGCCTCGGCGAACCGGTTTTCGACCGCTTGGAAGCCGATTTGGGAAAAGGCATGCTCAGTCTTCCTGCCACGAAGGGATTTGAAATGGGATCCGGCTTTGCAGGCACCCTCCTCACAGGAGCGGAACACAACGACGCCTACGAAATCCGCGATGGCGTAGTGCATACGACAAGTAACCGCTCGGGTGGCGTGCAGGGCGGAATCAGCAATGGCGAGCCCCTCCTCTTCCGTGTGGCATTCAAGCCGACGGCCACCATTTCCCGCCCGCAATCGACCGTTACCATCGAGGGCAAGGAATCCACTCTCGCAGCCAGAGGTCGCCACGACCCCTGCGTCCTTCCTCGCGCGGTTCCAATGGTCGAAGCGATGACCGCCCTCGTGCTCTGCGATCATGCGCTACGTCAGCGCGCGCAAGATATACTGCCACGTTAATACATGGGCTCGGCGTCCCCATTTTGGCAGAATGCGCTTCTTTACGGAGCGAGCCTTTTTTTGCTCTGGGAAATCTACGGCGGTTGGCGTCGGGGCGTCATCCGTTCAGGCCTGCACTTCGGCGCCTTTGTTTTATCCGGATTTCTCGGCATGATGGTCGGACAAGCGATTGCCGCCGTTGTGGCCATCGTGATGCCGGGGGTGTCCTTTTTTGCGGGCCTTGGCGTCGGCTTGGCGGTCACGCTCATCGTGCTCGCGGTCTGCCTTTTCCTAAGCGCGATTTTATTTAAGCGAACTTACCAGCAACCACCCGGCTTTGTGCGAACCATGTTCGGATTAGGTGGGGCTTTTTTTGGACTTCTCACAGGAGTATTTATTTTGTGGGGGACGGTTTCTCTTGTTCGAGCCTCAGGTGCGCTCGCGCAATCGAGCATGGCAGGACGAAAGCCAAAGGATGCTCCGGCCCTCGCGCAAGGTTTAGCCACACTCAAAGAGTCCTTGGAAATGGGCTCCATCGGCTCGCTCGTTAAGTCCGTGGATATCCTTCCGAATGAGGCCTACGACCACATTGTCCGACTCAGCAAATTAACCACCGACCCGAATGCTATGGTGCGATTTTTGGACTATCCGGGCGTAATGAAAATCGTCGCCCATCCTCGCATCCAAGCGATCCTGCAGGATCCCGAGCTCGTCGCAGCCTCGCAAAAGAAAGATTACGCCGCTCTTTTACGAAATCCCACCCTGATGCAAGCGGTCAGCGACCCCTCGCTACAGAAGCTCGTGATGAGCCTTGACCTGCAAAAAGCGCTCGATTACGCGATGCCTCCCGATCAAAGTCCCACCACTTCTAAATCCAAACCATGACTGATTACATCACCACCATCGGCCTCGAGGTTCACGTTCAACTCAAGACGCGCAGCAAAATGTTTTGTTCCTGCGCCGTGGAATATGGAGCCGAGCCGAATACCAATGTTTGTCCGGTCTGCATGGGCATGCCCGGCGCTTTGCCTGTGATGAACGAGGAGGCCCTCAAGCTCACCGCGCTCGCCGGCCTGATGCTCGGATGCGAGATCGGCCCGGTCTGCAAATTCGACCGAAAGAATTATTTCTACCCCGACATGCCGAAGAACTATCAGATCAGCCAGTATGATATGCCACTCTGCCTCGGCGGCATCGTTCCCCTTAATGATCTCGCTTATCCGAAGGACGCTCAGAAATCCATCGGTACACCGAATAAAAACATGCACCTCGTTCGCATCCATCTCGAAGAAGATGTGGCCAAGAGTTTCCACATGGAAACGGCAACCGGCATCGACTACAACCGCGCCGGTACACCACTGATGGAAATCGTCGGCGAACCCGACATCTCCACACCTGAGGAAGCCTTCGCGTATTTGACCGTCCTCCAGCAAGTGATGATCTACGGCGGCATCAGTGACGCCGACATGGAGAAAGGCCAACTCCGCTGCGATGTGAATGTCTCGGTCCGTCCGGTCGGCACCGATAAATACGGTACCAAGATCGAGATCAAAAACCTGAACTCGATCTCCGGAGTTCGTCGGGCCTTGATTTTTGAGATTCCACGCCAGGTTGAAATCCTTCGCAATGGAGGAACCCTGCAACAGGAAACCCGCCGCTGGGATGACGTTCGAGGCGAGACCACCCTCATGCGCATCAAAGAAAGCGCGCACGACTACCGCTACTTCCCCGATCCCGATCTCCTTCCTGTCAAAACCGCCTCCATCGTCGAAGCCGCCCGCCTCCGCAAGCCGGAACTGCCATGGGAAAAGCGCGCCCGCTTTGTGAGCGATTTCGGCGTGAGTGACTACGATGCCTCCGTCTTGGCGAGCGACCTCGCACTGGCATCCTACTTTGAAACCGCCGCCCGCGGCGCCAAGAAACCCAAGAATGTCGCGAACTGGATCATCAACGATCTCCTGAGCGCGATGTCAGCGGGCTCCGTCAACATCTCAGATTGTCCAATTGCACCATCTTCTCTCGACGAACTGGTGAACCTCATTGACGCTGGCTCGATCAACTCTAAGCAAGGCAAGGAAGTCTTTGCGGAAATGTTCTCAACCGGCAAATCCGCCTCGGTCATCGTGGAAGAAAAGGGTCTCAAGCAAGAGAGCGATACTGGTGCCATCGAAGTATTCGTCGATGAAGTCATCGCCGCGAATCCTGGCCCGGTCGCCGATTACAAAACAGGCAAAGCTTCCGCGTTGAACTTCCTCAAGGGACAAGTGATGAAACTTTCTAAAGGCAAAGCCAACCCTGCCCTCGCCGGCGAGATTCTGGAAAAGAAGCTCGTTTAGGCTCCGGATGCTCGCGCAGTGGACATCGTGGATGGAACAGGCTATGGCCTGGATCGAGCACACTGGGCCGATCGGTTGGGTCTGGTTTGTGATCCTATACACGATCTCCTGCGTGCTCTTCCTTCCCGGTTCCATACTGAGCTTCGGAGCGGGGGCGGTCTATGGATTCGCGGGCGGCACGCTCCTCGTCTCCATCGCTTCAGTCGGCGGCGCGCTCACGAATTTTCTTACCACCCGCTATTTGCTGCGTGGGTGGATGGAGCGCCGCTTCGCTCTTAGCCGAAAATTTCAAGCCCTGAACCATGTGGCCACCCGAGATGCTTGGCGGTTGATCATTCTCACCCGCATTTCCCCCATTCTTCCTCATAGCTTGGTCAGCTGCGCACTTGGGCTTTCCCGTGTTCCTTTTTGGCGCTACATCGTTGCGTCGTGGATCGGCTTCCTTCCCATCAGTGCCGCCTACGCTTTCGCGGGGGCCGTGTTCGGCTCCGCTGCGAAGGGGGGAATCCACCAGGGCCCAACTGCATGGATGATCTATGCCACAGAAATTCTCGTTACCATCCTTGTCACGATTTGGATCACCCGAGCCGCACACAAGGCGCTGAAATCGGTGGCGCCAGAAGTCGTCAATGATGAACCGGACACACCCTAACCGAAGACGTCCACACTCGCTCTGAGTGTATTGAGGTGCACATCGACCACCTGCGAAATATCCTCGGTATACCCACCTGCGAGAACCCAAGCGACTGGTAGCGAGTGGCTCTTAGCGAATTGAAAAACCCTCCGATCGCGCTCCATGAGGTCGGCGTGATTCAAATCTAGGGGCGAATAAGGATCGTCTCTCAGCGGGTCAGCTCCAGCCTGATAGAGAAGAATATCGGGCCTCTCCGCGGCAAGGATCCAATCCAGATGATCCTCGAGGGCTTGCATTAAGACATTCCGATCGCTGGAGCTTGACGGAATAAGGGGGACAGAAAAGTGTTTATCCCCATCCACGTGGCGCCTTGAGCGAACGTCACGGTAGGGCGTATTGGCATCATAGTCGTTCCCGTATATCGACAACGCTCGCAACCATGAACGCTCTGCGGTCAATTGTGCGGTGCCATTTCCGTAATGAAGATCGAGATCGAGCACTGCCGCATGGCGTATCTGCCCAGATGCCCGCAGAGCTTCGAGCGCAACAACAAGACCGTTGAAAGTGCAAAACCCTTCACCATGATCAAAGCAAGCATGATGAAACCCACTCGCCAGTGCCCCGGAAACGCCATCCGAAAGAGCCTGACGTGCAGCAGCAAGGACACCCCCGCCTGTCAAACATACGCTGGAAAACAACTCCGGACTCCATGGAAATTTCTGCGACTCCGCCAGCGAGCGAGGTTCACCCGTTTTCACCGCAGAGATGTAGTCGGGAGCGTGCACCCGCAGCAGATCATCCTCCGTGACGGGATCGGGAGAAACGATGGATATATGAGGGAAGGCTTTTTTGGCTTCCGCAGCAACTAATGCAAACTTCGAGATCGGCATGATGTGCTTGCCGATCGGCGCTGCAAATCCCGGATCATGAAAGAGAGTCATCGCGCGGTTGGAAGTTTAAGGGGAATACGATCCGAGTGGGAGGGATAGGTTTTCAGCGATTCGTAAACCTGATGCATGTCTGCCGATCTGAACTCCGCGGCATACATTTTGTAGAGAGCTTTCACGCCGTGAAGAATCTCGGCCCCTCCCACAAAATCCTCCGCCTCGTGCCCAATACGACGAAGCATCAGAGTGAGCGGCAATGGCTGTGGCCCTGATGAAAGATCGATCTCCGCTGGATCACGAAAATCAGGCTGGAAATAACTGACAAGGGAGGGATCGACCATTTTGAATCCCGCCTTTTCGTAGGCAGTGAGGCGAACCAATGTTGCCGATCGCGCAGGATCAAAATGCTCCATTTCTCCGATCAGTGTCACCGGCGAGGAATCGGAAAGTTGAAGCGATCGGATCGAATCCATGGCCGTCGCGACAGGAAGCGCCCGCATCCACCCCGCAATCCCGCTCCGACGCCACTCAGGAGCGACCAGATTGTGGGAAAGATGAACGACCGCTCCTGGTTCAGACTCAAGAATGATGACCGTGTGATCCCTCACCGCGACAAACTCGCCTCGGCGCGTCACAATCTGAAGAGCATATTGCATCGAGGCCCCATTGATCATCTGCCCCGGCAGCCATTGCATACGCCGAGCAATGACCGACTCTTGCTCCATCTCTCCCGCATCACCGAACTCCGCGCAAAGCGCCCCGAACGCCAGAGAGAAAAAGGGATCTTCGATCGAGGTGATGCGATGCAACTCCATGTCGGCCCAATCCCCTTCAAGGCTCCTTGCATCCCCCGGCGCAAGATGCTCCGGGATCATCCATGGCTGCAAATTCATGCCGGTATAGGCTCGGAACTCAAACTATCGTGGTGGTGGAACTGCAGTTCGTAGAGACTTCGGTAAAGGTCCGATTTTTGGATAAGTTCCTCATGGCGACCCGTGGCCACGATCCGGCCTTGATCCATCACTACGATGCAATCCGAATTAAGAATCGTCGAGAGCCTGTGAGCGATAGCCACGACGGTACGCCCCTCGGCGAGGCGCTCCAGAGCGGCTTGCACCATTCGCTCGCTCTCGGAATCCAAAGCCGATGTCGCCTCGTCCAAAAGAAGAATCGGGGCATTTTTGAGAAGCGCCCTGGCAATCGCCAATCTTTGCTGCTGCCCACCACTCAGCATGCAACCCTTGTCGCCAACGATGGTTTCGTAGCCGTCCGGTTGGGCCAGAATGAAATCGTGCGCAAAGGCGGACTGCGCCGCCGCAATGATTTCCTCACGAGTCGCATCAAGGCGTCCGTAGCGAATATTTTCGGAGATCGTATCGTGAAACAAAAATGTTTCTTGCGTCACCATTCCCACAGTCTCGCGAAGCGAGTGCTGGGCGACATCCCGCAAATCATGCCCATCGATCCGAACAACTCCGCTCTGAGGATCGTAAAAACGCAGAATGAGCGACAGAATCGTGCTTTTGCCGGCTCCACTCGCCCCCACAAGAGCATATTTTTTTCCGGGCTCGATCTGAAGACTCACCCCCTGCACGGCGGCCTTATCCGAACCATAGTCGAAACTCACGTTATCAAAATCAAGCCTCCCCTCGGACCTCCCCATCACAATAGCCTCTGGGCGATCCACAATGCTGGGCTTCCTGTCCATAAGCTCAAACACATTCATTGCCGAGACCATGCACTTCTGCATCTGCATGGGAATACGGCTGAGATTTTTGACCGGTTGGTAGAGCATGAATATACCCCCGCAAAGTGCTGCAAATTTGATGAAACTGATGTCGGCGTAGTAAACATAGACCATCGCCAAGACGACACCGAATGCGGCCACGCATTCAATCAATGGGTGAACGATATCCGAACTGCGGCGGACCCGAAGGCTGTTTCTGAGTTGCGTGTCGCTCGACTTCGCAAACTGCTCGGTCTGGTAGTTCTCACGTGCAAAACTTTTGATCACCCGAACCCCTGCAAAAGTTTCCTGAAGAATCACAGACATCTGAGCGGATTCTCTTTCCTCTGCCTTTCCCGCCTTGCGCACCTTGCGCCCAAAATAAATCACCGGAAGAATACACAACGGAAAAAGCACCAAGGTAGTGAGGCTGAATTTCCAATCAATCGCCACAAGCACACCGACCTGCGTCAAAACAGCGATCGGATCCTTGATGACGTCGGCTGAAATCGAAGTCAGCGCATTCTGCGTCACCCTCGTATCACTCATCACCCGCGACATGAGCGTGCCCGTCTTTTCACGGTTGAAAAAATCGAGCGACTGCGACATGAGATGCGAAAATAACTTGGTCCGAATATCCCTCAGGACCCGCAAACTGACCCACGCTAAACAATACACGTTGAGGTAGGAAAAAAGCCCCCTGAGAACCATCACGAGAGGAATGAGCATACTCATCCCGATCACATCCCCAATACCGGGCCCTTCTGTCGGAATAGCACCTGGCATGAGTTGGGATTTATCGATTTTCACCCCGATGGATTCTCCCGCCTTAAGGATGACTAGGGTCAAAGATCCACTCACGATGCCAGCAAGAACGCCGAAGGCGATGCCGAGAAAAAATCGTTTGCGGTATGGGGTCATATACCCCAGCAATTTCAAATAGGGACTCCAAAAAGCCCGCACGAGCTGCAGGAACGGAAGCTTGACGGTTTTCGACATGACGATGCGAATTACAACAGATTGAGAGGCACAGGGGGATTAAAATTCCAAGGGAAGACGAAAATGTGCCAGGTTCGAAAAATACCATTCTACCAGTAATCGGCCCCCAAAAATCCATATGCCCGCTCCCAATGCGAGAAAAGGGCCGAACGGAATTCGCGTTCCTGCCCGATCCTTGGCGAGAAACATTCCCGCGATTCCAGCCAAACTACCGATCACGGACGCCGAGAAAAGCGTGAAAAGAACTGCCTGCCAGCCCAGAAACGCCCCGATGCAGGCAATGAATTTCACATCACCGAAGCCCATGGCCTCCCTAGGTATCACAATCGAGCGCATCCGCCCCGTGATGCGCACCAAGCTATCTAAAGAGAACTTTTCGCCCGCAAGGTCGGCCTGATTGTAGTGAAAAATCAACTTGGCCGCCGTGATCTCGCGACCATCCACATTCACAGGGCCATCCAACTCGATCGTGAGCACGTCTTTTTCGCGGGAAAAAATATCCATCCAAATCAACTTTTCGGAGCCAAGAAGAATTTCCGCTTGGTCACCATCACGCAGCCACTCAAAGCCCTCGCCATCGGGGAAGCGGTGTTTGATTTTTCCGAAGGCCCATTTGCCAGCCTCGACAACAAGAAAGAGGAGGCCAAATCCAAAAGCAGCGCCACCCAGCGACAACCCCGCAGCCATGATCCGCGAGCTTGTTTCCATCATTTCCGGCAAAGCTATACTCAGCCCCACTCCCAAAAATACCCCACCCCATGTGATCTCGTCGGGGATAATGAAATGCTCAAGGTCAATGAAAGTCGCCGTAACCAAAAGCGATATAAACACCCAATAAGGCAAGGCGAGCGGAAACCCATACGATTCCCAAACCCACCAAAACAACACCGCCGTCAGCAACTCAACGAGGAAATACCGAAAAGCAATCGCCTCCCCGCAGGTGGAGCAACGCCCGCGCAAGGCGAGCCAACTCACAAGCGGCAGATTCTCATACCATGGGATGGTTTTTTTGCAGGAGGGACAAAAAGAGCGACGCGGCTCGGTGAGACTCAGTCCCAATGGCATGCGGTGAATGCAGGCATTCAAAAACGACCCCACCACCGCTCCCAGCACGGCTGCGAAAATCGTCAGAAGCAGACTCATTCCTTGTCGAGACTCGGCTCAACAATCTCGCAAATCGTGTGAAGGAGGAATTTGTGGGCCTCTTGGATGCGGGCAGTGACGTTTCCCGATACTTGGATCTCGATATCGGCAGCACCCTTCGTGAAGCCTCCCCCCTTGCCAAGAAAGACGATGTTTTTAACACCGATCCGCTTGGCTTCTTCGATCGCAGACAGAATATTCCGCGACTTCCCGCTGGTCGTGAGCGTGATCAGCACGTCGCCTGGCTTGCCATAGGCCCGCACTTGCCGTGCAAAGACCTCTTGAAAAGCGTAGTCATTTCCAATCGCGGTGAGCAACCCTCCATCGGAGGTGAGCGAAATGGCCGGATACGGGCGACGGTCGCCCATGAATCGGCAAGTGAACTCCGTCGCGATGTGCGAGCTATCCGCCGCGCTACCGCCGTTACCGCAAAGGAGCAACTTGCTACCGGACTTCAAGCAATCGAGCACCAACTTGGCGGCCTCCATCACCTTCGGTTCGAGTGTCCGGAGAGACTCGAAGGTTTCCAACGCTCCTTTGAGGGAATCGGAAAAAGGGCTCATGCCGCTTTCGCTAGCGTTACTGGGGCTAGAGACGGATGGGTCGCAAGGAGATCCTTGAGAGTCAACCAACCTTCCTCATCCATACCCGCAAACAAATGCAAATAAACGAAAACCTGGAAGACTCCATGATTGGCTAGAAGAGCCTCAACGGCAGACTTCACTTTTTCGGCCGGCGGCTCGGAGGGAATCTGATCGATCAACCCCTTGCCATCATGCGAAATCGCCAGCGCATCCAAAAACTCAGCCACCATCGCGAGGTTGTTTCCCAACGTCCAGACCTGCAGGATTTCAAGTGCCAGATCGGCATTCGCGGGACGAGTCAGCGCGTCTTGCATCCACTGGTTTTTTTCATCCCGTGGCTTACGTTCAACAAAGACCGGACGCAACTTGCGGCGCGTAGCCAGCATAGAGGCGCAGTTCCGATAGGCCGGGCGGTCATGGTTTGCCAACCAGATCAAAATCTCCGCACTTTGGGATGCGCTCAAAACTCCAAATATTTCAGGTGCTGTCATGGAGCTTTCATTTATCGGAGCCGGAGGCAACGCAGTCAAGCCCGTGCTCGCCAGTGAGCACTTTCCGATTGTAGCTAGGGCATGGTGTAGGCGACATTGATCGTAGTGAACTGCTACCTACAAATTCTGCGCCCGCTTTTATTCTGCCTGCCCGCCGAAGCGGCCCACAATCTCGCCATGGCGGCGCTCCGACTCACCCCCTCTCCCTTTTTACGCTCGATATTCGGCCCCCTTCCCCAGCGCCCACTGCGACTTTTTGGTCTTAATTTTCCAAACCCCGTGGGACTTGCCGCCGGTATGGACAAGAATGCCGTCGCCCTCCCCGCATGGCAGGCGATGGGATTCGGCTTTCTGGAAGCAGGTACGATCACCGCACTCGCCCAGCCCGGAAATGAAAAGCCACGCAGCTTCCGTTTCCCCTCGCAGGAGGCCCTCATCAATCGCATGGGATTCAACAACCGAGGAGCCAGCGCCGCAGCGAAACGTCTTCGCCGCCTCAAATCCAGCGGTCGTTGGCCAAACATTCCCGTTGGTATCAACATCGGAAAATCCAAGGTGACTCCGCTGGAAAATGCCGCCTCCGACTACGCAACGAGCTACAACCTCCTCCTTCCGTATGGAGACTACTTTGTGATCAACGTCAGCTCGCCAAATACCCCCGGCCTTCGCACCCTTCAGGATAGCGATTCTCTGGCCCAGATCATCCGAACTCTTAAGCGCATCCACAGCGGCAAGCCACTTTTGGTCAAAATCGCCCCCGATCTCACCGATGACGCCGTTCGTGAAATGGCGGCTCTCGCCGACTCGGAAAAGCTCGCTGGCCTCATTGCCACAAATACGACCCTCGACCACACCGCCATCCCTGCTCCCGCAGACCAGACCGGTGGACTGAGCGGCGCCCCGCTCCGCCAACGCTCGACTGAAGTCATCCGCACCCTTCGGTCTGTCACGCAACTCCCGATCATTGCCTCGGGCGGCATTATGGACGCCGCCTCGGCCAAGGAAAAACTCGATGCCGGCGCGAACCTTGTTCAGATCTACACAGGCTTCGTTTATCACGGCCCCGAGTTGATCCGCGATATCGTCGGCGCGATTTAGGACTGAGCGAGCGAA
>JBILZC010000103.1:0-7868 GCA_044377415.1 Terrimicrobiaceae bacterium | reverse complement strand
TTATCATTTCAACCACTCGATCCAATGGATTCGACATAATAAAATTGCCGATTTTTTAAAATGAGCTTTTGCTGCGATGCCAAAATTTAAAACCCAGAATTTTTCAAACTGCCCTTATGGTTGAAATATAAAAAGTGCTCCTCGGCTCCTCGGAAGAATGAAGGGACAAGATACCCCCCCTAGTTCGAAGGCTCCCGTAACCATCCAGAACAAGTAGTTTGTCGGACGCTTGTCTTTTATGAGAGAGCGGTGGAAATCGCGTTTCCGCTTATTCAATAATTCGACACCGCGCCCAAGGCATGACAGCCACCGAAACGAAACGATCCCGAGGACGCCCGCGCAACGCAGCACTCGACAGCCTCGCCGAAGAACTCGCCGTATCTCGCCGCCGCGCCTCAACCATCTTGCGAGATCAAAAAATATCGGGAAATCCCGTTTCCGAAAAATCAGCGGGCTTGTCGCCACTCGCTGAGGCCCGACTGCAAAAGACATTGCGAGAAATTGCATTTTTGGAGACTCGAATCAAAACCGCACAGCTTGAGGAACGCGAACTTGAGGGCGAGCTGATTTTCAAAGCCGATGCCATTGAGCTTTTCAATCAGACCCTCCAGCCCATCCGAAACTCTCTTGAGCACTTCGCAAAGCAACTTGCACCGCGCCTTGTGGGGCAACCTCAAAAGAGCATTGAGGCCACGCTCCGAGGCGAGGCTGATCGAATCATTGCCTTAGGGCGAGCAGGGGCATCACGTTTTGAGTGTCGGGCCGTTCGGTGAGAGCCAGCAACTCAGGCGAGTAGTTGGCTATGGCGAGGGCTTGCTTGGCGTATAGATGGTTGACCTTGAATGACTGCTTTGCGAAGTCTTCAAAACTAAGGCAATTTTTTGCCTTACTTCTTCCGGTATTTTGTTGACCATCTGGAAACAACCTCTTCCAAGCGACCGCTGAAGCCGGACGCCAAGCCCTGACCCTCGCGCGCGCGGAGCGAACGCAGAAACCTTTTCTGATTTCGGAATTAGTTTCCCCCTGACCCTCGCGCGCGCGGAGCGAACGATTGTTGAGTGTCATTTTGATCCTCAGCAATCCCCTGACCCTCGCGCGCGCGGAGCGAACCAAAGGGCAAAAATTGCACTTTGAACGATACAGCCCTGACCCTCTCGCGCGCGGATCAAAACTCGAATTTGACTCCAACCGAGGGGCATGGAAATTGATTCAAGCGTCCGCGAAGACATCACCGACCACGCAGACCGACAGAACGCTGAGGATGCCGCCTACGCCCTCGAATACGCCCGCTGGACAGACAGCCTCTCGCCAGATGAAAAAGCCCGCCTAGCGTCTCTGGGAGTTGATGCGCCGATGTTGCCAAACTTCCGAGCGGGAGGCGCAACTGGGGTTGCCGACTCCACGATGACAGCCCACGGCACAGGCTACGAGGGAGGGATACAGGTTGCGGTGAAACTGCCGGAGGAACCAGATGACGCCGATGTTGACTGGCTCCGAGAATTTGCCGACCTCACCGAAAAGCAGGCGCAGGATGTTTTGCTTTGGATCGAGATGAGGCGAGATCAAGGAGCCGACGAAATCAAAGAAGTTGCCGCTGATAGGTTGGCGAAATTCTTCAGCCACTTATTGCCAAAGGCTCCGGCCGTGAAAATCAACCTTCAGATTTTAGGCCTCCGAGTTTTAGGCGCGCGTTATTTACTCAACCGAGACGGCGTCACATTGACCGAACTGGCGAAGCGGGCGGGCGTCTCAAAGCAGCTTTTGGATCATCATGCGCGCAAAGTTGAAAACGAGTTGAATTTTCACGGATGGGGGCAGAAATCCGTAGCCGCCCGAACGATTTACAGCGAGGCCTGCCGCGCAAGATGGGCCGCGCTATCGCCGGAGGAACGCAAGGCGCGCAGAGCAGGGAAAAGGCCAACGGCAATTTGACAATCAGCAACGGGTGAATGACAACCTACCACACAGCATCAGAACTGGGCCGAGCCTTGAGCGTCCCAGTAAATCGAATAATCGCCGCAGTTGAGTCCGGCACAATCGCCGCCGATGGCAGGGCAGGATCGAACAAAAACGCCGCCTTCATTTTTGCCGCAAGCCGACTTGAGGAAATCCAAGCCGCCCTAAACGGAGGCAAACCCGCCACCAAGCCCGCACCGATGCCCGACCTTGAGTCCGTGGCAGTAAAGGCCAAGGCACTTAGCCGCGCCAAGCAGGAGGCAGCACAATGAACCGTAAAACGATTAAGGGCTTGCTCGAACACGCCCGCACCGCGCCCTTGGCCGAGTCCAAGATTGCTATCGACCTCGCCAAAGCCGCAATCCGGCATGAGAAACTCGAAGCCCTTGCCACCCTGATTGAAAGCCATGTTGAGGAAATTCAATTGCTCGAAAATGTCCGGCGAGTTGTCGCCTTTTTCGTCACCAGCGGGCAAAGCACTCCCGAGATTCGCCGCCTCTACGAAATCTTAAACACCAAGCCGCCCTTTGAGCCGAAGGCAGGCATACGAGCCGCGATCCCATCTTTTGAATGGGCGCAAATTCACAGCAACGAAATCACCGA
Organism: Terrimicrobiaceae bacterium; assembly: GCA_044377415.1. Lineage (GTDB taxonomy): Bacteria > Verrucomicrobiota > Verrucomicrobiia > Chthoniobacterales > Terrimicrobiaceae > UBA967. The sequence continues at coordinate 5,309 of JBILZC010000103.1, read as the reverse complement.
CCTCCTCTCAAAAATATGATGAACTCAGCATTTGAAGCCCTCAACGAACCAGCAACCCGCACCCGCCGCGCAACCGCACCCGCGAGGGACTACACGCCAACGCCAGCACCCGAACCATTCCCAGACGTCCAGCACGGCCTTGAGCCTGTCACCACGGCAACATTCCAGCCGCTCATCAAAAAAGACCTGGCGAAGATCGCGCCGGAGCTTGGCGAGATCGTCCGGCTTGCCGAACGTGAGGCTGGAATCCTTGAGGCCGCTTGTCAATTTTCACCTGAGGCCGCTAATGCCGACCACGGCGCTGAGCTTGCCGGCCTCCGAGCAACCCTAGACATCGAGCGATTGAAAGCAGTTGGAACGATTGAAGAACGCCGCAAGAATTACCAAGCCCAAGCGTCCGGCCTCCGAGATGAAGCCGAGAAAGTCCGCCGCGAGGCCGCGCCCTTAATCAAAAACGTGACTGCCCGACTGATCCGACGACTTCACGAGATGGGAGAGCAAGCAGGGCAGGACGAGGCCGAGGTTTTAAAAAGATGGGGCATTCCCGATTCCTACCCATCCAACGCCAAACCGCACTTCATCCGAGCCACGCAAGAACTCGCGGAATTTGTCGCCGCAAATGACCGAGGGGTATTCCACGGGACTATTTGCAGTTGGCTAAAGCGTTTCGTCTAAAGTTGGGCAAATCGAATGGGCCGCTGGTGATTCACGTTGCCAGCGGTTTTTTCGTGTCCCGCTTTCATGCCCTTGCTTTGGAATCAAAAGCCCTCCACGGGCATCCTGACGCAAAGAAAGAACGCCACCCAGTTTCCTGAGGGGAGTTAAAGCACGCAGGCGACCGGTGAGCGCAAGTCGGAGTTTTTTGATGCACCCTAAACGGTGCTCAGTCCATAGACCACATCGAGGTTCGATATTCTAAACGCCAACATAAAGCCAACCGACCTCGCTCGACTTAGATTTTATTCACCTCATACCGGCATTTTCTTTCCTGATTGAGAAAATGGAGGGGGCGCTTTTTAACAGGAAACCCCAAAAATCACGCAAAACGGTTGGCGTTATGTTGGCGTTTAGACCTCGTTTTCCTGCGTTTTCTTGCGTTTTGCTGCGCTTTGAAAAAGAGACATAAAAAACCCTCAGACCTTTTGTTTAAGCGGTTCTGAGGGGGAGCCGGCACTCGGATTCGAACCGAGGACCTACGGTTTACAAAACCGTTGCACTACCACTGTGCTATGCCGGCGTGGCACTGAAAGAATTGAGTTTTGTAATTCAATATTTTCGCTGAATCAAGCGCTGAATTTTAAAAAAACTCAAAGACAGCGAAAAAAAAGACTCTGAAGGGGGAGAGTGGGCAGACGTCTTTTTAGAAACGGACTTCCTGGCCTTCTGTGGCCGCGAAGACATTCATTTTTGAGCCAAGTGGCAACAACCCCTTCGAATCGGCCAGCATTTGATCAACGAAATCATCTTTGTGCGCAGGGTCATGGTGGGTCATGTAGAGATTCTTGACTCCTGCACGTTCCGCTAAATTGACGACGCTGCGAAAGCATCCGTGGCCCCAACCTCGGCGAGTTTCGATTTCTTTGGGAGTGTATTGGGTGTCGGCAATCAGAATGTGGGCCCCCTTGATGAATTCGATAATGCGAGGTTCGTCGGGGCCTTCGGTTTCATGGTCGGAAAGGAAAACCAAGCTACCGGTGGGAGTATCAAATCGATAAGCTAGGCAACCACCCGGGTGATTCGTCGGACATGTCGAAAACTTCACTTTTTCTAGTTGGTAATCCTTCTGACCATCGGGGAGCAAATGGTCGAATGTGATCAGGCATTTCATCCCCTCGAGAGGAATCGGGAAGCAGTTGTCGCCATCCATCATTTTCCCAAAAATCGACTCCAGTGACTTTGGGGAGGGATCCCTGCCGATAATGCGAATCCGGTTTTGGGGCATGTAGGCAGGAATAAAAAAAGGGAACCCTTGGATGTGATCCCAGTGAGTGTGGGTGTTGAGTAGGGTCAGCGAAATCGGATTCATTCCGAATTCATCGACGAGAGCTGTTCCCAAGGGACTAATCCCAGACCCGGCATCGATAATAATGATCTCCCCATTGATCCGTAATTCCAGACACGTCGTGTTGCCACCATAGCGCGCTGTGTAAGCGCCCGGAGTCGGCAGGGATCCTCTTACACCCCAAAAACGTGCAAAAGAAGGCATGTTAGAATGTTCTGAGATATTATTCATTGGGGAACGACATAATTATTTAAAAATAAACTCCACTTGAATGGAAGAAGTTTTATTTCTAAGAAACTTTGCGAGATTTGAGGTTAAAAAGATCTCCGGTTTCATTTCTGAGATGGCAAACGTTCTGCAAATTCGGGTCTGTAAAACCACTCGGACCAATAAAATGTCCCGGCTTTGGTCATTTGGATGGGCTCGTCGATCCATCCGCCCTTGCCGTCTGGACGCCGGATGCGGTAGGCGTTTTTCCACATCACACTTGAACCTTCTGGCACAAAAAGAAAGAGGTAAGGTTGGTCGTGATAGATGAGGCTTTGCATGCGCCCAGCGGATTCGATGATTTTTTCTCGGCGGTATTCCTGGCGAATGCTTTCCAACAAGCTGTCCACCTCGGGGTTTTTGTAGCCCACGACATTGAGTTGCTCTGGGTTGGTCTGGGAGGAATGCCAAATCTGGTATTGATCAAAGCTGTTGCCGAGTGACCACCCTAGAACAATAGCGTCGAAATCGCCTTTGTTGACGTGGTTTTTCAAAAACACCGTCCACTCGTAGAGTTCGACTTTCATTTCGATTCCGATTTTTTTTAGTCCGTCTTGGGTGAGTGTGGCAATGTCTCGGCGGGCCTCGTTTCCATTGTTCGTGATGAGGGTGAAAGTAAAACGTTGGCCGTCCTTTTCGAGTATTCCATCCGCGCCTGGCTTCCAACCGGCTTCGCTCAGAAGGCTTTTAGCTTTTTCGGGATCATAAGCAAAGGGAGCTATGGAAGGATTGAAAAACCACATTTTCGGGGTGAAAATCCCTGTGCTCTGGAGGCCACGACCGTAAAGAATGAATCGGACCATCGAGGGAACATCGACAGCATGGGCGAGAGCTTGACGAACGCGTGGATCTTGAAAAAGGGGCCGCTTCAGATTCCATCCGATATAGTTGTAAGTCGAGGACGCCTCGGTGAAGACCTCAAACAGCGGGTTTTCCTTGAATGTCGAAACGGTCCACGGGGCCGCACTCCAAAAATCCACCTGCCTCGTCTCAAAAGCGAGGCGGAGGGTGAGCTGATCTGGCATAAAGCGGTAAACGATGCCATCCACCCAAGGCCCAGGCGCGTTGAAGTAGTGGGGATTGCGCTTCAGATGGATCAACTCGTTTGTCTTCCAGTGGTCGAAAATAAATGGGCCGGTCCCCACTGGGCAGCGGTTGAAATTCTCCGCCCACCAACTCTGGGGTTTGCCCTCTAGCAAATGCGATGGAAGGATGGACATCATCCAACTCTCGAGGGCAGGGGAGTAGGGTTTTCGGTAGGTGACTATGGCCGTTTGCGCATCGGGTGTCCGGATGCTCTGGATCAAATCGAAGTCCGGCTTGCGTGGGGATGCGGTGGCATCGTCCATAATCGCCTCGTAGGTGAAACGCACGTCGCGCGAAGTCAGGGGGGCGCCATCATGCCATTTCACGTCCGAGCGGAGTTTGAATGTGACTTGTGGTTCGGCGAGAAAGGTAACTTTCTCCAATTCTTTGACCGTGCCGCCACCATTCGCGCCAAGCCACTTTTCGATTTCGGGAGCGAGTGTTGGATCGGTGGTGATTTCAAATGCGCCGCCAGATTCCACCCATTCACGAACGATGGACGAGTTTGGAAAAGCATCTCGTAGATTCTTGAGTGTCTCACGGGAGGCTTCTTTCACTTCTAAGCGAAGATGCGATAGCGGGGCCAAGTCGTCCACGGAGAGGCGGGAAACAATCTCTTTCGAAGTCACCAAACCAGGCTCGCGAAACTTTAAAAGTACGGCCCGTCCGTCGACATTAACAGCCCCGAGTGTCCATTCCGGCCACTCGCTACTCCATGCCTGCAGTTGGGACGACACCTTCTCCGCGGTGGACGTATCTCGGCAAAAAATGGTTGTTGTTTGATCCAGTGACCATGTCTGAGCCAGATCGCCAACGATCTCCAAGTCGGGGCTGAATTTGAGGAGGCCATTGAATAAGGAACTCGCGACTTCCGATGACGCGCTATCGGCCTGCTGGATTGGGTTGAGAGAAGAGGGTTCGCCCATCAATCCCAGCGTCATTTCATTTTTTCTATCTTGGGAAAGCTGTGTCTCGTTCCAGAAAGAGACACAGACCAGCAAGATCAAAAGGGTCGGAAAACCAAAAATAAACCAACGGGCAATGCGCATGTACAAAAATGACGGTAAGCTAGGATGACTATGACCTTCAGTATTCAATTCACAATATTCAATCTTTCTCTAGAAATCGAAATCTCAAGCTGGCTTGCATGACAAAAAAATCGTCTATAGTCAGAATTATGTTCCCCTTGGGATCGCTTCGATTTTTTTGAATGAAACGTTTTTTTATTATATTCACAGCCGTTCTGATGGGCTTGGCCATGCTGAATCCTTCGATTCTTTCTTTTGGAATCCGCTATGGCTTGGATTTTGTATGTGCGACTCGGGGAATGGAATTCCATGCTGACTCCGTTCGCGCGGGTATTGCGAGTCCGTTGGTGATCGAGGGTCTATCCATTACCCAGAAAAACCCTAAGTTCACCCGCCAGTTTCTGACGATCGAGCGACTGGAGATTCTCTGGAATGGTCCGCTTGATCTTTATTCCAATCCGCGTGACCTCATTCGCAAGGTGACTGTGAAGCATTTGGATTGCCTTATTGATCCACGACGACCGGAAGGAGACAAGGCCTCTAACCCCGTGCCCACCGATACCCCCGCTAGCTTGCTGGCGTTTCTTGTGGATGAAAGTCAAACGCCGGAATGCATCACCATAGAGAAGTCGCGCGTCGAGCTTATGGGTGAGGATAGTCGTTTTGTGGTAGAGGGTTTGAACTTGGGTTTGAACGAACTCGCGCCCGGATACTTGGACCTCGCCGGTCTGGATATCCAAGTCGGACACTTCAAAAAGTTTCTTGGGCCACTCGCCGCAGATACGAGCTGGGGCAAGGGCAGTGCGAGACTGGGTAACATACAGATCCTTCCTGACATTTTCATCGAGGAGATTTCGCTGAGTTCCAATGCCGTGCGCGTTCCCTCTATTTCCTTCAAATCCCAGATCTTCGGGGGCGCCTTGCGC
>JBILZC010000168.1:0-2572 GCA_044377415.1 Terrimicrobiaceae bacterium | reverse complement strand
AACAAGCAACTTCAAGACGCAGGAGTCAAAGCCACCCGACAACCCTCGCTCCTCATTGAGAACTTCGAAGGCGATTGGAAAAAACAATGGTTCGCCTACAAACCCGAAGAATGGGCGATCTCAACCCATAAAATTTACACAGAGGAATGGAAGGCGCCCTCTGGCTCTCATCTCGCTTTTGAGGTTCGCTCCGCCCAACCCAACAAACTGGCCATCGGCTTGAGCGACTCCGCCACCGAGGTCGCCCTCCAAGGCGGGCAGGTTTGGCAAACGGTGGTGCTGGATCCGGCGCATTTCCTTAACGCCGCCAACGAACCGCTCAAAGACTGGACCACCATCAAAGAACTCCGCTTCGGAGCCCAAGAAACCTTGAGGGGCAAAAGTACCAAAGAACTTGGCGGAAAATGGCAAGGCCCGCCGCCGGAATTCCGAAACCTGCGTTGGATCGTCGGCTCGTAGGCCGAATTTTTAAAATACTCACTAAGAAAAATCATATGAAAAATTACTTGCAGTTCGTTGGATGGATAGCTCTGGGGGCGAGCTTTTTGACTGCGCCTGCGGCACAGGCTGTAAAGCCGAAGGAGCCAGTTAAATTCGACTACCCCGATCAGCGTCCTCCCGGCAACGCGAAGGCCATTGTCAAAGGAAATACACGCACGCTGCAAAATGACCTTGTGTCGTTCCAGTTTGATGTGACGGAAGGTCGCGTCACGAACTCGCGCTTCGACATCCCAGGCGAAGCGGGGGCCAGCGTAGTCATCGATGAACCGTTTTCCTTGGTCGTGGATGGCAAGCCGGTGAACGCCTCGGCGTTGAAACTCGATCCGCAAATTCCGGAAGAAACGATCTCCGCAGACACGACCTCGCCTCGACTGGGCGATCATGACGCAGCCAAGTCGTTTGCCCTGACCTATACCGCGCCGGACAATTCGTATCGCGTGGTTTGGAAACCCATTCTCCGGGATGGCTCAAACTACATTCTCTTCGATGTGACGATCACTCCGCTGAGGGGGGATTTAAGCCTGAACCGCTTGGTCATGCTGGATGTGACCGCCAAGAATCTGAAGCAACTCGGCACCCCGGCCGGGAGTCCGGTGGCGAACGAGCGCTTTTTCTTCGGATTTCACCATCCGACAGCTCGGCCACTCATCGCTGGGGAAAAACTGACCTTTTACTGGGACCGCGCTAATATGGCGGTGAAACAAGGCGAGACGGTTCATCAACGCGCCGCCATCGGCATTTATCCGCAAGACCAACGCCGCAGGGCCTTCAACTACTACCTCGAGCGGGAGCGCTCGCATTCCTACCATCAGGTCCTCCATTACAATGCCTGGTATGACATCCTGCATACCGCACGCACGAAGAAAGCGGATGAAGCCGAGGCCCTCGAGCGCATTAAGACCTTCCACAGCGAATTGACCGTCAAGCGCGGGGTGCCCGTGGAGTTGTTTATGTTCGACGATCCGTGGGACAATGTTTCCGGCACCGCCACGGATGTATGGCAGTTTGACCCCAAGCGAAATCCTAATGAGTGGAGGGTCATGAATGAGGTCGCCAAGAAGCACGATGCCTCATTGGGTGTTTGGATTTCGCCTCAAGGCGGGTGGGGGGGACGTGAAGTCCGCTTTGCAACGGCCCAAAAGAACAACCTCCCGTATGTTATCAAAGATAAGGCCTTCAGCTTATCCGATCCACCCTACCTCGCACGGTTCCGGGAGGTATGTTTTGATTTTATCCGCAATCAAGGCGTCACTATGTTCAAATTTGATGGATTCAATGAGAACCCCAAAAATGAATCCGAACGCGAGGCGCTGGTGCAACTGATCGAAGACATGCGCAAGGAAAAGCCGGATGTCTTCATCAACACCACTTGCGGCGCGTGGCCCAGTCCGTTTTTCCTCATGAACTCGGATTCGATTTGGCGTGGCGGTGGCGACATCGAAATGAAAGGCGTGGGCCCCGTGCGCGAGCAATCGCTGAACTACCGTGATTGGATCACCTACATGAAGGTCGTCTTCCAAAGCCCGCTTTTCCCAGTTTCATCAGTCATGGTCATGGGCCCCGTGCTCGCGCCCTATGTGCATCACCAAGGCTTCGATACTGCCACCCTCCAAGAGTGGAAGAATGAGGTTCGTTCCTACTTTGGCCTCGGGGTGAATCTGCAGGAACTCTACATCGGCCCCAACAATCCGGACACGGGCAAACCTCTGATGACCGATGAGCTTTGGGACATCGTGGCCGAGGGCGCCAAGTGGGCGCGCGCGAACGAAGATGTCTTGGTCGATGCCCATTGGGTGGGCGGTGATCCCGGTAAAGGTCATGTCTATGGCGTGGCTGCGTGGAATCCTAAAAAAGCCACCCTCATGTTGCGTAATCCCTCCGACAAACCGCAGTCGATCGATATCGAACCTATCAAGGCTTTTGAGGTGCCTCAGCATCAGAAAATCGAGACCTTCACCATGAAAAGCCCGTGGGCCGATGAAGCCGATCAACCGGCTGTTACGCTCACGGCCGGAAAAGCCCACACATTTCAATTGGCCCCATTCCAAGTCATCGTTTTAGAAAATAAATG
>JBILZC010000034.1:0-22472 GCA_044377415.1 Terrimicrobiaceae bacterium | reverse complement strand
AGTTCCGCGAGGAATTCATGGCGGTCAAACACAAGAACAAGGAACTCCTCGCCAAGATCATTCAAAAAGAGTGTGGCATTGAGGTCAATCCCTCGGCCCTCTTCGACGTCCAAATCAAGCGCCTCCACGAATACAAGCGTCAGCACTTGAATTTGCTCCACATTCTGGCCCTCTACCGCCGCATTCTCCAGAATCCCGAGAAGTCTTTCACCCCACGCGTCTTCATCTTCGCTGCCAAAGCCGCGCCAGGATACGATACCGCCAAGCTCATCATCAAAGCCATCAATGCCGTGGCTTCCAAGATCAACACCGACCCACGTGTCAAAGACCTGATCAAAGTTGCCTTCCTGCCAAACTACCGCGTTTCGCTCGCGCAACGCATCGTTCCCGCTGCCGACCTCTCGGAGCAAATCTCCACAGCAGGCAAAGAAGCCTCGGGCACCGGCAACATGAAGCTCGCCCTCAACGGCGCCGTCACCATCGGCACCCTCGATGGAGCCAACGTCGAGATCCATGAAGAAGTCGGCGATGACAACATCTTCATCTTCGGCAATACCGTCGAGCAGGTCACCGAGCTTCTGGCGAAGGGCTACAATCCATCGGAATACTACCACAGAGATCCTGAGTTGCGCGCTGTGCTCGATTGGTTGGGCTCCGGCTACTTCACTGAGAACGAAGGGCCCGACATCCTCGCCCCACTACGCGACAACCTCATCTACCACGATCCCTTCCTCTGCCTCGCGGACTTCCAAGCCTACTGCGACGCTCAGGACTTGGTCAGCGAGGCCTTCCTCGACAAACCCCGATGGGCAAAAATGGCAATCATGAACACCGCCCGCGTCGGCAAGTTCTCGAGCGACCGGACGATCTCCGAATACGCCAAGGACATCTGGAAACTCAAACCCGTTCACATCAAGTAAACGAAAACCCAAAGCAACTTCGAGACGCCGCATACTTAACGTGTGCGGCGTCATTGTTTCAGCCCAAAACGGGCCACCGAAACAGGAAAAAAAAACAATGATCCGTATATTTGCTGGAATCAGCAAATAGAGGGATAAAAAATACCGGCGGTCGGGATCGAACCGACACATCGTAAGATACGCGATTTTGAGTCGCGCGCGTCTGCCAATTCCGCCACGCCGGCAACTGAGCGTGTAATCTATAATGCTCGTCCCCTCGCCCGCAATCTTAAACAGCAGAACATTTTTTTGAAAATTCGATCTCGCAGGAATGAAAAACCCTGGCTCGGAGATTAAAGAAGCGAACCGAAAACATTCCAACCCTCAGCGTTCACTGTGAACAGTGTGGTCAATTATTCTTTATACACGGTTGAGGGAAAACTGCACCCGGCGGGGGTCGAACCCACAACCTACGGCTTCGGAGGCCGGCACTCTATCCAATTGAGCTACGGGTGCTGAATGAATGGGAGTCTCAAACAGGTGATCGAAAAAATCAAACAACAAACGCAAAACTCTTTCGCCTGGGGACAATCCCTCAGTGCAATGGCCATTGCCTTTCTCGAATCGCTCTCACACAATTTCCGTCATGGTTAAGAAATTACTGATGGGTACTGGCGGATTGGTTTTGGCGCTGAATGCCAGCGCCGTTTTTTATCCTGATCCCAACTTGAAGGAAGGCATCGAAATCACCTCGGCTCTACTGGGTCTGGCTGTGCTCTTTTTTGCATCCAAAGCCTCGGCTCAACAAGCCGCACCCGCAGTGGAGAGAGAACCGATCGCACCATCCGCTCCCCCGCCGCCTCCACCACGCGCGGAAGCGGAGATCGTCGCCTTTCTGGCTTTGTTACAAGAACAAGGGCGCTTGGTGGATTTTGTAAAAGAAGACGTCTCGGCCGCCAGCGACCAACAACTGGGCGCAGCAGCACGCGTCGTTCATGCGGGTTGCCGCAAAGTGCTGGAGGAGTATTTTGACATCGCCGCACTTCACACCGGGAACGAGGGAGACAAGGTCGTACTTGCTAGTGGCTACGATGCCGCCGCACACCGTTTACTCGGGGCCGTTCCTGAAAATCCTCCCTACACCGGAAAACTCCTCCATCCGGGTTGGGTCGCCCGCTCGGTAAAATTACCTCGTGTCACCGGCACCACCGACCAGCGCCCATGGCCAGTCTTGGCTCCAGCCGAAGTCGAACTCGGAGCCGCCTAAACCACCGCTCGTCTCGTTCGCAATTCAAATTCTCAATTTAAAAATGGATACGTTTTTTGGAATCGATCTCGGCACGAGTAACTGTGCCATCGCAAGCGCTGGCGAGGATGGCTTGCCGGACATCCTACCCCTCACCCAAGTTGTCACGGCCAACGGCATCGGCGAGAAATCTCTTCTCCCCTCCGCCATCTACATTCCCGCCGAAGGCGAGTTCCCTGATGGTGGGCCCTCGCTCCCTTGGAATAAAGAAGCTCAAAAATGGTTCGCCGGCATCTTTGCACGGGATCGTGGGGCACTCCAACCCGACCGTTTGATCGTTTCTGCAAAGAGCTGGCTGTGCCATCCGCACGCAGACAGGCGCGGCCCGATCCTTCCTTGGGGAAGCGCTGTTGTTTCAGAAAAATGGTCACCGCTCGAGGTCTCTCACCAACTTCTCCTTCACCTACTGGAATCCGTCAAATCCTCACTCCCCTCGGCCAGTTTGGATCCCGCCCATGTGGTGATCACCGTGCCAGCCTCCTTTGATGAAGCCGCACGCGGACTTACGCTGGAGGCAGCAAAATTAGCCGGCCTTGGCGAAGTGACACTTCTCGAAGAACCGCAAGCCGCTTTCTATGCTTGGCTCGAGAGCCACGGTCTGGAATGGAGAAAGCAAGTGAGCGATGGAGATTTGATTCTCGTTTGCGATGTGGGTGGCGGCACGGCCGACTTCAGCTTGATCTCCGTGACAAGCCAAGCAGGCGACCTCTCGCTCGAACGCGTTGCGGTGGGTGAGCATCTCCTTCTTGGGGGTGACAACATGGATCTCGCATTAGCTCATGCGATTTCTGAAAAACTAACTGCCGCTGGAACCACACTGGACGAATGGCAGTTCCTCTCGCTTGTTCAAGCCGTTCGCGCAGGAAAGGAATCACTCCTCTCGAATCCCAATCTTGCCGAAGTCTCGCTCGCCATTCCATCCCGCAGCCGCAAACTCCTCGCCGGAACGGTGAGCACAACGCTGACTCAATCTGAAGTTCAAGAGATCGTGGTCGATGGCTTTTTCCCTATTGTCGGTCAGAACGACATGCCCGCCACTCGTCGTTCGGGTGGACTCCGCGAGTCAGGACTTCCCTATGCAGCCGATGCGGCGATCTCGATACACCTAGCTCGTTTTTTGACCCGTGCGCAGGCGAACAGGGATTTGTCGCCCACAGCAACCAATGGCATTTTGGTTCCAAATGCCGTTCTTTTTAATGGAGGGATTTTCAATGCCGCTCCGCTCAAAAAACGCGTCCTCGAGGTTCTCAGCCTCTGGTCTGGGAAGCCAGCACGGGAGTTGGCAGGAGCGCAACCCGATTACGCTGTCGCAATCGGGGCCGCCGTTTATGCTCGCCTTCGTCGCACAGGAAGGGGACTACGCATCAAGTCCGGCACAGCTCGATCGTACTACATCGGCATGGAATCCAGCGGCATGGCTGTGCCAGGACGCCGTCCCGTCACAAAGGCTCTCTGCATCGCGCCGCAAGGCATGGAGGAAGGATCCCAGCATGAAATCAGCGGTCAGGAATTCTTTCTTTATACTGGCGAGACATCGGATTTCCGTTTCTTCCATTCGGATATCCGAGCCGTCGATCAAGCGGGCGAGGTGCTTGCTGATGCGACTGTTCTTGATGAATCGGCGAAGCTCGAAGCCGCGATCCCTCCCCCTGCGGGTCACACCGCCGGCGAGGAAATCCCCGTTCGTATCGAAAGCCGCGTGAGTGAACTCGGCAACTTAGAGATCTTCTTCGTGCATCCACCCACTGGCGAGAAGTGGAAGTTGGAATTCAACGTGCGAATGCAATAAACCCGATGGTCCGCTACCGCATCGGCATTGATCTCGGAACAACGAACTGCGCGCTCGCCTCGATCCCGGCGTCCGATCACTGCGCCCATTCCACCGTTCAAGACATCCCTCAGCAGGAGACCGATCACTCGTCTGCCGCCCACTCGACGTTGCCGTCTTTTTTGTATTTGCCTGCCGAGGCGACGAACAAATCTTGGATCGCCGGGCAGTGGGCCAGATCGCGGGCAGGCGAGGTACCCGGACGAGTCATTAGCTCTGCCAAGTCTTGGCTCGTCCATCATGCCGCTGACCGCCGCGCACGATTTTTACCATTGGGAACTGCGGATATCGCCGCCGAAGATCAACTCAGTCCCGCACAAGCCCTTTCGACCTTGCTGCGCGACCTCGCTCAAGCTTGGAATGCGGCGCATCCTGATGCTCCCCTCGCCCATCAGGATCTCGCCATCACCGTGCCGGCGTCCTTTGACCCTGCCGCGCAACAACTCACCCTCGAAGCGGCAAAGGAAGCGGGCTACCCTGAATCCACGATCCTCCTCGAGGAACCGCAGGCCGCCTTTTATGCCTGGATGGAAAACAACCCTGATGGGTTAACCTCCCTGGCCACCGCTGACCGCAAGTCCCACGTTCTCGTCGTGGATATCGGGGGCGGCACGACGGACTTCAGCCTCTTCGCCATCGACGCGGCTCAGGAAAGCGGTCTGCCCGGACTCCACCGAATCGCCGTCAGCGACCATCTTCTACTCGGCGGCGATAACCTCGATTTGGCATTGGCCCATTTTTTGGAGCAGCGCCTTGTTCCAGGCGGTCAGCTTCCCGTAGGAACATTTGCTCAACTCGTCTCACGCAGTCGGGAGATCAAAGAAGAAAGCCTTTCACAGAAAACCGACCCAACGCATGTATGGCCGGTCGCCGTTGCAAAACCGGGCGCCTCACTTCTGTCCGGAACCCTACGCACAGAGATCACCGAAGCCGAAATCGTGAAGGTGCTTCTAGGTGGGTTCTTTCCCTCGGTCGGCGCCGGCGAGCGCCCGCTCAAAACCACTGCCGGCCTCCGCGAAATGGGGCTCCCCTATGCCAAGGACGCCGCGATCACTCGCCATCTCGCTGATTTTCTACGTGAACGTGAACCTGTGGATTTCTTGCTTTTTAATGGCGGACTCACCCGAGCGCCCGCAATTCGAGAAATCATTTTGGAACACCTCACCCGCTGGCAGGATGGTCGCTCGCCGCGTGTATTGGAAAACCCACACCCGGATCTCGCGGTGGCCTGCGGAGCCGCTCGATACCTGCACCTGAAGGCCATCGGGGATCGCTCCCAAATCGAGGCCGGAGCCTCCCATTCCTACTACATTGATGTGGGCAGTGGAAACCTGCTCTGCGTTCTCCCACAAGGCTCAGAACCTGAGTCACCACAGATCGCACGTCAAAAGGGTTTAAAAGCCCTCATCGGCAAACCAGCCACCTTTGCGCTTCAGCGCCATGGGCGACGTCCCCGCGACAAAACCGGTACCATCGTCCATCGGGATGACTCGGGATTCACCGACCTTCCCGCTGCAGAAACCCTTCTCAAGCCGCCAGAAGGGTCAAAAACCCCAAAGGATCCGAATGTCAGGGTCAAACTCCGCACGACATTGCGATCCACCGGTCTGCTCCGCGTGGAGCTTCTGTGCGATGATCCCGCATTGCGTTGGGAGCGTTCTTGGCCGCTTGAATTCTCTCTTCGCGGTCACGCGGCTACGAAAGCAGTGACGGCAAAAAAAAACGCATCTATCCCCACCGATGCCGTGGAGCGAACGGCGGAGGTGATGGCGGCGTATCTCGATGGATCCCGCAAATCGAATCAAAAGCTCACCGCCAACGCCGTTTTTTCCGCTGCTGAGAAATCCATGGGATCGCCCAAAGCCGAATGGAACGGCGGGATTGTCCGCGCCCTCTTCGATTCTTGGTTGAATCTCGCCCCCCTGCGCACGGCATCCGCTGACACTGAAGAATCGTGGTTCCAAGTGGCTGGTTACCTCCTCCGTCCCGGATGCGGAATGCCAGGCGATCCAGAGCGTGTCGAAGCCATTTCAAAAATCCTCACCGAGACTCCGACCCACTCCTCAGGAGCCATCAAAATCCAACGCTGGATTTGCGCGAGACGCGTCGCGGCCGGATTTCAGGCAGAACAAGCCGCCACTATCTGGAACGTGGCCGCGAACGAATGGCGCGAAGGTGCCACGCCGTCAGCAGAGATCGCTCTTCTCGCAGGCGCACTCGAGTCCCTGCCTGTGGAAACACGCACCGTACTAGCCCGCCGCCTTGCAACTGCCATAGCAGCAAATCCCCAAAATACCGCCCTTTGGAAAGCCCTCGGTCGCCTACTCACGCGCGTGCTCTTGCATGCCGGAGCCGACCAGATTCTTCCACCGGAGGTCGTTGTCGAAATATGGGAATCGCTGAGGGATACCGAAGTCGCCGAGTCGATCCGCCCCGAAGCCGGCGCAGCTTGGTTGCGTGCAGCGAGACTCACGGGCCTCCGCCCGATCGACGTCCCGAAAAGCTGCCGCAATCAAATCCAATCCGAGCTTCGACATTGGGGACTCAATGAGGTCCGCCGCCGTGTCCTCGACGAGGTCGTGCCCGTCGTTACATCAGACCAAACAGGATTGCTGGGCGAGAACCCGCCCCCCGGATTGAGCCTCGTTGTCGGATAGTTGCTCAGCTCAGAGTTGCTGGCTTATATACCCCAGAATATTTGAGCGTCCATCCCTCGTCTTGGTAGAGGAAAAGAAACACTCGGGGGGCTCGGGACACCACTCGCCTATGGCTGCGAGAAACTGGTCTGCATTCCTCTTCAGCGGTCCCGCCTTGAGTTTGTCGGCTTTGGTGAAAACCAGCGCGAACGGCCGCTGCAACTCGCAAAGCCAACTCACAAACTCGACGTCGATCACCTGGGGCTCCAGGCGGGAATCAATGAGGACAAAGATGCGAACCAGATTCGGACGCAACCCTAGGAAATTTGCGACCGATTGTTCGAACTTGGAGCGGTTGTCCCTCGCCACTTTGGCGTAGCCATAGCCGGGCAGATCGACGAGACGCCATTGGCCGTTGATTTTAAAAAAATTGATCAGGCGCGTGTGCCCAGGCGTCTGGGATACCTTCGCGAGCCCCGCTTTACCGACCAGAAGATTGAGGAGCGAGGACTTGCCTACGTTGGATCGACCAATGAAGGCAAACTCCGGCACCTCATCGACAGGGCAGTTGGCAATATCCGGATGGCTTCGCTCAAAAACAGCTTCATTGATTCGCATGAAGCTCAGTCTATGAAACGCCGCGTGATATCGCCGTAAAAATCGATGCGCCTGTCGCGAAGGAATGGCCAATGCGTGCGCTGGGTATCGACGACCTCCAGATCGACCTCGACCACGAGCACCTCGGCTTGATCCACCGAACCCCGAACAAGGATCTGACCGGACGGATCCGCTACGAAACTTTGTCCCCAGAACTCAATGCCATCGCCGCCATCCGGCGCTTCATGAGCGATGCGGTTCGGTGCGACGACGTAGCACCCGTTTGCGATGGCGTGCCCGCGCTGAACGGTTTCCCATGAGGAATGATGGCGCTCGCCGTATTTCGCTTTCTCCGAGGGATGCCATCCGATCGCAGTTGGATAGAACAAGATTTGCGCCCCTTGGAGAGCCGTGAGCCGAGCCGCTTCAGGATACCATTGATCCCAACAAACACAGACCCCGATGCGACCGAACTTCGTATCCCATGCCCGAAACCCCAGATCGCCAGGAGTAAAATAGAACTTCTCGTAAAAGAGAGGGTCATCGGGAATGTGCATCTTCCGGTATTTTCCCAAAAAGGCCCCATCCGCATCGATGATAGCGGCCGTGTTGTGGTAAAGCCCGGGAGCGCGACGCTCAAAGAGAGAGGCGATGATCACCACCCCAAGATCACGCGCAAGAGATTGGAACAAGTCCGTCGTCGGCCCGGGGATTGATTCCGCGAGGCTGAAATATTTGTGGTCCTCGATCTGGCAGAAGTACACCGACATGAAAAGCTCCTGAAGACAGATGATATTCGCTCCCTTCGCTGCGGCTTCTTGGATCCCCCGCAAAGCTGCGGCAAGATTGGCTTCCACGTCGATGGTGCAAGCGTTTTGAACGATACCGACCTTCACGAGCGAATTTGACATCCCAGCGTGATATTTTCTTCCACCCGCCGAGTAAATGAAAAGAAACCGAAAAAACTCAGCGCAGGAGCGAACCCAAGCCTAAACAACCAAACATTTTTTCCTGAAGTTCTCTTTTCACAAAGGGCTTGGGTATGAATGCGGTCGCCCCCGCCTTGATGGCCTCGAGCATCGCATCGCGACTCCCGCCAGGCGTGAACATCAGAACTGGGAGCGCCAACCAACGCTCGTCGGCGCGCATGTCGGTGAGAAATTGGAACCCATGGCTATTGGGCGTGTTGCAATCGATGCAAACCAAGGAAAATCCAGACGGATCCGATTCCAATGCCCGCAACGCTAGTTGAGAATCGGAAACCGGCACACACTGAGCACCAAAAACCGATGCAGTGGACTCTACAATTCGGCGAATGAGACAAGAATCATCAACAGCTAGAATCTTCATTAACGGGGGGGTGATGCTTAAAATACTAACTGTCCGATAAATCGAATGTAAACAACAAATGGGGAAAATACGAAGCCCCCATCGAAGAACACTTAAATGTTAGAACGATCCAATAGCCGCCGCCCGTGTTGGGAAGACATCAACGGAGCTCTTACCTTGGAATGGACTCGGAATATCTTTAAGCGCGGCGACTTTCTGGTTCGTTGAAAGAACCGTCGGCAGCGTCGAAACATCGTCATCCGATCCCACAATGCGCCAAGCAATATCGAGGCTATTGCACTCGCTGAGAATCGACGCAACGGCTCGAAGAAGCGGAATTTCAAATTTTTTGACTCCGCTGAGATCCATGATGAGCTTGGCATAACCGGCATTCACGAATCCGGATAATTTCGGCCGGGAGTAGCGAACCAGATCCACAGAACCAACCTCACTGAGATTTTGGGAAATGGTCACGATCTGAACGTCGTCATCGGAGCTGTAAAAAAGAGGCGTGTTGTCGATGTTCATCGCGCGAACTAAGCGGTCAGGCAGCTCTCCGAGATCGAGGGGCTTGGTGATGGACCCAGCAAAGCCTGTCTCCTTTGCATCGTTTTGCTCGAATGTCGCGGTTTTAACGCAAAGACCCATCACGGGAACATTCTTCAAAACAGGGTTGGCACGGACGTTAGCGTAGAACGAAAGTGCAGCCTTATTCGGAAATGCCAAGCTGATGAGGATGACGTCAGGCGTGTCGTTCGGAGGCACTGTAGCGGCCACGTGTGGCAAAGCTTCAGTCGGGCTTGCAGAGCCAACAACACTCCACCCGAGCTTGGACACGGCTTTGTTGATAGACTCAATGATCGCTGGGTATTCCTCCACAATGAGGACCTTGATGGCCTCGGTGACAGATTTTTGCTTTTTAGGACCAGAGGCTTGAGCCGCAGGCGCAACGGGTGCAGCGGCCGCTGCTGGCGGCGTTGGTGCAGCAACTCCACCCTTGGGCTTGAGATCCACTAAACGTGAAACACGGTCAATGATCCCAGCCTCGGAGAAGGGTTTTACGATATAATCGCGCACACCCATCTTGGCGATTTTAAGAACATTTTCCTTCCCAGCCTCGGCAGTGAGCATGATGACAGGAATATCTTTGAGTGCGGGATCAGCCTTGAGTTTACCTAAGCACTCGATGCCGTCCATCACTGGCATGGTCACGTCGAGCAGGATCACATCCGGCATTTCGCGGGCGGCAACTTCAAGACCCTCTTGGCCATTGCTGGCAAAAACCAATTGGACATCATAGCCATTGAATCCCTTTCCGATCAGGGTGTGAATCATTCGACTGTCGTCGACGCTTAGAATTTTAGGTGCGCTCATATTTTAAAAAATATTATTTCTCCAAAGTAGCAAAAACTTGCAGGGTAAGAGAGCCTAGCCCTCCATCAAATACATAATCGTTCCGAACGCTAACAGAAGCCGTTTTCGCCGAAACAGAAATATGCTCCCCACGAACCACACTCGGGATGCTGAGAGCGCAGTTGTAGCCCATATCACAAAGCTGAGACTTCAAGTTGCCGGTGATCATATTGGTGAGTTCGGCAACGACATCGTTAACGTCTTGATCGCTGGCCTCGCCACCGAGAATTTTTTCTGCCACCACTTTTGCAAGGTTTTCTTGAAATGCTGTATAGACGATGCCCGTAACCTTACCACTCAACCCAATCGAGCCAGTAACACCCTTAAGCAATGATGGTTGCGGAGCTGATGGATTGCCACCGACGGGAACAACCGTCAATCCAGCCATGGTCTGCATCACCTCGGGCACGTAATAATTCAAAATTTCAAGAATGAGCGTCCCTCTTTTATTGGGATCGGCAAGAATAGCGGCATCAATGTTCATATAGGTTTTATCTCGGAGAACCGTTGAGTTTAAACCCTAAAAAAGGGCAAGATAGGGGGAGTTTTGTAATCTGAGCCCGATTTGACGTCAATGGATTTCCGTTCGCCGATCAGTGAACGCAAGCCATCGGGACTCAACCCGAGATGGCAAATTCGGACTCGTGGTGGTTTGAAACAGGCTGCGGCGACCACTCGGGATATTCGAAGATTTTCCCCTCAAAGTTACGAATGACGATTTTTTCCGCATCGTGGTAGACGACGTAATCGGGATTCACCGGCACCTTGCCGCCGCCACCTGGAGCGTCGATGACAAATTGAGGAATGGCATAACCACTCGTAAATCCGCGCAGGGACTCGATGATCTCGATCCCTTTCGCAACAGGCGTGCGAAGATGGGACGAGCCACGAATGAGATCACATTGATAGAGGTAGTAGGGCCGCACTCGGCAGAGCAAAAGCTTGTGCACAAGTTCACGCATGATCGCTGCGTCATCGTTCACACCAGCAAGAAGAACGCTCTGGTTGCCTAGCGGAATCCCGCTGTCAGCAAGACGTCCAAGCGCATCCCTCACCTCTGTGGTCAACTCGCGCGGATGGTTCACATGCACACTCATCCAAAGCGGATGGTATTTCCGTAGCATGGCACAAAGTTCCGGCGTGATCCGTTGGGGAAGAAAAATGGGAACCCGCGTGCCGATGCGGAGAAATTCGATATGAGGGATACCGCGCAACCTCTTCAGAATGCCCTCCAGCTTGGAATCAGAGAGAAGTAGCGCATCACCGCCAGAGAGGAGCACATCACGGACTTCAGTGTGTTTTTCCAGATACCGATAAGCCTCTTCAAAGTCGGTGACCAACTCCTGCTCCCCCACCCCACTCACCACACGACTGCGGGTGCAGTATCGGCAATACGATGCGCAGCGGTCGGTGACGAGAAAAAGCACGCGATCCGGATAGCGGTGCACAAGTCCTGGCACGGGCATCGAAGTGTCCTCGCCGCAGGGATCGGCCATATCAAATGGCGAATCATACCCCTCTTCTATACGAGGGATGACTTGGCGGCGAATCGGGCAACCGGGATTATCCCACTCGATGAGGTTGAAATAATGCGGCGTCACAGCCAACGCCAACTTTGAACCAGCGAGCAACACGCCAGCTCGTTCCTCGGTATTGAGATTCAAGTGTTGCTCTAGGACGGCAAGCGTCGTGACCCGGTTTTTCAGCTGCCAGCGCCAGTCAGCCCAGTCCGCAGAAGACACATCGGGCCAGTAGCCAGGAGCCGAAGAGACAAAGCGATGAGATTCGGAAGATATGGGATTCACCATGAATGGAACCTTAGGCTAGATGGGTAGCCTGTGTTGTCAACTAGGGGCGAACCCCCATCACGCAAATGCCTCAACATCTTAGTCTGATTCCTATTTAATAAAAAATACCTCAGCGAGGAGAAAGGATGATTTTCTGAGTCACATCCGAACCGGGTAGCGTCTTTTTACATTGGCCGACTTTAATATGTTCATCAAAGAGGGCCGTGGCTTCGATGCGCGTCATCACAAGATGGGGATCCCTTAACTCGAGCCTGTCACTGAAAGCGCGGAAATCCAACCGCACCTTGCCCACCGTGAGCAACTCCAACACGAAACCTAAAACATGGGTATTCGAGTATCCGAGCTTTAAGATGTAATCGTCAATTTTATCGGCAAGCGTCATAATTATTTCGCCGGTGGTGTGTCGCTCCCCATCCTCAAAAGTCGCTGTCGTGACACTGATTAAAATCTGCTTGACGCTCTTGATCTGAGATTTGGGCTTATTATCAAAGAAAGCCTCCGGGCTGAAGGATTGTGTCTCGCTGTACGAAGGGTATTTACTGACTTTAGTGGGTATGGAATTTGAGGGAGCAATTCTTCCTGAAAGCGGCCAGAGCTTCACGATCTTGCCGACCCTGGCAATGAGGTCTGTCTCATCAAATGGTTTGAGAATGAAAGTGCTAATACGCAAACTTGCGAGCTTGATGACATAGTCCGCGATATTTTGAGCGGAGACTACCAATACCGGTGTCGCTTGGAACTGGCGTTCCGCCCTGAGCTTCTCAAGGAACTCGACTCCATCCATCACCGGCATCTTCAGATCCAAAAGAATCAGATCTGGAACAAGCTTCCGAGCCATGTGCAGCCCCTCTTCTCCATTACTTGCGAACCGCAACTCCACATCATAACTGCTGAAAGCATTCTCGATGAGGCTTTGCACCATCGGACTATCTTCAAGAGAAAGAATTTTCGGAATATTCACTGATAAAAAAATAAAGAAGTCAAAAGCGCTATTGACTCGTAGGCTTGGGAAAACAATTCCCACCTAGAGAGCCAAAACGAATGTCTTATCTCATCAGACGTTCATTCCTATGATTTCTTTGACGGATGCGGCGGTGAACTCCCGATTCATGCGACCAATAAAAGCGGCTGGCACGCTGGCAGGGCAAACGGCCTCGCAGGCATAGTAGTTGGAGCAGTTGCCGAAGCCCTCTTCGTCCATCTGACGCACCATACCGATGACGCGGCGACCATTTTCCGGTTTGCCCTGTGGGAGCAGGCCGAGATGCGTCACCTTCGCGCTCACGAAGAGCATGGCCGAACCATTAGGACAGGCAGCGGCACAGGCCCCGCAACCGATGCAGGCCGCGGCATCCATGGCTTCGTCAGCGATCACTTTGGAAATGGGAACCGAGTTAGCATCTGGCGCAGATCCGCAACGCTCGCTGATGTAGCCTCCCGCTTGAATAACGCGGTCAAATGCACAACGATCAACGACCAGATCCCGCTGTACAGGGAAGGCCTCGGCGCGGAAGGGCTCGATGGTGATGGTATCGCCATCCTTGAACTTCCGCATGTAAACTTGGCAAGTCGTGCCACGGCCCGGACCATGCGGCACACCATTAATGGTCAATGAGCAACTGCCACAAATGCCCTCGCGGCAATCGGAGTCAAACTGGATGGGCTCGATG
This sequence comes from Terrimicrobiaceae bacterium, assembly GCA_044377415.1. Taxonomy (GTDB): domain Bacteria; phylum Verrucomicrobiota; class Verrucomicrobiia; order Chthoniobacterales; family Terrimicrobiaceae; genus UBA967. The sequence goes on along the minus strand of JBILZC010000034.1, from coordinate 8,986 downwards.
TTTTTTCCCGTGAGGTTGGCATTCACGATATCCAGCATCTCAAGGAAAGAAGCGTCGGCCGGGATATTGTCGGCTTCGTAGTCTTCCAGAGTGCCAGGTGCGTTTGCGTCCTTCTGTCGCCAGACTTTGAGATGGAATTTCATAGGGAGCGATTATTTGTAGCTGCGGGTGGCCAGTTTGACCTTCTCGTAAACGAGGGGCTCTTTGTTGAGTGTGGGGAGCTGATTCTCTCCTTGGTATTCCCAAGCGGAAACGAACGCATATTCGTCATCATTTCGGAGAGCCTCACCCTCTGGAGTTTGATACTCCGTGCGGAAGTGACCGCCGCAAGATTCGTTGCGTGTGAGAGCATCGCGGCACATCAACTCGCCAAACTCCAGAAAGTCGGCGACACGACCAGCGCGCTCGAGTTCCATATTAATTCCATCTGGGCTTCCGAGGATTTTGAGATTTTTCCAAAACTCAGCTCGTAACTTTTGAATCTTGTCGATCGCGAGATTGAGTCCCTCTTCACTGCGGGCCATGCCGCAGTAATCCCACATGATCAGGCCAAGCTCACGATGGAAACTATCGACGGTTCGATTGCCTTTAATATCGAGGAGCTTTTGGACTTTCTCCTTTGTTTCTTCGATGGTTTTTGCAAAGGCAGGATGCTTGGGATCGACTTTTTTTCCGAACTGGGAGGTCATGTAGTTGCCTAGGGTATAGGGAATCACGAAATACCCGTCAGCGAGTCCCTGCATGAGAGCACTTGCACCAAGACGGTTCGCTCCATGATCGGAAAAATTCGCCTCACCCAGCACATGGAGGCCGGGAATATTACTCATGAGATTGTAGTCCACCCAGAGCCCACCCATCGTGTAATGGACGGCAGGATAGATCCGCATCGGGCGCTCGTAGGCATTCTCGCCGGTGATGTTTTGATACATCTCGAATAGATTGCCGTAACGTTCCTCAATGGTTTTACGACCGAGACGCTTGATGGCATCGCTAAAATCAAGATAGACACCCAGCCCGCCAGGCCCAACTCCCCTGCCCTCGTCGCAGACTTCCTTCGCCGAGCGTGAGGAAATGTCACGCGGAGCCAGATTGCCGTAGCTCGGGTATTTACGCTCCAAGAAGTAATCCCGCGCATCATCGGGAATCTGCGAAGGTTCCTTGCCACAATCCTCCTTGCGCTTAGGCGCCCAGATCCGCCCATCATTCCGAAGTGATTCGCTCATCAAGGTGAGCTTCGACTGGTAGTCACCACTCACAGGAATGCAGGTCGGATGAATCTGCGTGAAGCAGGGATTCGCAAAAAACGCCCCACGTTTGTAAGCGCGGAAAGTCGCCGTGACATTGCATCCACGCGCATTCGTGGAAAGATAAAACACGTTGCCATATCCTCCGGAGCAAAGAAGAACCGCGTCACCGGCGTGGCTGGATATCTCGCCGGTCGTGAGATCGCGAACGACAATACCCTTGGCATGGCCGTCAATGAGGACGAGGTCGAGCATTTCCGTTTTCGGATACATCTTCACCGTGCCCTTGGCGATCTGGTGACTCAGGCCCGCATAGGCACCAAGCAGAAGCTGCTGCCCCGTCTGTCCACGAGCATAAAAGGTCCGAGAAACTTGGGCGCCGCCAAAAGAGCGGTTGTCAAGTAGTCCTCCATATTCGCGGGCAAAAGGCACGCCCTGTGCGACACACTGGTCGATGATGTTGTTGCTCACCTCGGCGAGGCGATGGACATTGGCCTCGCGGGCACGGAAATCACCGCCCTTGATCGTGTCGTAAAAGAGCCGGTAGGCGCTGTCCCCGTCGTTCTGGTAATTCTTCGCAGCGTTGATGCCCCCCTGCGCGGCGATCGAGTGAGCGCGGCGAGGGCTATCCTGATAGCAGAAGCACTTCACGTTGTAACCCTGCTCGGCGAGGGTCGAAGCGGCGGCCGCGCCAGCCAGACCGGAGCCGACAATGATGATGTCGAACTTCCGCTTGTTGGCAGGGCTCACAAGCTTCGCGTTGTTTTTATAGGTCGTCCACTTGTCGTCGAGGGGACCTGCGGGAATGTGTGCGTCGGGTGTCATTGTGCTAATCCTTTCCCCAATCCGAAAAATAAAACAGAGATCGGTATGGAAACATAACCAAGGAACAACAACCAGGCGATCGCGCGACCAGCCAGTTCATAGTTGGAGCGAATGCGGCGGTTGGTTATGCCGAGGGTTTGAAAAAGACTCGCAAGCCCATGGCTGAGGTGAAAAGTAAGAAGAAAAAGCCCGATCACATAAATCGCGACCACCGGACCATTACTAAATCCCTTCACCATCATCGCATAGACATTGTGCACTTCCTGTCCATTCAACTGGGTACGCATCACTTGATAGGACGGATCTACCACCCGAACAGTGAAGTGCGCCAGATGGAAGATCACGAAAGCCAGAACCACCAGCCCACTCAGACGCATCGTCCTGGAGAAGACTGTCGTTTTGATCGGATCCGCCGCAATGTATTTTTTGGGATTCGAACGTTGATTCTCCTTCCACAAAAGCATGGTGAAATAAATGTGTCCCACGAGAATGCCCAACAACCCGATGCGAATCACCCAGAGCGCAGCGCCGAGATCATGCAACTTCTGTGCATACGCATTGAGAACATCCGGCCCAAGAAAGACAGTCATATTCCCGAGCAAATGCCCGAGAACGAAGAATACAAGCAGGATGCCGGTCGCAGCCACGATGGTTTTTTTCCCGATGGATGAGAACATCCATAGCAGGATGGGATTGGGCCCGGAACGCGCCGAGGAGGATGGTGAGGTAATCATTAATTGCTAGGTTTCAATTTAGAATAGGAAATGCCAGTTAGTCGATGCAAAGAAAATGGTGTTTTTACCTTAATATTTTACGACTGCCAGGTCGAAAAAGGTACTCGAGCGAGACAGGAGTTGTAATACCTCTGATCATCAGAAACTTCCTGACCGACCCAATCGGGCAAAGCAATCACTTGATTGACATTGTCTAACTCAACCTCTGCAACGACCAACCCCTTGTTTTCCGCATGGAACTCATCGATCTCCCATTTCATCCCTTCGTAAAAGACATTGTAGCGGGTCTTCTCAATAAGCGGGCGGTAGCAAAGCCCAAGCATCGTCTCTCCCTCAGAGAGCGGAATCAAATACTGCAACTCGGGACGGCTAATCCCCACGCGAGGTCCCTTCACCGTAATCGTGGCTTTGGTTCCATCGATACGAACCCTCACGCTGCGACCCCCGTCGGCACTCAGGTAACCCTGCGAAATCCGGCGCCCTGTCCCCGCCGCCGGCTCACGCCACGCGTCACTGGAGAGCAGGAACTTTCTTTCGATTTCAATGGGATGGCACATGGACTGATTCATAAAAAATAGGATTTCTTGCTTGAACGCGCAACTTGACCAGCTCGGCATTCAGAAAAAAACGACTAACCCCGCGAGAAGATTCGACGCCGAATCGCCCTCGCGATCGGCGCCTCACCAAAATTATTTGCTGTTGTGAACCCCTGCGGCGACTTTCAGTCGAAGACCATTGAGATGGATGAACCCCGTGGCATCGTCTTGGTCGTAAGCCTTCGTCGGATCCGCCTCCATCGTGGCGATGTGGGGATTGTAAAGACTCACTGGGCTCTTGCGACCGGCCGCATGGATGCCGCCTTTGTAGAGACGCAAACGAACAGTGCCACAGACGTTTTTCTGAGATTCCGTAACGAGAGCCTGAATCGCCTCCCGCTCTGGCGCAAACCAAAATCCATTGTAAACAAGCGTGCTGTATTTCGGAATGAGGCCGTCACGCAGATGCATGACCTCGCGATCCATCGTCAGAGACTCCATCTGGCGGTGCGCAAAATGCAGTATCGCTCCACCTGGAGTCTCATAAACGCCACGGCTTTTCATGCCAACAAATCGGTTCTCGACCATGTCCACGCGACCAACACCATGCTTGCCGCCGATTTTATTGAGGAGGCGCATCACCGCGAGCGGGTTCAGTTTTTCTCCGTTCACTGCCACACAATTTCCGCGCTCGAAATCGAGTTCGATCATCTCCGCTTTATCAGGCGCATCTTCAGGCAACACGGAAAGCGTTGTAAAATAATCGCGGTTCTTGATGTCACCCGCATCAAACCAAGGATCCTCCAAAATTCCGGCCTCGTAGCTAATGTGAAGAAGATTTCGATCCATCGAGTAAGGCTTCTTCGCACTCGCTGCGATCGGCACCCCGTGCGCCTCAGCATAAGCGATCATCTCTGCACGTCCGGGGAACTTGTCCCGGAAGCGACTGTCTCGCCAAGGAGCGATGACCTCGATTTCAGGAGCGAGCGCCGCCGCAGTGAGTTCAAAGCGAACTTGATCGTTGCCTTTGCCTGTGGCGCCGTGAGCAACCGCTATGGCGCCCTCTGCACGAGCGATCTCGACCATTCGCTTCGCGATGAGCGGACGTGCAATGCTGGTGCCCAAAAAATATTCCCCCTCATAAATCGCACCGGCTTGAAGCATCGGAAAAATAAAGTCGCGCGCGAACTCCTCTTGGAGGTCATCCACATAGCATTTCTCTGCGCCAGTTTTAAGAGCCTTCTCTTCGAGACCGTCGAGTTCCTCGGCCTGGCCTACGTCTGCGCAGAAAGCGATGATCTCGGCTCCGTAGATTTCCTTAAGCCAATTTAGAATCACCGAGGTGTCCAAACCTCCCGAGTAAGCAACGACAATTTTTTTCATCGGCGCGAAGTCTCTCCGAATCCCGCTCATTTCGCAATCCCCCGCATCACACAGACGCAAATTTCAGCGACCCTCAACTTTCAGTTGTCATCCCCATCGTTAGATTGTATAAAAAAACTACTCCATGGCGGGGTAGCCAAGTGGTAAGGCACGGCTCTGCAAAAGCTGTATTCGTCGGTTCGATTCCGACCCTCGCCTCATTCTCCTTTTTGAGCCGTTCCAACAAAGACTCCTCGGGATTCCGATTGAAGCTGGACTGCTAACAAATACGGCTAAAACTGCTAACAAATGGCCTGCGAGTCATTCAGTTTTCCCAATGTTCGAGAATGTCTTTTTTACACCTTCTCTAGGTCTTCGTGGAATGCTTTCAGGACTGTATTCACCCTTCCGGCCAGTTGCCGGTGAAGTTCTTTTTCGTCCAGTCCAGCAAGTGAGCCGGCCGCGTCATTCACCAACATGGCCAGTCGTGACGATATAGCTGCGCCATCAAACCTCCCACGATTGAATCATTGCCGGCGTGATCTTCACAAATTCACTTTGGATCATCTCATGAGCCATGCGCGTGATGCGGTCGTTTTTAACTTGGAGTGTCATGCCTATCGCCGATGCGATCCAACTCTCGGTGATGAGTTCGGAAAGTTGCGTGTGGACTGCGTTCGGTGTTGTGCAGGCGGAGACTCGCTCCGCTTATGCGTCGATCTGTTGCGTGAGCGAAATAAATGCTAGGCGGCAGAATGCGCGGATCGCTGCTAGGCATTCTGCTGTTGGTAAAAGCTTGGTGTTGTAATGCTCACGCTGGAGTCGGAGCGATAGCAGCGCGCATTCAAGCCGGATTTTTTCTTTCTTTTACTCCGCCAATGTGTGCGCTGCCCGCGCTTGCGGATTTTCACGGGATCGTGCTTCGATCCAAGTGCACGCTGCCGCTTCGGAGTCGGCAGGCATTCCCAGCGATGCCAGGCGCTGGATGTTCGACTTGCTGGTGTTTAATTTTCGGGAAAGTTCAAGATGCGACACATAAGGTGATGCTGTCTAAATACCGCGAGCAAGGAGATCGCCCTCCCCTTTTTTTTAACTACTTCTTAAATTCCTTCTCCAACTCCTTCGTGCGTTTTTTGGCGCCAGCGATCTGCTCGGGGGTCATTTTTTTAGCAATCCGATCCCTGCTTTCAAGAGCGTCTTTATTCCCTACAATGTTGAAAATTGCATACGCTTCGACTGCATTTTTAGGCACACCTATGCCAAGTTCGTAGATCGTCGCTAAAGAAATTTGAGCATCGGTATGCCCTTGCGCTGCAGCCTTGCGAGTCCATTTTACCGCCTCGGCATCATTTTTCGGTCTGTGCAAGCCATCAGCGTAAATACACCCTAAAGTCCATTGTGCTTCTACATCCCCTTTTTTTGCTTCATCCAATAGTGAGGCCCATTCTTTAGCAGAAAAAGCAATCGCGCTGATTTGTGAAAAAATTAAATGGGCAGCTATTAGTAAAGTGGCAACTTTTGTAAAAGAGGTCAGCATATGAGTTCAAAATACGATCCTAATATTGGTAAGCATAAAGTCAACATTTGGCACGGATCGGTCACAAAACCACCCCGGAAATCGCGTTAGGTGAACCCCGAAAACGGACTATCGGTTAAGAGATAAAAAGCGATGCTTGGACGAGGTCAATATGCCTCCGACTCCGGTAGCACCACGCGCACCAATGATTCGTTCACCGAACGCAACCACGGACGCCGCTTACATTGGTTAAGTAGCGATTGTTCGGCAGCGATCTCACGTCTTTTGAGCTGCCAAGCATTCAACTTGAAATTCATTGGCAGGATACCCACCCAATCTCTTTCAAGGCGGTAATGAGTGGACTTGCCTTTCCGGAGATAGCGTTCAACGATGACAGTCGCAGCCATGACGATCAACCAGCTTTCCCAACAAACGCCATTTACCACCAAAGATGGCAGCACGATCCGTAGCATCCTGGATCGAACTAATGCACCAGTCCAAAACCAATCCCTCGCCGAAGCCACCATCCCCGTAGGCCAACACACCGAGCGACACTACCACAAGCTCAGCGAGGAATTCTATTTCATCCTCGAAGGCGCTGGAACCATGGAAATCGATGGCGTCATTCGCCCAGTCAGCCCAGGCGACGCCATCCTGATCCCACCTAGCGCCTGGCACCAAATCACCGCGACAGAACGCCTCCGCCTACTTTGTTGCTGCGCGCCGCCATACAGCCATGAGGACACGTATTTTGTGACTGACTGATAGGAAATCGCTTTCGACCATCCAGAACTTTGGCCTGGAGTTTGAAGCTGAAAGCGGTGATTTCGATGTCTGATACCAAAGCAGCTTGCATTTGGATTTTAAGGAGAGGGGCACAGTCCGTCCCGCCTGTGTGCGTTGGCGTGCTCCTTGGTTACGAGGGGCAGGGGGCGAGCAAGTAGACCAGTGTCCACACGGCCGAGACGGCCATGCCCCCTTTATTTTGCGCTGCAAAGTCTAATTTCAAAGAGACAATGGTATGAGATTCCAAATCGGGCTTTGAATGTCTTTTTCCGCGAACACCGGTTCTTGATCGTTATCGGGAAGGGATCGTCGAGGCAGGGTTCGATGACCGGTTCGCCTCGTTCGAGCGGGTCACGAGCGGTATCCACCCGCATGGTGCCGCGTGCGGCCTCCGAGAAGCTTCTTTCTTGAATGTCATCTTTGATTTTCGGCCTTTTCCGTGCCTAGCGCTCTGGATCGCCCAAAAATACCGCGAAGAAGACTAAACTTCGACTCTCATGCAAATCAGCAATATTTCTTAGCCACTTCGCGGGCACTTGCTGCTATGGATTCCGCAAGACTGGCGGGAGCGATGACCTTAACCTTGGGCCCCCAACTCAAGATCCACGACTGAATTTCGAGAGTCGAATTGAGGCCCATCGTCAAGCGGGAGCGACAACTTTATCGACTGCCCAACTCGGGAGTCAGCCAGACTTCTTTGAGCACCTGAACGCGATTGCTCCATAGGGAATTTCCCCCTTGGCGGATCGAGACCTCACGCACGCCTTCCTCGACATCTGTCGTGATCGGCGTGTTACCAACAAAGTTCCCATCAATGAAAAGGTCCAAGCCTTGAATTTCAGTGCCGCCGGAGGTTGGCTTGATAAGCACTTTGTGGCGGGGTACCGCTTCGGACTTTGCCACATTGCCGAAAGGAATTTTTGTGAGCGAAGACTTCATTTCGGACGCACAAGCGTCCAAGGCCCGGCGATTATCGAGTCTTTTCACAAACTGTCTTTGCACGACAATGCGTCCACTCTCGACCTCGAGAGCTTTGACAGTGATCGCCGCATCGCTGTGGCTACGGACGATATTTTCCGTCATGCCGTAGGCCGAGACGCTCTCGCGACTCTGCGTGATACGATTTTTAGCGATACTCACGATGAGCAAAATGTCCGCCCCAGCGAGTCGACCAAGACGGGCGCGATCATTGACCACATTGCTATAGGCGAGGCCCTGTTCAGAAAGGATCTTTTCAAGGTGACGACGACTCACTAGCGAAACTCCAGCGGCCTCCATGACTCCTGCTTCAGCGAGCGATTCGACCATTTCGAGACCACCTTCACCCACCTCCCCACTGAGATCTTCCGCGATCACGGCTAGAGCAGGTTCGCGCGCACTGAGATGCCCGCACAACCCTACAAATAAAAGCGCTGCAAGGATTCTTAGCATCACATCTGGTTTTGGAATCGTGCCGCATTGGCCCAAACGGTCTGGTTTTCCCTCAGAGCGGCAGCATATTTTCCCTTCGGGGACATCCCGATGAGTTGCTTGAGCACACTTTCCGCATCGGCATACCGCCCTGTTCCCTGATACACGATCGCAAGGATGTAGCGGGCCTCGGGGTCGGTTGGCATTTCCTGCACACCTCGCTCCGCAGCGGCAGTGGCCTCGCGCCAGAGGGCAGCATTTGCCAAGCGGACAGCCTCCTTGGCGGATTGGCTTTTGGTACCACCAATGATGCGACGGATTTTCAGGACACTCGGATGCAGGCTATGGAAAATCTGCCCAGCGGCTTTATTGCGCATTCTGGCGATCATCGGATAAGGATCAGGCGCGGCGGGATACCCCTCGGTGGAGTAGTTGGAATCCGAGTCAGTCAATTCTATCCGGCGCCCTCCGGCGATCTGCGAGGAGGAGGTCATGACGGCGCGGTAGTTGGCAATGTAGTTGGCGGTTGTCTTCGTGGAGTAGTTGGTGACCGTCTTGCCGTCGTAGGTGTAT
>JBILZC010000102.1:0-7956 GCA_044377415.1 Terrimicrobiaceae bacterium | reverse complement strand
AGAGCCCGCGAGAAGCGGGGCGCTTTTGAATAGGAGTTGGTTGATGCCGCTTGCACCCTGACTCCCGCCTGTGACTAAAAGTGTTTGTCTTGAGGGATCGAGGCCAAATACCTTCATTGCCTCTGCTCTTTCGAGCGGAGTTCCGAGGTTTCTGCGGACTGGCGTGCCTGTGTTGATGCAATTTGCCGATGGAAACCGCTGGCGACTTTCTTCAAACCCTATTAGCACCGAGGTGGCAAATTTGGCGGCAAGACGATTTGCGCGACCGGGGATGGCATTCGACTCATGAACAAAGCAAGGCAGGCCCTTCATTCGCGCCGCTAGGATCGGTGCGGTCGAAGTGAATCCTCCCATGCCCAGAACCACGGACGGACGGAACTTGCGGTAAATCTTTTTGCACTGGCTGTAACTTTCCCAGAAGCGACGGATGAAACCGACAAATGCAGGAGAGAGAATGTTGCTGGGCATTCCTACTGAAGGTAATTTTTCTGCCCGAAACTCCGGATGGTCACGAAGCGCTGTTGTGTCGATTTCCTTTTCCGAAACAAAAAGTAAAACCTCGTGCCCACGTTCATGCAAAGTCTCGGCTACCGCCAAGCCAGGGAATAAATGCCCGCCAGTGCCGCCGCATGCGATGACCGCTCTAAATGGGGTTTGATGGTTCATGCTCGGGGTTCAATGTGGGGCCTCAGCAGTGTGGGGGCCGAGAGAGATTCGAATGGTTTACCCTGAAGATGGATATTCACAATCAGACCGATGAGAATCATGCAGACACAAAGATTCGAGCCTCCATAGCTAATGAACGGGAGGGGCATTCCTTTATTTGGCAATAGGGAAGTGGTGACACCAATGTTGACCGCCGCCTGTAGCGTGATCATTACAACCGAGCCGAATCCCAGAAGCATGCCGAAGCGGTCCTTGGCATTGATCGCCACGAGTGCTCCACACAGGCAAATGCAAAGGTAGGCGGCAACAGTCAGGGTCGTGAACTTAAGCCCCAGTTCTTCTCCCACCATGGGAAAAATAAAGTCGGTGTGCGCGTAGGGAAGATAGAGCATTTTTTGACGACCTTCTCCGAGGCCCAAGCCATCGAATCCGCCTGAACCAAAGGCGATGAGGGCTTGCCATTGTTGAAGTCCCTCGCCGAGGGCGTATTTTTCAGGCTCCATAAATGCCAGAAGGCGTCCGTGGCGCTCCGATATATTAAATGCCAGAAAAGCAATGCCAGCCAGTCCTGCGCCAATGAGTGTTGCCATCCAGCGCAACGCGGCTCCGCCAACGAACATCACGGCGACGGCTGTGCCGCCGATGAGTGCGGTATTGCCCATGTCGACTTCCATAAGAATGAGAAGCATGAGTGATCCCAGAATCCCCATGGGATAAAGGAGTCCGGTTTTGAAGTTTTTAAAAGAGATGTCGGTCCGTGAATACCACCACGCCAGAAAGAAGAGCGATGCCACCTTGGCAAGTTCGCTGGGCTGGAATGTCATTCCGATCCTGATCCAGCGAGAAGATCCATTGATCCGCATGCCGATCGGAGGGACGAAGCAGAGAAGAAGAAGTAAGGCCGCCAAACCAAAAAATACCCACCAGAATTTCTGCCAAAGATGATAATCAAAGCACGCGGCAGCGATAGCGAATGCAGATCCGATGCACAGCCACATGCATTGCCGCTTTACAAAAAAGTATATGTCTCCATGGCTGTCACGAGCGAAGGCACTGGTGCTGAAAAGCATGACCAATCCGAGAGCAATGAGCCCCGCCACCGATAATAACAGGAGGTATATCGCGTTTCTTTGCATTTCTCAGTGGGAAGACGCTAGTTATGGGATTTTGATTGTTTGCCCGATCTTGAGCTTGCGGGGATCATCAATGTTATTGGCCTTCATGAGCGTCTCTTGGGAGACCTTGAGTTTTTTCGCTATCGAAATCGGTGTGTCACCCTTTGCGACAACGTAGCTGGCTTTCGATGGGCTTTCCTTTTCGGGAGCTGCCTCTGTTTTGGCTTGGGGCTTGGCTGAAGCGGTTTCGGTGACTTTGACTGGTGGGGCCTTGGCGACGATCGAGGGTCCAGCCGCATTTGCAGGAGTTGGTTTTTTCTCTGTCTCAGCCGACTTGAGCATGCTTCCCACGGTCAATACCTGACCCACATGAAGAACCGCTCCGGGGGCGAGTTCGTTGAGTTTTTCGATGTTCGCAATGCTCGTGTTCGATTTTGATGCAATTCGCTTCAAGGTGTCCCCGGCGACTACGGTATAGGTCTTCGGGATCGTCGCTGGCTTTTCAGCAACGACCGGAAGATTTTTCGCGGCAAGGGTATCCGCTTCGACTTTTTGGGCAGCAGCGATAGCTTCTGCTTTGACTGCGCTTTTCGCTTTTGAGTGCTCTTTGAATTGGCTGAAGCCATAAATGCCGCCTACGGCAATGACGTGGAGAACGAGGACGACAAAAAAGGCTTGAGAAAGCTTCATTCCGGGTTCGCTCTCGCCTTCGTAGTCTTCGATTTCATTGGCTTTCGAGGCGGCGCGAGCATGGAGTTTTTTGCGTTGAACAACACGACCAGGCGTGCGTTTGGGTGCAGGTTGGGATTTCCAGATTTGCATGGTGTTTTAGTGTTTGTTTTTTGGTTTTAGTTTTTGAACGAGTGATTTGAAAATATTTCCGCGTTCCCCGTAGTTGCGGAACATATCGAAGGAGGAAGTCCCTGGAGAAAAGAGAACCGCATCTCCGGGTTGAGCCAATTCTGAGGCAAGCGAAACGGCTTCCTCGAGTGTATCCACAGCATGGCATTGGGTTTGCTTCCAGGAAGCGGCTATGCGGTGCCTCATTTCCCCAATCAGAATCGCGGCACGAGATTTATCCTGAACGAGGTCGCTGTTTTCGTCGAACTCAAAGCCTTTGTCTTTTCCCCCTGCAATCAGGATGAGCGGACGGGTTTGCGATCGGATTGCCATTTGCATGGCGTCGAGATTGGTGGCCTTGGAATCATTGATCCACTTCACCCCGTCAAGCTCGCGGACAAATTCACATCGGTGCACGGGTGGAGTGTAGCTGGCGATGGCTGCCGCCATGCTTGCGAGATCGATATGGAGGGCCATGCCGATGCCCAGTGCCGCCATGATGTTTTCGGCGTTGTGAATTCCGTGCAAGTTTGTGGAATCTTGATCAATGACTGGGATGCCGCGGAAATGGATCGTTGTGTTCTTTAAAGTGAAATCCGCTTCCTCCTTCACGGCGCTGAAGGTGATTATTTTGGCTGCTGTGGATAGGGGTTCAGACTGGGCATTGATGACCAAGGTATCCTCGGCGGTGAGGTTTTCGAGAATCCGGAGTTTTGCATCACGGTATTCCTGCACACTCGTGTAGCGATCGAGATGATTGGGGCTCAAGTTAAGCCAAGCTGCAACTTTGGGATGGAATGTCTTTACTGTTTCGAGTTGGAACGAACTGACCTCGAGAACCATCACATCAAGGTTCTGGCTTTCTCTGACGGCTTTTGCGAAGGGGAGACCGATGTTTCCACTCGCCATGGTCCGGATTCCACATTGCAGGAGAATATGAGTGCAGAGTTCGGTGGTGGTTGTTTTTCCGTTTGTTCCTGTAATGGCGACGACCGGGCAAGTGCATTCCTGAAAGGCCAACTCCAGTTCTCCAATGATAGGGATTCCTTTGGCGATGACATTTTGGACTAGGGGGACGGAGGGATCGATGCCTGGGCTCAAAATGGCGACATCGTAGTTTGATGGGTCGATATCGGCTTCCGAGCCGATGAGAACATTTGCGCCCCGCTTTTGGAGTTCCTCACCTTTGGCCCGTATGGCTGGCGAGTCGACTGATTCACTAATGGTGACTTGGGCGCCCTCTTCGATCAAAAGCGTAGCTGCTGCCTCGCCACTATGGCCGAGACCGAGCACTACCGCTTTTTTTCCACTGTGTATCATTTTGTATTAACGCAATTTCAGTGTGGCTAGACCAAGAAGGGCAAAGAGAACCGAGAGAATCCAGAAACGGACGATCACAGTGTTTTCCTTCCATCCGCTCAATTCAAAGTGGTGATGGATGGGCGACATTTTGAAAATCCGCCGACCGGTGAGTTTAAAGCTGGCGACTTGAAGAATGACCGACATCGCCTCAATGACAAATATCCCGCCGACGATAACGAGTAGGAATTCCTGTTTGCAGCAAATGGCTACCGATCCGAGCATACCCCCGATGGCGAGTGACCCAGTGTCACCCATGAACACGCGGGCTGGATGGGCGTTCCACCATAGAAAACCAAGGCAGGCACCTAGAAGTGCGACGCAGAGAACTGCCAACTCTCCCGAGTAAGCCACATAGGGAATCTGGAGATAAGAGGCCGCTTTGATGTTGCCTGCTACATAGACGAGCACGGCATAGGTTGCGGCAACAGTCGCGGTGCAGCCCGTAGCCAATCCGTCTAGCCCGTCAGTGAGATTGACGGCATTCGATGTTCCTACGATGACCAGTAGAAAGAAGATAAAGCTAAACCACCCCATGCTCGCCATTAGGGGATCTTTGATAAAAGGGAAGTAGAGTTGTTGTGCGATCGCGGAAACTTTGGGGTTCAACAAAAGAAATGCGGTGAATATCCCGGCCAGAAGACATTGAAGACCAAACTTCATTCGACTGCTGATGCCGTCGGAGCTTTTTTTGCTCACCTTCAGCCAGTCATCATATAAGCCGATACCTCCCATGAAAACCGTGCAGAAGAGAACGAGCCATACAAAGGGATTTTCCGGCTTCGCCCAGAGAAGCGTGGACACTACGACGGTACCGATCAGTAGAACGCCACCCATGGTCGGAGTGCCTTTTTTCGCTCCGTGAAGTTCATGTAGTTTATGAACTTCGGCTGCGGTGCGAATGGGTTGACCGAACTTCAATGAAATCAATTTGCGAATGACGAGATTACCGAAGGCCAAGCTCAACACAAAGGCGGTTACTCCCGCGCAGATCGCGCGAAATGTGATATAAGAAAACACATTCAGGGCTTTGAGGATATCGTTGTCGATCCCTCTGCCTGCCGACCATGTGGAAATCTCAGATAGGTAGTAAAGCATCAGTTTGGGATATGTTGAAAGAGGGTTTCCATTCGAGCCGAGCGACTGCCTTTGACGAGTACGATGTCGCCGGGTCTTGCCAGTTGCTCGAGCATACGGGCCGCAGCGGAGGTCTCCTCGACTTCATGGATTCGGCCAAGGCCTGCTTTCCTCGCCGATGTGGCGATGGCGGAGGCTTCCTTACCGACCGTAATGAGAATGTCCGCGAATTTTCCAGCGGCGGTTCCGGTTCTTTGATATCCTTCGGCGGCATAGTCACCCAGTTCCCCCATTTTTCCGAGAACAGCGATGCGGCGACCTTGGCCATTGATTTGCCGGAGTGTATGAAGCGCGGCCTCCATGGAATCGGGGTTTGCGTTGTAAGTGTCGTCGAGGTAAAGGACGCCGCGCCGGGTTTTCTGCTCCAATCTTCCGTCTGTCAGTTTGGCCCGTGAGAGCGCCTTGATCGCTGACGAGAGGGGGATGCCTAATTCCAAACCCGCAGCAATGGCGAGGAGGGCGTTCTGGACCATGTGGGCTCCATGAACAGGAATGGAGGCTTCGTATTTCTTTCCTTGATGAATGATTGTAAAAGCGGTCCCTTTTTCGTCGCTCTCGAGCGACTCCGCGACAAGATCGCCTTTGGTGAAGCCCACTCGAATGACTTTGGCGGGACTCCGTTGAGCTATGGATTCCGTTTTGTCATCCTCGCTAACAAGGATCACGGCCCCACTTGGATTGACGCTTTCTGCGAGCATTCCCTTTTCGAGTGCGATCGCATCGCGGGTTTTCATGTGCTCGATGTGCGCAACTCCGATATTCGTAATGATGACGCAATCCGGTTTAATTAGCGCAGCCAGTGGTGCGATTTCACCGGGATGGTTCATTCCCACCTCCCATACAGCGACCTCATCTTCACTGGAGGCAGCCAAGATGGATAGAGGGACTCCGATGTGGTTGTTCAGATTGCCTGCGGTTTTTACGACTTTGAGTCGGCTTCCTAGGACTGCCGCAGTGAAATCCTTTGTGCTGGTTTTTCCGCTGCTTCCAGTGATTCCAACGACTTTGAGCTTCAGTTTCGAGCGCCATGCGGCAGCCAGCTTTGTGAGGGCAGCGAGGCCGTTTTCGACAAGCAGAACCGCATGCGGTGAAGAAATCGATTGAGCCGTCTCCACCGAGTCCAGTAAAACAGCCGCTGCTCCACGCGCTAGGGCATCAGATGCGTAGGCGTTGCCATCAAAATTTTCACCCCGAAGAGCAACATAGAGATCGCCGGTTTGGATCGTTCGCGAGTCCTTGCTGACCGAGGACACGAGCATCTCCGGTGATCCTTGGAGAATTTGGGCTCCTGCCATTTTGGCGATTTGAGAAAGGGAAATTCTATCCATTTCTTGTGTCCCCCCCTTTTTTTTCACTGATCGCGCGCGTGGCGATCGCGACATCATCGAAAGCGACTTTGCGGTCACTAAATTCCTGATATTTTTCGTGGCCTTTGCCGGCGATGAGAACGATGTCGCCGGCTTCCGCGAGTTGAATGGCGTGGTGAATGGCAGAGGCGCGGTCGGGAATGATTTCGTGGCTTTTTCCCCGCAGTCCGGTCTTCATTTCCTTCAAGATGGAATCTGGGTTTTCGCTACGGGGATTATCTGAAGTCATGATGACCCAGTCTGAAAGTTCTTCTGCGGCGGCGGCCATGAGTGGACGTTTGGCGCGATCCCTGTCTCCACCACAGCCGAAAACGGTGATCAATCGCGAGGGTTTGAGTTCTTGCAATGTGCGCAGGACATTCCTGAGGGCATCTTCGGTGTGGGCGTAATCGACAAATACCTGAAAATGTCTCTTGGCTGGAACGCGCTCCAAGCGGCCCGGAACTTGGGGCGCCGAGGCGAGCGCCGCGATGGAGTTTCGCAAATCTACGCCGCAGGCATTGGCTGCGGCAATAGCCCCCATGGCATTGTAAACATTGAAAAGCCCGATGAGTGGTAAGCGGACCAAATAGCTTTTTCCGCGCGCTTCGAGCGCGAAGGTTGTGCCATTGAGATCGTATCGAATCGAGGTGGCGCGGTAGTCGGCATGAACGCCTCGTCCGATCGTGAGTATTTTGATTTTCTTCGAAAACTGGTCAACGAGCTTCTGGCCGAAGCGGTCGTCTGCATTGATGATGGCCCGTGCCTTTTTGTTTTTTTGGTGAGCTAGGGATTCAAAAAGAAGGGCCTTTGCTTCGTAGTAGGCATCCATCGATCCATGATAATCGAGGTGGTCCTGAGTGAGGTTTGTGAAAACGGCGGCATCAAATTCAATGGCGCGAACTCGTTCTTGAACGAGAGCGTGGCTGGATACCTCTATGGCCACGGCCCGACTACCACTATCGATCATGGATTCCATGAGGGATTGGAGGTCGATGGATTCGGGAGTGGTATGAGGGGCCGTTACCTCATTGTCGCCAACCATGTATTTCACTGTTCCGACCAGACCGCATCGCATGAAAGCTGCATCCAGTAGATGCTTGACAAGAAAAGCGGTGGTCGTTTTGCCGTTCGTACCTGTAATGCCAACCGTTTTGAGGCTGAGCGAGGGATGAGAGTAGAACGCCGAGGCGATATCCGCCATGGCTTGCCTGGCATTCGATACAATCACCAATGGGCAATCGTTCTGAGGCAGGGATTTTTCGGCAACGATGGCGGCGGCGCCCTTTTCAGCCGCCTGCGCGGCAAATGCGGCTCCATCATGGTTATTTCCGGGAAGGGCAAAGAAAAGACACCCCTTTTCGGCTTGGCGCGAGTCATAGCAAAGCGAAGTGATTTCGGGGTCGGCTAGCCCTTGCGGGATTCCTGATGATTTGAGAAGGGCAGTGAGTCGCATATGGCTTTTTAGTGGGTGGCCTCGTTCAATGTTTGGG
>JBILZC010000101.1:0-7972 GCA_044377415.1 Terrimicrobiaceae bacterium | reverse complement strand
CGCACGAGCCCCCGCTCGCTTGGTTCATCATCCCGCCGTTTTGCTTTTTGAATCCGCT
The DNA here is from genome assembly GCA_044377415.1 of Terrimicrobiaceae bacterium. GTDB lineage: Bacteria > Verrucomicrobiota > Verrucomicrobiia > Chthoniobacterales > Terrimicrobiaceae > UBA967. The sequence goes on along the minus strand of JBILZC010000101.1, from coordinate 7,914 downwards.
CCGCGGATTTATGGCGGAAGGGGCGGGATTGATTTCGGCTTTCAGCCTTCACCCCTCCGGGGCTTCGCTACGCTTCGTCTGTGCCGCTCCGCGGCGCTCGAACTGCGGAAATGTTGACTCGCCCCACCCCTGGGGCCTCGGCCCTACGCGCTCAACTTCCAGTTGATCTACCGCACGAGCCCCCGCTCGCTTGGTTCATCATCCCGCCGTTTTGCTTTTTGAATCCGCTCCGCGGATTTATGGCGGAAGGGGCGGGATTGATTTCGGCTTTCAGCCTTCACCCCTCCGGGGCTTCGCTTTGCTTCGTCTGTGCCGCTCCGCGGCGCTCGAACTGCGTTCATCATCCCGCCGTTTTGCTTTTTGAATCCGCTCCGCGGATTTATGGCGGAAGGGGCGGGATTCGAACCCGCGGTAGGTTACCCTACGTTCGATTTCGAGTCGAGTGCCTTAAACCGGACTCAGCCACCCTTCCTTGTAGGAGAAGCAAATCACTGCGGAATATGCTTCTGTATTCACAATTTACCTGCCGGCTCTTGCCCCCGCAAGAAAAATCCACTATTTCACGGCTTGCGATAGCAAGGGGAAGCGGGTTAATGATCGATTGCTCCTTTGGCGAGCGTGCATCCTAACACTCTCGAAAACCCAAGGGCCTTCGCTATTCCACACCAATCCAATTTTTATGGTAAAAAAACTACTCCACACCCGCTACCGCGTGAGCGATCTCGATAAAACTATCGCCTTTTACCGAGATGTCCTCGGCCTCGAAGAAGTTCGACGCAGCGAGAGCGGACGGGGTTCCAAGTTGGTTTTTTTCAAGACCCCAGGCAGCGAGGAGTTGATCGAAATCTGCAAATACGATGCCAGCGGTCCCGTACTGGTCGGCCCGGATCTCACACACCTCGCTTTTGAGGTAGAGGATATCAACGCATTCGCTGAACACTCCGCCGCGCTCGGTTATCCACTCAGTGATGGCCCGCATCGCAGTTCGAATGGATCGGTGATTGCGTTCATCGATGCTCCAGACGGTTACGAAATCGAGCTCATCCAACCTGCGGCAAGTTAGTCTTGGAGCGGGATCGTCTCCCAAAAAATCAGTTTTCCGTCTTCGGCTTTTAATATCGAGATGGGATACGAGATGAGGGATTCTGGATTGAATGTGATGGGACCGGTGACTCCTGAGAAGTTGACAATCGAACGAAGGGCATCGCCCACCCCTTCATGGTCAATGCCGCCACTCGCCGCAATGGCATCAGCCAAAACCTTGAGCGCATCATAGCCTAGAGCGGCCATGGCTGGAGGCGCGGTCGAATACTTCAATTGGTAGGCATCCGAAAAAGCGCGACCGGAATCGGTGGTGGGCTCGGGATTGTAGCGGGCCGGAACGTAGCATTGATTGGCGGCGTCTCCCGCCGCAGAAAGAAACTCCAGGGAGTCCCAGGAACCCGTACCAAGAAACGGCATATTGAGACCCAATGCGCGAGCTTGCTTGATAATTTCGGCTGCCTGATCCGCCGGAGCCGGCAAATAAATAACATCTGGGTTTTTTCTTTTGATCATGTTCAACGGCTTCGAAAAATCCCGCGAAGTGAGGTCGTATGATTCGCCAGCCACCACGTTCATTGGGCCGCTTTTGAATTGCTGGGTAAAGGCAACTCCAAGATTCCGCGCATACGGGCTGTAGATATCATAAAGAACAATTGCACGCGTGGCGGCAATGGTGGGCGAAAACCTCGCCATCACCTTAGCCGAGAAAAAATCCACAGACGAGAGGCGAAAGACCCAAGGCTCTTTGTCTGGAATGCCCGGCATCGTGGACCCTAAAGCGAGCATGGGAATCTTAAGCTTATTCGCCATGCGGGCGGCTTCGTCACTGCCAGCAGAAACACCGCCGACGACGGCCACAACATGGTCGACCTCGAGTAAATTCTTCACCGCCTCCCCTACCCTATCAGCTTGCGATTTAGTATCGCGAACGATCAATCGTATCAGTTGGCCATCGATGCCTCCCTTGGCATTGATCTCCTCCGCAGCGACGATCAACCCGTTTAATGCGGCCTCCCCACTGGCCTGTGCTTCGCCCTTGAGTGGAAGAAAAACACCCACATCAATAATCTTGAGAGGAAGTGGCGTGGGGGCAGGCGACGCCGAAGGAGTCTCCGCTGCTGCTGTCTGAGGTGCCTCCGCTGGCGACGTGACGGGGGCAGGGCGGCAACCGGATCCAATCCAAATCACCAAACACGAAATAACGGAGAACCAATAGTTCATTACCCTCACACTACCAACCCCATTACTTCATCGCAAGATTGCCCTTTGAAAAAGAGTCCATCTCCCAATTTCCGTACCAAAGATCCTATACTGATAAAACAAGCGGCACCGCCCTGCCCTCGTTGACTCAAAAAAAGAAAATAAATATCAATTTCCTCTTGCTAATATCAGGGGAATCCCTACAGTGCGCCTCCCGCTTTAGTTTGGTGGGGTAAGCAAAACAACAACCAATTCGCTCTTTATAATATGGCAGCAACTACTGGACAAAAAATTCGAATCCGCCTCAAGGCATTCGATTACCGCATTCTCGATGCCTCCGCATCGGACATCGTCGAAACCGCGAAGCGTACCGGCTCGAAAGTGACCGGCCCAATCCCGCTTCCGACCCGCATCGAAAAATTCACAGTCAACCGTTCGCCCCACGTTGACAAGAAATCGATGGAACAATTTGAAATTCGTACCCACAAACGTCTTTTGGACATTGTGGACCCCACCTCCAAAACCGTCGATGAACTCCGGAAACTGAATCTTCCGGCTGGCGTGGACATCACAATCAAAATCTGACCGTTATGAGCATAGGACTACTCGGAAAAAAACTCGGCATGACCCGCATCTATGATGAAAAGGGTCGCATCTCATCAGCCACCGTCATCGCTGCCGGCGGCAACCGCATTCTTCAAACGAAATCAATCGAAAAGGACAAATACACATCTGTTCAAGTCGGTTTTGATGACCAGAAGCCACAGCGCGTTGGCAAGGCCATGACAGGCCACTTCGCCAAAACGGAATCCACAGCCAAGCGCTTCATTCGTGAATTCCGCCTCGCTGACAATGCGGCAACTCCTGAAACCGCTGAACTTCCCGTCACCAACTTCGAAGTCGGTCAATTCGTGGACGTCATCGGTCAATCCAAAGGAAAAGGTTTCCAAGGCACGATCAAGCGCCACAATTTTGCAGGTCAGCCAATGACACACGGTTCAACGATGCATCGTCGAAACGGAGCCATCGGTAACCGCTCCACTCCAGGTCGTGTTTGGAAAAACATGGGCATGCCCGGTCACATGGGTGATGAGCAAGTCACTGTCCAAAACCTCCGCGTCCTTCAAGTACGCAGTGAAGAGGGCGTGATCGTTGTCGCCGGAGCGATTCCTGGAGCCAAAGGTTCCTACGTTGTCGTTCGCCCCGCGATCAAGAAAACGACCAAGTAGAAAAGATTTCCCGGCTAAATGGTCGGGGTTTTCATAGCACTGATGCCCGTAGAGTTCCGCTCTACGGGCATTATGTTTTTTCAGCGGAGTCTTTCGCTCTGCGTTATCTCAGGCCTGTTGCACAGACCGGATGAATGGGGCATGATTTTCAAGTAATGGGATCCCAAGCACCACGAGCTGATTTTCAAGCGATGCTTCGCGACATGCCGCACAAGCCGGGCGTGTATGTGATGAGGGATCGCTTGAACCATGTGATCTACGTCGGCAAGGCACGAGATCTTCGCAAGCGCGTGAGCAGCTACTTTATGCCCTCACGGAAGCATTCGGCGGACCTGAAGACCCGCGCCCTTATTGAAAGCGTATGGAATTTGGAATACCACATCGTAGGCAGCGATGCCGAGGCCGTGCTTTTCGAAGGGCGCCTGATCAAGGAATTCCGACCCAAATACAACATCAGCTTCCGCGACGACAAACGCTTCCTTCTCGTGCGGGTGAATCTCGCCGAAGCCATGCCCCGCTTCGCGCTTACGCGACTACGCAAGGAGGATGGCGCACGTTACTTCGGTCCATTTGCCCACGCAGGAGCGGTCCGATCCACACTAGAGGCGATTAAGAAGCGATTTGGCCTGCGTTCTTGTAGGCCAGTTGAGCCAGGGGAAGCCGATTACAAACACTGCCACGACCATATCATCAAAAACTGCACCGCCCCCTGCATTGGCCGAATCTCCCGCGAGGACTACGTTCAAAGGGTCAGTGACGCTTGCGATTTCCTGGATGGTCAAAGCCGTGAGATGCTCGCTCAGATTGAAGCGGAAATGAAGTCGGCGGCCGAGAAGATGGATTTTGAAAAAGCGGCCCAGTTGCGAAATCTCCTCGAAGACATGAAGACCACCACTCGACCGATGGTGCGCTTCACCCGCAAATCACTCCCCACCACGATCAATCCCGAGGCGGATATCGCTGCATTGCAAGAGGCCCTCAGCCTTCCGGAACTTCCGCGTGTCATGGAGTGCTTCGACATTTCGAATATCTCCTCGACTCACATTGTGGCCTCCATGGTGAGATTTCGGGACGGCGTGCCGGATCGTGCGAACTACCGAACTTACCGCATCAAAAGCACCGAACAGCAGAATGATTTTGCCAGCATGGCGGAAGTCGTCCGACGCCGCTATGGGCGTGTGCTCCGCGAATCGGGGGAATCGAAAAATGGAACCCTGCTACCCAATCTCGTAATCGTGGATGGCGGGAGAGGACAACTCTCCTGCGCCTGTCAGGAAATGGAGCGTCTCGGCCTCGCTAAGCTACCCATCATCGGCCTCGCCAAGGAATTCGAGGAGATTTACCGACCCGATCGCGCCTTACCGACGCGTCTTCCCGAAGATAGCGGTGCATTGAGATTACTACAGCGTATCCGAGATGAGGCTCACCGCACCGCCAATGGATATCACAGCCTTTTACTCAAAAAACGCGTCAGAGAAAGCCTGCTGGATGACGTTCCTGGGATCAGTGCCGCCCGCAAACGAACTCTTCTCCAGCATTTCGGATCGGTCGAGCGCATCAAGCAAATGCCAGCCGAGCAAATCGCCAGCTTGCCAGGAATCAGCCTCACTTTGGCGGAAAAAATCGCCGATACGCTTGCCGAAAAATAGCCCACACATCGCTTTCCTGTCTCCGATTCCGCCGAAGCTTTCAGGCGAAACCGTCCGCAGCCTCCCAGCCCTCCTGTTGCTATCGGACATACAGCCTTGCCTCTGTGGAGAGAAGCGTCGGGGATCGCTTCAAAAATGCCTGCTCTCATTGACCAATTGGGTGAAGACCTATTCCGTTTTTTAGCTTCGCCGCACGGATTTTTTTAGCTTTGATGAATAATATGACAACCCGAACGGACTGACGTTCGTAAAATCATCGTCCATTTTTTCCCATCACTTCCTTATGAGCACTGAATCCAAATGTCCTTTCAACCATGGTCAATTAGCAACCAAGGGCGCAACCAACCGTGAGTGGTGGCCGAATCAACTCAATCTTCGCGTCCTGCATCAGCACACCTCGAAGTCCGACCCGATGGGTGAGGGTTTTGATTATAGGGCAGAGTTCAATAGTCTCGACTACGCGGGATTGAAGAAGGATATCACCGACCTGATGATCGATTCACAGGATTGGTGGCCTGCGGACTTCGGCCACTATGGCCCTTTTTTCATTCGCATGGCTTGGCATAGCGCCGGAACCTACCGCACTGGCGATGGACGCGGAGGTGGCGGAAATGGCAGTCAGCGCTTCGCTCCCCTGAATAGTTGGCCGGACAACGGGAATCTCGATAAGGCGCGCCGCTTACTCTGGCCGATCAAACAAAAGTATGGACGCAAAATTTCTTGGGCCGACTTGATGATTCTCGTTGGAAATGTCGCTTTGGAATCGATGGGGTTCAAAACCTTTGGATTTGCCGGCGGGCGTGCGGATATCTGGGAGCCCGAAGAAGACATCTATTGGGGCCCCGAAAGAAAGTGGCTCGATGACCAACGATACAGTGGCGATCGCAACCTTGCGAATCCTCTGGCCGCTGTTCAGATGGGACTGATTTACGTGAATCCAGAAGGCCCAAATGGCAATCCAGACCCGCTTGCTGCAGCACGGGACATCCGTGAGACCTTCGCCCGCATGGCGATGAATGACGAGGAGACTGTCGCCCTCATTGCGGGCGGCCATACCTTCGGCAAATGCCATGGTGCGGGTGATGCCAAAAACGTGGGCCCCGAACCCGAGGCAGCGCCAATCGAAGAGCAGGGATTCGGGTGGAAGAACAGCTTCCGCTCGGGCAAGGGGGCCGATGCAATCACCAGCGGCCTTGAGGTGACTTGGACACAAACTCCCACCCAGTGGAGCAACTTCTATTTTGAAAACCTATTCGCCCATGAATGGGAGCTGACGAAAAGTCCGGCGGGAGCCAACCAATGGGTGGCTAAGGGGGCGGAAGCAACGATTCCCGATGCCTTCGATTCCTCGAAGAAGTTGTTGCCGACAATGCTCACCACAGACCTCTCGCTCCGCTTCGATCCAGCTTATGAAAAGGTTTCCCGGCGCTTCCTAGAAAACCCGGACCAATTCGCCGATGCGTTTGCACGGGCTTGGTTCAAGCTCACTCATCGAGATATGGGGCCACGCTCACGTTACCTCGGTTCGGATGTTCCTACCGAAACACTCGTCTGGCAGGACCCGATTCCGGCCGTCGATCACCCGCTCATTGATGAAGCGGACGCGACGAGTCTTAAGAATCAGATTCTCGCCTCCGGTCTCACTGTTTCCGAACTCGTGAGCACGGCTTGGGCATCGGCTTCGACGTTCCGAGGTTCCGACAAGCGTGGCGGCGCCAATGGGGCTCGCATTCGCCTCTCTCCGCAGAAAGATTGGGAAGTCAACGAGCCCGACCAACTATCCAAGGTTCTCGCCGTGTTGGAACGTATCCAAGGGGAGTTCCACGCGGCTCAAAATGGCGGGAAAAAAGTTTCCCTTGCCGATCTCATCGTTCTCGCTGGGTGTGCTGGCGTCGAGCTAGCCGCCATCAATGCTGGTCATGATGTCACTGTCCCCTTCACACCTGGACGCATGGACGCCTCCCAAGCCGATACGGATGTGGAATCTTTCGGAGTTCTAGAGCCGCTTGCTGACGGCTTCCGCAACTACCAGAAGACCAGATTCTCCATCTCGGCAGAAGAACTCCTTCTCGACAGAGCCCAACTTCTCACGCTCACCGCTCCAGAAATGACGGTTCTTATTGGCGGTCTTCGTGCGTTAAATACCAACTTTGAAATGTCCCAGCATGGTGTTTTCACCAAGCGCCCCGGGGTTCTCACCAACGACTTTTTTGTCAACCTTCTCGATATGGGAACGGAATGGAAACCCGTCACAAAAGACGCCGAAGTCTTCGAAGGTCGCGACAGAAAGACCGGCGATCTCAAATGGAACGGCACACGTATCGATCTCGTCTTCGGATCCCACTCGCAACTTCGCGCTATCGCCGAAGTCTATGGCACCTCCGACTCACAGACAAAGTTCGTTCACGATTTCATAGCAGCCTGGAACAAGGTCATGAACTTGGACCGCTTCGACCTCAAGTAGGAGCGAAGCCGTCTACCTGATCAAAGCCCCGCCCCTCCCGCCAATAATGGCGCAGGAGTGGGCGGTCAGGCTTGATGAAACATCTCCGCAATCAGGTGGGCATAGCGGTCTGTGATGACGTGCCGCTTGAGCTTAAACGTATTTGTCATCTCGTCACCGACATCAAATGTCTTCGCAAGGAGGCGAAAACTGGTGATGCGCTCGAAGGACTTGAATCCCGAGCTATGGTTGATGAGATTACGAATATCCTCTTCCACTAATTGCCGTGCCTTCGCGGAAAGCGAGATCTCGGCCAGGGACTTGGCCTCAACGCCTGCGCCACGCAGGT
>JBILZC010000167.1:0-2616 GCA_044377415.1 Terrimicrobiaceae bacterium | reverse complement strand
AGCTGAAACGCTGGGCTCGCTCGCAGATACGTTTGATCAAGAAGGCGACCACCTTCACGCGCGGGAGCTTCAGATCCAGGCGCTCAAAATCTACGAAAACGCAATGGGGCCGGAGAGCCTCGATGCAGCTAAAGGCATGGATGCTCTCGCGGAGAATTATGCAACAACCGGGGAGTATGATAAAGCGCGAGAGCTTTATGAGAAGGCCCTCCCCATCTTCGAAGCCGTATTGGGCCCACAGCACTCCTCCACGGCTAACGCGCTTCTCCAATTGTCATCGGCGCTCTATATGACCGATCAGACTTCGCTCGCGCGCAGTTACGCAGCCCGAGCCGCAGCAGCACTCGAGCGCAATCTGCAATCAGCACTTCTGTCCGACGAGGCTGCGCGCCTCAAATGGCAGGAAAATAATCTCCCCGTCGATGTATTGGCATGCCTTTTGAGGCCAGAACAATTGGCGCAACTGAGCCTTCGCTGGAAAGGCATCGTGATGGATTCCCTTCTCGAAGACCGCGCCTTAGCGAAAACCTTCGCTAAGGACAAAGATGCCGCACAACCATTGAGAGAACTGCGATCCCTTCAAAGCAAAATTTCCAGACTGTCCTTCACTCAAGACAAAACCAACGAGTCCGCCGGGATCAGCGAACAGATCAGCGCCATCCAACGCAAAATGGCGAACCGAACAAATGTGTTTGGGCGTGTGCGAGCCAGCGCTGACCTGACATTGGACTCGATTCTACCCGCATTATCAGGGGGTGCGATGTTTGTGGATTTCCTCGAATTCAGCGATCCCAAGCTGACCGGAGATGCCAAGCTTCAGTACGGAGCCAGCGTACTCACCGAGGATGGCAACCCTGTCTTTATCCGCATCCCCGATCGTGCAGGCATTGATCGCACCATTGATGCTATCCTCTCCGCACTCCAGAAAAGGGACGAGAAACTTCTTTCGGCCAACCTCTCCGAGCTCAGCGAGAAACTCTGGAAGCCTATCGCCAACAAAATCCCCTCCTCTATTCAGCGACTGATCATCTGCCCGGACGGCAAACTGAACTTCGTTTCCTTTGCAGCGTTGTTGGACAGCGAGAAGAAATTCGTTTGCGAGAAATACCTCCTGAACTATGTCGCGACGGCACGGGATTCCTCGCAGCGGGCATCCGAATCAGGAAGAAAAGCGATTGCCATTTTTGCCAACCCCACGTTTGACTTCAGCTCTGCGGAGACTTTCTCCAACCATGTGACAATGCGCTCGCACGAAATTTCCGCATTCGGAAAAGTGAAACTGCCGCCCTTGCCCGGCACGGCCAGCGAGTCGGAAACGCTGAATAAAACGGCCGCCTCTCTAGGCTGGGCGACGAACACCTTCCTCGGTAAGAATGCCACAGAAAAACAAATCCGCTCCATCCAACATGTAGGCATCCTGCACCTCGCCACTCATGGATTCTACCTCCAATCGCAAGTCCCATTTCAAGAGAGCTCCCGGGCAATCCATTTGGAGAGCACGGACAAGAGCGTGGTGCCCGTCACTAACCGGGATGGATCCATCAATCCCATGCGGGCCAGCGGCATCGCACTAGCCGGCGCCCAATCCACCTTCCAGTCTTGGAGAGACGGAATATCTCCGGACCCTGATAATGATGGCATCCTCATGGCGGAAGAGGTCGCTGGGCTCAATCTGGATGGGACATGGCTTGTGAGCCTCTCGGCCTGTGAAACGGGAGTGGGAGAAGCGCGATCGGGAGAAGGTGTGTTTGGACTCAGAAGAGCCTTCATGATGGCCGGCGCGCAAAACCTGCTCATGACGCTCTGGCCGGTGAACGACTCCACCACCAAAGATATCATGAGCGATTTCTATAAGAAGTGTCTCGCTACAGGAAATCCCACCCGCTCTCTTGCGGAAACACAAAGGGACTGGCTCTGCAAGCTTCGCCAAGAAAAAGGCCTGCTCGCGGCGGTGGGCGATGCCGGCGCCTTCGTGATGACCGCGCCCGGCATCAACGCCAGGAATTTCCCTGACGAGTAATCCCAAAAGCAGCATGCTTTTGGATTTTAGGAGAGGTGCACAGCGCGTCTCGCCTGTGTGTGTTGGGGTGTTCCATGGTTCTGCTGGGCAGGGTGCGAGCAAGTAGGCCAGTCTCCACACGGCCGAGACTGCCATGCCCCCTTTCTTTTGCGCTACAAAGTCCAATTTCAAAGGGACAATGGTATAAGGTGATGAAACCCTGCCCGCATCACGGGAATGTGCTCACGATAATGTGATCCTGCCCCCATCGGCTGGTATTCGGACTAAGCGACTTCTGGTCTGCGATAACGGTATCGATGCCCTCGACAATGATTCCACGGGTGACGACTTGGAATGGGTGCTCTTCATCCGAGGGCGGCGGCAGATTTTGAGCGAATTTTTTATGGATTTCTGATTCCCGGGAACAAGCTATAACCTCAATGACGTCCGAGCCAAAAGGGGGTCCGATCCTCATTTTAAAAGGGAAAGCAGATCCAGGAATTTCAATGGTTTGGTTCGCAAGAAGAAGAGTGTCCCGGCTCCAGCGGTTGGGGAAAAGCACCACTGAGCGTCCATCGCTCTGGTGACTGACCACCGTGATATGACAATCCTCCGCG
>JBILZC010000100.1:0-8005 GCA_044377415.1 Terrimicrobiaceae bacterium | reverse complement strand
ACCGAGCGCAACACCGAGCGCAACACCGAGCGCAACACCGAGCGCAACACCGAGCGCAACACCGAGCGCAACACCGAGCGCAACACCGAGCGCAACACCAAGCGCAACACCAAGCGCAACACCTGAGGAAAAGGAGCCGCCTATGCCCTACCTCGATTCACCGCGCGCTACTCCCTTCTCGACCGAGGTGTCGCGAGGAATTCCCTCATGGGCATGCCGATCTTTCCGTGGTTGAATACAACTCACATGGCTCTTCTTGGAAAAATCAATATTCTCACGGTTTTAAAAGATGCCCCTCCAGGGCTCTATCTTGACGGGGGTGATCTCGGGGAAATTCTGCTGCCTGGCGACTCGATTCCCCCGGGGGCTGGCCCGGATGATGAGTTGCAGGTTTTTCTTTATCGTGATTCGGAGGATCGGCTTGTAGCCACCACCCACGATCCGCTTGCTTGCGTGGGCGATTTCGCCGCATTAAAAGTGAAGCAAATCCACCCCACGATCGGCGCTTTTCTTGACTGGGGTCTGAACAAAGACCTTCTCCTGCCTATGCGTGAGCAGGAGCGCCGCGTTCACAGGGGGGACATTGTGGTGGTCTTTGTTTACATCGATGAGGTTTCCCAGCGAATCATTGCGACAACGCGTTGGCGGGATCACCTCAGCGCGACTCCTCCGACTTACAGTGAAGGCACGCAAGTCTCACTCCTCATCGCCGGGGAGACTTCTTTGGGCTATAATGCGATCGTTGATAATACCCATGTAGGACTCCTCTTTCGAAGCGAACTCGGATCACCACTTCAAATCGGTGATAAATGTAAAGGGTATGTTCGTCATGTTCGTCCCGACGGGAAGCTCGATTTGGGACTTGATGCCGAGGGTTACCAGCGCATCGCGCCGCTCGCCGACCGCATTTTGTCTACGCTCCGATCCCAAGATGGGAAGTTGGCCGTGAATGAAAGTAGTTCACCGGACGAAATCCGTGCCGCTTTTCAAACCAGCAAAAAGGCATTCAAGCAAGCTGTCGGCAATCTGTATCGTGAGAGACTCATCGAGATCAATGGCTCGGATATAGTGTTGCGAAAGTCGGAAGCGCGTTCCGTGAACCCCTGACGCCGTTTACCGCCTAGCTTTTGGCGTGGAAGGGAAAGTCGGTGTAACCCTCAGCGCTAGGGGATGACCAGACTTGCATTTCGGCCGGTGGGTTCAACTCCCAACCATTTGCGTACCGCTCCACCAAGTCGGGGTTGCTCAAAAAGGGTCTCCCAAATGCAATGAGATCCGCATTTCCCGAGGCGATGGCGAATTCCGCCGCTTCGGCTGTGTAGCCGCAGTTGCCCATTAAAGCCCCAGAAAAGACAGCGCGGAACTCAGGGAGTTGCATGGGGGCACCCAATTCATGAAAACCAAACGCCAAGCCATCCACCACATGGAGGTAGGCGAGGTTGAAGGCATTTAGTCTGTTGGCGGCATCGGTGAAGGTTACACGGAAATCAGGCGATCCCATATCATTGAAAACCCCATTTGGCGAGAGGCGCACACCCACGCGGTTGGCGGGCCATACAGTGATGATGGCCTCGACGATTTCTTTCAGAAAGCGAAACCGATTTTCGAGACTACCGCCATAAACGTCTGTGCGATGGTTGGTTTTCGATTGGAGAAACTGGTCGATCAAGTAGCCGTTTGCAGCATGGATTTCGACTCCATCAAACCCCGCAGCCTTTGCGCGTTCGGCAGCGCGTCGGTAATCCTGAACGACAGCGGCGACCTCGTGCGTTTCGAGGGCTCTTGGAGTTTCATAAGGTTGCTTGCCTGCAGGGGATTGGATCGTGTCTCCGTTGAGTTTGATCGCGGATGCCGACACGGGCGCATTTCCATTGTGGAAGCTGCTATGCGACGCCCGTCCGCAATGCCAGAGTTGCATGAAAATGGGTGTCCCTTTCTCATGGAGAGCGGTGGTGATCTTTTTCCATCCTTCGACTTGCGCGTCGTTGTAAATCCCAGGCGAATCGATCCAACCGAATCCCTGCTCGGAAATCGTGACGGCCTCGGAAATGATGAGTCCGGCAGAGGCGCGTTGGATGTAATATTTCTGCATCAAATCATTCGGCACACGGGTCACCCCCGCTCGTGCTCGTGTGAGTGGCGCCATGACCACTCGGTTGCGCAAGGGGATTCCATGAAGATCAAAAGGCGAGAGCAAGTGGGCGAGATTGGTAGTCATGGCGATAAAAAACACGGGATTGGTGGGGCCTCATTTTAAATGCTTTTGATTATCTTCCTATCGGAATTTGCACATCTGCCGTGTCGGATCCACTCTCGTCATTGCGGATAGCTGAGTTAGAGTTGAGGGATGCGCATTGCCTTCGCTTCGTTCGGTTCGCTCGGGGATTTGTACCCTCTGCTCGCGATCGCTGTAGCGGCACAGGGGAGGGGGCACGATGTCGCCGTAGCGGCATCCCCCAACTACGAGGATCATGTTCGGCGGGCAGGTGTGGAGTTTTACCCTTTGCGGCCTGCGATTCCATCGGATCCCACGCGGTTAGCTTATTATTTCGACATGAGGCGTGGTCCGGAAAGGTTGCTAAGGGAGGTTGCTTTTGCCGAAATCGCGAATACACACGCTGACCTCTGTTTGCTAGCCAAAGGGGCCGATCTGCTCGTCGTAGGGGAACTTCTCTATACCGCGCCAATCGTCGCCGAAGAGATGGGGGTGCCTTGGATGAACGTCGTGCTCGCGCCGACCTCGTTTCTTTCGGCAAGCGACCCGTGTGTGCTCGCGCCCGCCCCCTTTTTGCATCCGCTCCGTCACCTTGGGAGGTGGGTCCATCAACTCGCTTACATCGCTGGGCGAATTCAAGGGCGACTGTGGGCTAAAGAGTTTTTTGCGTTTCGACGCAGACTCGGGCTACCAGCAGGACCCAATCCGATCTTTGACGGCAAACACTCTCCCTATGGCACGTTGGCCATGTTCCCAGCCTTCTTTGCCAACGGGCAACCGGATTGGCCGCCGAATACGCTGCAGACGGGGTTTCCTTATTTCGAACAACCTGCGGTCTCTGCGGATCGAGTGGTGGCGGACTTCCTGTCTTCCGGTGAACCGCCAGTGGTTTTTACACTGGGATCTATCGTGGCGCATTTTGAACCAGATTTTTATCGGGAGGCTTGCGATGCGGCTATTCAACTCCGGCGGCGAGCCATATTACTCACTGGCAGCGATGCGAGCCGGGTCGGCAGATCGAATCCCAATGTGCTCGCGGTCGACTACGCTCGCCTTCACGAGATTCTGCCGAGCTCCGCGGCAGTCGTTCACGCCGGAGGCATCGGCACGTGTGGCGAGGCGCTTCGAGCAGGAATCCCCTCAGTGATAATCCCCTTCTCCTTTGATCAGCCCGACAATGCTCAACGAATGAAGCGCCTAGGTGTTGCGGAAATTCTTTCTCGGCGTTCCATCAAGGCGAACGCTATCGCGGTGAAGTTGGAGCGCATTTTGCATGATCCATCCTACACCGTCCGCGCCCAGAATTACGCCAAGCAAATTAACCCTGCTGCCGCTATCGATGCCGTGCTGGATAAAATGGAGTCTGTTCGCGTTTTGGCGAAGTGGGGTTAAAGGGACTTTTGATGTGGGGGGCTATGGCACGTTCCTGTGGAAATGTTTGCTAATGCGTGGGGTGTGAGTTATCTAATTTCGTATGACTACTCCACTCCTTGCCATGGCGATGCCCGGTTGGCCTGAAATTGTTTTCATACTTGTTATCTGCTTGCTCCTTTTTGGGGCCAAAAAATTGCCTGAGCTGGCGCGTGGAATCGGTCAGAGCCTAGGTGAGTTTAAAAAAGCCCGTGACGAATTTGATCGGGAAATCAAAAAGTCGGCTGCGAATGTTGAGATCAAAGCGGAGCCCGAAAAGCAACCGCACAATCCCGCCTAAGCGGATTTGAAAATTCCCTCCAGGACGCTGGTCCTTGGTTTCTTTTTTGCATCGTTGGCCCTAGCGCCGGCGAAGGACGTTGTCGTAGCTTGTTATAATCTCAAAAATTATCTCCCCATGACGCGAAAGGTCGGAGGGCAATCGCTTCCAGATCAACCCAAGCCGGAGTCCGAGATTAGGGCCGTGCTCGATGTGTTGCATGATATCGCGCCCGATATTTTGGGTGTTGTGGAAATAGGCGACGAGAAAGCTTTAGCGGATTTTCAGACCCGCCTCGCGGCAGTTGGTTTAGATTATCCTCATGCGGAATGGCTCCAGGGGGCTGACGAGGCACGACATATCGCCCTGCTAAGTCGCTTTCCGATCACTTCCCGCCGGTCGCGTTCACGTGTTCCAGTTGAACTCAACGGTCGTTTTTTTGAAATGTGCCGTGGCATATTGGATGTGACAGTTCAGGTCACCCCTGTAGCGTCGCTACGATTGGTTGGTTTGCATCTCAAATCCCAGCGTGGCGTTCCCGAGTATGACGAAGCCAAATTCCGCGCGAGGGAATCGATCGCCGTCCGTGCCCATCTCGATGCGATTATGAAGGAGACACCGGACTTGGATCTCCTTGTCTTCGGAGATCTGAATGATTCGAAAAATGCATTTGCAGTCCGTGAAATCCTCGGTCCTTTGAAGTCCCCGATGGCGTTGCGCGACCTGCGCCTTAAGGATCGATGGGGGCTCGCTTGGACACATCATTGGGCGGAGGCCGATATTTACTCGCGGCTCGATTACCTCCTTGTGAGCCACTCCCTATGGCCCAAGGTGAATCTGAAGCGCAGTGGCATAGATTCCTCTGCGGAGTGGTCGCAAGCCAGCGACCACCGAGCTATCTATACCCAAATATTCTTTCCCGAATGAAGGTGCTTTTTTTCTTCTTATTTGCATTTGCATCCATGCTGCTTGCCTCTCCGGATGAAGATTGGAATGCGATTGTGGCCATGGATGCTGGACCAGCGGCCAAGCCGGCGAACGTTGCGGAAGCGAGAAAGCTTGGCAAAGGTCACTTTGTAAAACACCAAGCTCTCATCGAGGAGTTTATCAAAAGCCATCCGTCTGATCCGAGGATCTTTGATGCGCGATTGCGACTTGCCGGGATTCTTGCGGCCACAGGCAAAATGGAAAAAAAACAGACTTTGGTGGATGACGCTATGCGAATGCTTCAGGCGCTAGAAAAAGACAAATCCATTCCACTCGATAAACGGGCCGATGCGGGATTTCGTCGAGTCTCGCTGTTCATGCAATGTCTCGATAGTCGCGAAAATGAGTCCCGTCGCGATATCGTTACCGCCGCCCGCAATTTTCAATCCCGCTACCCCAATGACCGCCGCACTCCGAGGCTATTGGTCGAAGTGGCGACTGTCTGTGACAATACCCCCGATCTTAAGCGTGAGTTGCTCGTTGCGGCTTCGGCCTCGTCTCCCGACGATTCTCTGAAACGTCGAATTGCAGACGACCTCAAGCGCTTGGATCTTATTGGCAAGCCGCTCCCTTTTCTTCTCAACACCATTCAAGGTCGCTCGATTGAGGTCTCCAAGCAAGCGGGTCGAATCGTTTTCCTTATTTTCTGGGCATCGGATTCCGCCCCGAGTCTTCTCTGGATGCAAAACTTCCAGCTCGCCTTGGCGAATTTGCCGGTCGATCGCTTTTCGATTATCACCGTGAGCCTCGATAAAGACCCCACTCTTCCCATGGAATGCTTAAAGGAGATGGGAATGTCGCAGTGGGCGACGTCTTGTGACGGGTTGAGTTGGGATGGGCCCTTCGCTCGCCAATGCGGTATAAACTCCCTGCCCACAGTCATTCTCCTCGACCAGACGGGAGTTGTTCGCGCCATTAATGTGCGCGGCAGTTACGAGTCCTGGATCCGCAAGCTTCTCATGCAGCCAGCTTCCTAAGCTTTGCAGCATCCTCTATCAAAAAGAGCCAAAATAACGTATTCTGTTACTGCCACCAATCAATGGGTCAGGACAGAGAATTCAAATCCTTTCTGATTTTGGTATAACTCATTCCGTGAATTTCGTTAATTCTGTCCAAAACCTCTTCTGCACCATTTACGATTTGAAAAAGGCTACATAAAATTCAGCCAATCTGCTCTATGTCCGCATCCGCTCAATTTGGTTCCACGCTCACCGAGGTTTACTCGAACGCCGCACGTCGCTATGACGGGATGCCGGCATTTTTTCGAAAAGAAAAAGGAGGCTCGCTTGGGCATGTGTCATTCGAAGGGCTTTTTGAGCGAGGGTTGGATCTGGCGACCGCCCTTATCACCCTAGGGCTTGAGGCGCGAGAGCATGTCGGCCTCATCGCTGATAATCGGTGGGAATGGATTCTGAGTGACTACGGGATTCTTTTGGCTGGGGCTGCTGATGTGCCTCGTGGTTCCGATGTCACCGATCCCGAGTTGCTTTATATTCTGATGCATTCTGATGCGAAGCTCGTCTTCGTTGATAGTAGGGTGCTGCTTCGACGACTTCTTGCTCTTCGGCCACAACTTCCCCATGTGCGGCACATCATTCTCATGGTGGCGGATGGTGATCCTGTGGAAGAGGGAGTTCATTTACTCGATGACCTTCTCATGCAGGGGGGGCGCCTTCGTGCAAGTGGTGACCATTCCGCATCAGATCGCATGAGAGCGGTCAAACCCTCCGATCTGTTCACGATTATTTACACTTCGGGCACGACAGGCACTCCGAAAGGGGTTCCTCTCACTCATGCGAATATGTGTTCGCAAATCGAATATCTTCCTATCGCCCTCCGTCCCGGAGATCGGGCGCTTTCGATTCTCCCCATCTGGCACAGCTACGAACGCGTTTTTGAGATGCTCTGCATTTCACGAGGGGTCTCAACTCACTACACAAACTTGCGTGCGCTCGGGGAAGATTTGAAATCTGTGCGCCCGACGGTGATGGCCTCCGCTCCACGACTCTGGGAAAACCTTTATCTGAAAATCCTCGGCAGCGTGAAAGCCGCTCCGCCAATCCGTCAAACGCTTTTCCATCTCGCTTACCGCACCACCCGCAATGTGAAGCGTGCAGAACGTTTCTTTCTCGGCCAGCAACTGGATATCCATGGTCGTAGTGTGTTCGAAAGTGCGTTCCTTGCCATCAAACACAGCTCGGCTTGGTTTCTATCCGTCCTGCCTGCTTTCCTTTTGGATCGCTTGGTTCTTAAAAAACTCCGCGCTATTGTGGGGGGCGAATTTCGCGGAACCATATCCGGCGGTGGTGCCTTGCAACCCCACGTGGACGAATTTTTCAACTTCATCGGCATTCCTGTTCTGGAAGGTTACGGAATGACGGAGACATCTCCCGTCCTCGCCGTTCGCACTTGGGACAACTTGGTGATTGGAACCGTCGGCGCGCTCTACCCCCACACGCAAGTCCGCATCGTTGATCTCCAGACTGGAGCCATTCTTTACCCTGATACCGCCCACCGAGGCGGTGGGCGTGGGCTTCGTGGTGAGATCCATGTGAAAGGCCCTCAAGTCATGAGCGGATACTACAAAAACCCCGATTCCACCGCTCGTGTCCTAAGTGACGGGTGGATGAATACCGGGGACATCGGCATGGTGACCTTCAATGATTGCTTGAAAATACTCGGCCGATCCAAGGATACGATCGTGCTTTTGAATGGGGAAAATATCGAGCCTCTTCCCATAGAGGCCCGCTTGTTGGAGTCATCCTACATCGACCAGTGCATGGTGGTCGGGCAGGATCAGAAATCCCTTGGGGTGCTTATTGTGCCTTCTCTTGATCATCTGCGTGGCGCAGGCGTTGAGGCCAAATCCCTCGCCGATATAACGGTCTCCATGAAGGCACGGCAATTAGTGGAAGAAGACATTCGCAATCTCATCAACCATAGCGCGGGATTCAAGACCTTCGAGCGCATCACCAGTTTTCGCCTCGTTGCGAAGACCTTTGATGTCGGTGACGAGATGACAAATACATTTAAGCTCAAGCGGCACGTCATTACAGACCGCTATGCCCACCTGATTGCGGAGATGTTCCATCAAGCCTGATAGCCCGCTCCTG
>JBILZC010000099.1:0-8186 GCA_044377415.1 Terrimicrobiaceae bacterium | reverse complement strand
CATCTGCGAAATCGTGCCACCCCGACACCCCTCGCAAATCTATGAGGGTCTTCTCGAAGGCGTTTTCCTTTTTGCATTGATGTGGATTCTTCGTACCCGTTTCCGCCTGCAAAATGGTGTTCTCACTGGTGTGTTTTTTATCGCCTACGCCCTGCTCCGCATGGTGGGCGAGATGTTTCGGGAGCCTGACGCTCCCCTCACCATCGGGCTCACAAGGGGGCAGTTCCTCTCGCTTTTCATGATCCTGATGGGGGTCGGATTTCTAGCAGGTTCAAAGTGGGCGCGGACATGGCCATCCCAATTTCGCTGATGATAAAAAAACTGTCTCTGGCCATCGCCTTGCCTCTGGTGATCGGCGCTGTGCTGCTCATGCGTATTCCGGACTTTCAATCCGTTCCGCATCCCGCCAAGACATTTGATGAAGCGAAAACTCTTTTTGAAAACCTCCACCGTGAGGAAGCGAAGCTTCCACTCAGCCCCGAGGGGGCTAGTCGCCTACTGGATCATGGTAAAAAAACTCCGCGCACGTTTGTGCTTTTCCACGGGCTGACCAATTGTCCGGAGCAATTCCTGCCACTCGCCCGCATCCTCCATGCCCAAGGAGCTAACGTCATCATCCCCCGAGCCCGCTATGCCGGATTTGCAGATAGGCTCAATACCATCCAAGGATATCAAAGCGGACAAGATCTGCTCGATCAAGCCGCCGTGGGGTTAGACATTGCGGCAGGTCTTGGCGAACGGGTGAGCGTGGTCGGCATATCGGGCAGCGCTATCGCCGGTGCATGGATGGCACAGCATCGTGACGGCGTGAGCGAGTTCGTACTCATCGCGCCATTTTTCAGTTTGGACAGCACACCCGCGCCTTTGATCGATACTGGCGCGGCCATCCTCTCCCGGACGCCCAATTTTTATCAATGGTGGGACTCGGAAAAAAAAGAAAACCTAGCGGGCCCAAAATACGCGTATCCGAGATTCGGTACCCGATGCATGGCGAGCACGATCCAACTCTCCCGGAACGTCCGCCAAAACCTCGCTCACTTACCACTCCGAATGGAGGCACTCCACTTTCTCATTTCCGCCTCGGATACCGCCGCAAACAACCCTCTCACTAAAGAAATCGCAGCGTCACTCGCAAAGAGTCATACAGCGACCATCACGATTGATGAATTCCCAGCCGAATTGAATATCCCACATGACATGATCGATCCTTCACAACCCCATGCCAACACTGAGATTGCCTACAAAAAGATTCTCGAACTCCTTGATATGGTCGAACCGTCGAAGCCGGAATGATGGATTTTTGCTGGAAAGAAACCGCTTCCGGCCCCATTGTATAGCCATGCAGATACACATCACACCGCGTAACCTAACCCTCACTGGTGCCATCTACGAATTTGTCGCCGAAAAAATCAGCCACCTTGAAGGCCATGGTGAGCAAATCATCGCCGCACATATTGTTTTGCTTCACAATCACGACAGGAAAAAGCCCTACTCCGTGAAAGTCCACCTTGCCCTCGCTGGACCTGATATCCACGCGGAAGATGCCGAGGCCGATCTCTATGTGGCCATCGACAAAGTGGTCGACAAACTTTCCAGCCAAATCAGCAAGCTCAAAACTCGCAAAAAGGATCGCGACAAACACCGCACTCAACAGAAGCGCGAGGCGGTCAAGCGCGGATTCGCGCGCCCCTAATGCCCAGTGGAAGACTACAAGGTCAAGCTTGAGGTTTTTGAAGGTCCGCTCGACTTGCTGCTCTACCTCATCAAACGCGATGAGGTGGATATATATGATATTTCAATCGAGCGTATCACCAAACAATACCTCAGCTACCTTGGTGCCTTTCAGGTTTTAAATATCGAGCTCGCGGGGGAGTTCATCGTCATGGCGGCGAACCTCCTCTACATCAAAAGCCGCACACTGCTGCCCGTAGAGCAGCAGATGGCCGAAGAGGACGCGGAAGAGGATGATCCCCGCTGGGAACTCATCCGCCAGTTGATCGAATACAAAAAATTCAAGGAAGCCGCATCGCTAATGAGAGATCAGGAAGCGATGCAGGAAAAACTCTTCGCCCGCGTGCCAGTCACCCCAGATCTGGCGCCATCCGAGAATCTCCTTGTCGATGAGGTTGGGATTTTTGACCTCATCCACGCCTTTCAAAAAATCCTCAAACGGCTGGAAAAAAAGCCGGAAGACCTTCGAGAGATTTTTGCAGAAAATTTCACGGTCTCCGACAAGATCGACCACGTCCTGCTTCTCACCGCAAGCGGGGTTCCTATCCGCTTCGAAGAACTTTTTGCTGATGCTGCCTGTCGCACCGAAATCGTAGTCACCTTCCTCGCTATGCTGGAATTAATCCGCCTCAAGCAACTGCGAGTCCGCCAAGAATCGATGTGCGCAGAGATCTGGATCGATCGCATCGGCATCGTAGAACCCACTTTACTATGAGCGACGAACCCGCATTCCCACTCCACCGCATCGTTGAGTCCCTCCTTTTTGCTTCGCAAAAACCCATTTCGCCAAAAGAACTCTCCTCCATTTTCAAAGGCGCGGCCGAGGCAGCGAAGGACAACCCATCCATCGCCTGCTATGCCAAGGTCAAGCGCGACCAACTGGAGGAGGCTATTCAAGAACTGGAGAAAGAATATGCCGACACCGGACGCTCGTTTGAAGTCCGTGAAAGTGCCGCCGGATGGCAACTCGTGACCAAGGCCGACTTCTCGCCTTGGTTGCGCCAACTCTTTCCTGAAAATCGCCAAGCCCGCCTCAGTGCCCCAGCGATGGAAACCCTCGCCATTATCGCCTATCGCCAACCCATCACCCGCGCCGATCTCGAAGCCGTGCGCGGCGTGGCAGTGGATGGCGTAATGCAGACCATTCTGGATCGCGGACTCATCCGCATCGCCGGTCGATCCGACATCCCCGGTCGCCCCCTTCTTTACGAAACGACCCAGCATTTCATGGAGCACTTCGGACTCAAAACGCTCGATGATCTCCCCAATGCCGCCGAACTCCGCAAAATCCCTTTACCAAAAGCGGAAGTTCCTGAATCCGTAAAAGCGGCTGAAACCGAAACGGCCTCTGAGGAAAAGTCCTCCGCAGAAGTGCCCAACGCTGATCCTGCTCTCTCGGAATCTGCATCCACCAGAATCGCTTCCGACGTGCCCCAAGAGCCAGACGCACTGGAATCTCCCATTTTCGAAGAAACCACCGAGCCAGCTGAGATCTCGGAAATCACTCCCCAATCATGAACGACCTTGCTGGACTTCGAGACAAGATCGATGCGATAGACACAGACTTGCTTCGCCTCCTCAATGAGCGTGCCTTGCTCGCCAAGGAAATCGGCGCCATTAAAAACCTCCACTCCCTCCCGATCTACTCACCCGTGAGGGAAATGAAGCTCCTACGTAGCCTCGTCGAACGGAGCGAGGGACCTCTGACCCGCGAGGCGATTCATGCCATCTACCGCGAGATCATGTCGGCCTCCATCGCCTTGGAGAAAGATGTTGCGATCGCCTGCCCTGGACCTATTGGCAGCGCTTCCCACCGCATAGCGTTGGCGAAGTTCGGCTCAAGCGTTCGCTACCTTTGCGCGGACTCGATCTCCCAAGTTTTTCAGGATGTCGTGACCGGTCGAGCTGACTGCGGAGTCGTTCCACTGGAAGATCCGGGCCATGGGTTTCTGAATGCGACTTTGGATGAATTGGCTCACACAAATCTATCGATCTGCGCCGAGATCTCCCCCGACTCCAACGCCAACGAGCAATCTTCCGATGGACGCTACATCATTATCGGGTCCCAAATAAACACCCCATCCGGCAACGACCAAACCATGGTCCTCCTCCGCATTGAAAATAAACCGGGATCACTCGTGGCAGCCCTTGAGCCTTTCAAGGAAATGCACATCAACCTCACTCACTTTGCAACCAGGGCAGCTCACGCGGGGGATGAAACTCTTTTTTTCGTACAAACCGACGGTCACAAAAGCGACCTTCAAATCCCGGAACTCCTCGAGGCCCTTGCCAAAAATTGCCGCGAACTGAAGATCCTCGGTAGCTACCCGAAGCCCCTTCTTTGAAGACGATACTCGACACAATACTGGCTGACGTGCGGGAGGAGGTCGCCACAGCCAAATCCGCTAAACCCCTACGCGAAATTCAAGCCATGCTCGCAGATGCCCCGCCGACTCGGGATTTCGCCGCCGCTCTCAGCACGGGATTTTGCCTCATCGCCGAGATCAAGAAACGCTCCCCGAGCGTCGGTCCCATGCGGGAGGAGAATGTGAACGAGGCCGCCGCTGCCTACTCCGCATCTCCGATTGTCAAAGCCGTCTCGATCCTCACCAATCAACGCCACTTCGGAATGAGCATCCACGATCTTGCGGCCATCCGCGCGTGTATCCCCCACCCTGTTTTGCGGAAGGATTTTTTTGTGGATGAATACCAGATCCACGAAGCTCGCGCCCATGGAGCCGATGCCATCTTGCTCATGGCCAATGTCCTTGATGCCGAAAAGTTAGCCTCCTTCCACTCTCTTGCCCGCGAACTTGGAATGGAATGCCTCTTTGAAGTTCATACACTGGATGAAATTTCCACCCTTCCGCCTAAAGTCCGAGTGGTCGGAATCAACAGCCGTAAATTCAAAAGCCAAACGGGTTTTGCCGGTCTAGAAGGATCGTCAGAGAAAGACTTCAGCCTGGAAATGTCCGCTTTCGAACTGGTGAACCACCTGCCACAGGGCTCGATCCGCATCGCCGAGAGCGGTATCTCCCCTGCGAATCTGGCGACGGTCGCGGAGAGGTTTGATGCGGCACTTGTTGGCACATCCCTCCTGCGCGATCCACGCGGAATCCGCGAATGCCTCACTGATTTTGAATCAGCGATCACTCGCTAACGGCACAAAGAAACGAATGAGTTCCCAAAAACCACCACGCCGAATCGATGGCCGCATCCTTGCTCTAGGACTTCTTCTCATTTGTGCCATGGCATTTTCTGGCACCATTTGGAACTACTGGCGCAACAATCCATTGACCCTCGAGGCCACACTCCAAATGGACGGCGACGCCCCTGTAGTAAAGGCGAGATTCGCCCGCGCAGCCAACATTCATGAGGGTCAGCGGGTGGTTGTCCAAATCGTTGGCGACAGCCAGACCGCTCGAGCAGGCGTTGTGACAAGGCTCGATCAAGACAGCTGGACACTCATCCGCCTCGAGTCTCCCGTCACCGCAAAGTTGGGATCTTCCGCGAGTGTCAGCATTGACGGAACAGTCGGCCCGTAAGCGTTTTTAGAAAAAGTCGAGCTTTTTTTCGCCTGCTGAAATTTTTTAAAAAAACAGATTGTGATTTCACAAATGTGGCAGATATGGTCTTCGCCCACTTAACTACCTAACATTTATGGCAAACCTAACTAAACGGGATCTGGTAATGCAGATCAGCAAATCCACTGGCATCACCCAACAAGAAGTCTTCGAAGTCATCCAACAAACATTGGACGGCATCACCGAGGCTCTTGCTACTGGTCGCGATGTGGAACTCCGCAACTTTGGTGTCTTTGAAGTTCGCCTCACGAAATCCCGCGTGGGCCGCAACCCAAACAAGCCAGAAAACGACGTGGTCATCCCTGCCCGCGCAACAGTAAAATTCAAATCCGGCAAAATCATGCGTCAGCGCGTTCTTCTTCGCACTGATGAACTTCGTGGAAAAGGCAACGCCCCCGCGACAGCCTGAAGCCACTAGCCGACTCACGGATGCAATCCATCCGTATTCGAGGAGCTAGGCAAAATAACCTGCGAGGCATTGACCTCGACCTCCCGCTTGGTGAGCTGATTGTTGTCACCGGACCAAGTGGGAGTGGAAAATCGAGCCTAGCCTTCGATACCATTTACGCCGAAGGACAGCGGCGGTATGTAGAGACTTTCAGTCCCTACACCCGCCAGTTCCTGGAGCGGATGGATAAGCCACTAGCCGACTCGATCGAAGGCATTCCCCCGGCCATTGCAATCGAGCAGGCAAATAATGTCCGCACGACCCGGTCGACCGTTGGGACGATCACGGAGATTAATGACTATTTAAAACTCCTTTTCCCTCGTGTGGCTAAAGGGTTTTGCCCAAGCTGTAAGCGTGAAATCGCCCAAGGCACCTCAGGCTCGATCCTCCGCGAGATCTTGTCCCAATTTCAGGGCAAGCAGGTTCTCATCACCTTCGGGGTGAATGTGCCCGAGGATTCGAAACCAGCCGATTTTTTTGATTTTCTTCAGCAGCAAGGCTATCTGCGCGTCTATCTGAGTGGAAAAATCCACCGAACGGACGAACCGCCCACAGTCAAGCGGTTGCCATCGCTCCTGCAGGTGATCCAAGATCGCTTGGACATCTCTTCCAAAGACTCCGCGAGACTTTCCGAAGCCATCGAGTTTGCACTCCGACTGGGCACCGACAAACTCAATATCATCGACCCCGAAAGCGGCAAATTGCACCCGTTTTCCTCAGGTTGGCACTGCGCCCATTGCGATGAGGGCATTCGGCATCCCTCCCCTGGATTATTTAGTTTCAATAGCGCCCTAGGCGCCTGCCCGGCCTGCAAAGGCTTCGGCCGCATTATCGGCATCGACCTGCAAAGAGTCATGCCCGACAAGTCGCTATCCATTTTAGACGGCGTCATTCGCCCATTCCAATCTGGCCAATCTGCGGAATGCCAGGACGACTTGCTTCGTCATGCTCGCAAGCGTGGCTTGGACATCAATAAGCCATTTGAAAAGCTTTCCAAGGCAGCCCAGCAATGGATCATCGACGGCGACGAGGGCCTCGATCCCAAGGATGCCTGGGATTCTGGACAGTGGTATGGAGTGAAAGGGTATTTTGCCTGGTTGGAGAGCAAAGCCTATAAAATGCACATTCGCGTGCTTCTGAGTCGCTACCGAAGCTACCAACCCTGCCCGACCTGCAAAGGGGGTCGATTCCAACCAGAAACTTTAAATTACCGCATCGATCCTCCAGGATTGACCATTCCCGAACTTGCCGCCGTCCCGCTTTCCCAACTCGGCCCATTACTTGAAAAATTAGAACTTCCGCCCGCCGACAACAGCGCCAAGCTGGTACACACGCAAGTGCTGGCGAGAGTGAACTACCTTCGCAAGGTTGGACTAGGCTATCTCACACTTGACCGCCCGACCCGCTCGCTATCCGGTGGAGAAATCCAAAGAGTGAACCTCACGACCTGCCTCGGGGCCTCTCTTGTAAATACCCTTTTTGTATTGGATGAACCCAGTGTGGGTCTCCATCCGCGCGATACCGGACGACTCATCGAAGTCCTCGAAGGCCTGCGCGACAAGGGGAACACCCTTCTTGTTGTCGAGCATGAAGAAGCCGTCATTCGTTGCGCCGATTACCTTGTGGATATCGGCCCTGGCCGTGGTGCCCTCGGCGGCGAACTCCTTTACTCTGGCCCAGCAGAAGCTTTCCCTAGCACTGATTCCCTTACCGCGGATTACCTAGAAGGGCGTAAATCGATTCGCATTCCCAAGCGCCGACGCAAGGCTGAAAATTTCATCGAACTTCGGGGGGTCACCCACCACAACATCAAAAATCTCAACGTCAAATTCCCGTTGGGCGTTTTTTGTGCCGTCACAGGCGTATCCGGTTCCGGAAAAACCTCGCTTGTCCGCGATGTTCTCCACCGACATCTCCAAGGCGAAGACCCTAGCGAGGATGAAGCCGCCGGATTTGTGAAATCCATCACGGGCGATGAGGAAATCGATGAGGTCGTCATGGTGGATCAATCGCCGCTCGCGAGGAGCCCGCGCTCAACCCCTGCCGTTTACCTCGGGGTCTACGATCACATTCGTGAACTTTTTGCTGACACAAAGGAGTCCGTCGATGCGGAGTTCACCGCGTCCACATTTTCTTTTAACGCAGGCAAAGGACGCTGCGACCGTTGTAGTGGATTGGGATTTGAGAAAGTCGAAATGCAATTTCTCAGTGACCTCTATCTCCGATGCCCGGAATGCGACGGCTCACGCTTCCGCGCCCCCGTCCTGAAAATCAAAGTTCAGGACAAATCGATTCATGATGTCCTTGAGATGACCGCCGCCGAGGCGATCACTTTTTTCAAGCCTCTCGATCCGCATAAAAAGATCACCGGCCCGCTGGCACTCTTATCCGAAGTCGGTCTGGACTACCTCCGCCTAGGGCAA
>JBILZC010000098.1:0-8252 GCA_044377415.1 Terrimicrobiaceae bacterium | reverse complement strand
AGGAGGAAAGCGCCCTGACCATACAGGGCAGGAAAAAGCGCTTCACTCTGCGGGATTTCTTCGCCTTGGGGAACGCATTGGGATTGACCGACCGTCAGATCTCCAACGCGCTACGCCGATTCGAAAAGGGGTTGAGCGCGGCACTCCCCCTCATCAGCGCCGGCTTCTGTTCGGAAGAAATGAAGGCACGCTACCAAGAGTTGGTCGTGCGGCGATGGGAACGGCTACAAGATACTACCGCCAGCGATTAACGGTCCCAGCATAATCTCGGCGCGAAGGCCCGCTATTGTGGCTACGTTGCCTTTCCGCTTTCGCTTTTTCTTTCAGGCCGCGCTCGATGGCGTGCGCCCGCCAAAGCCAGTGTTTTATGATCCTCGACGTGCGTTATTTGGATCCCAAGACCCCCTACAGCTTCAAGAAGGTGTTTGGTCAGCATCCGCACACCTGCTCAAGAGCTTTCTCAACGCGCTGCTGCCCCTCGAGCCTGACGCCCAAACTGAGGTGCTCGAGAGCCTCCCAAGTAACTTGGTTCCAAGCGTGCCGTTGGTTGCGCAAAAAAGGTCATCCATGCCGCCATTTTCATCACCACCGATATCGTATTCACCAAGAATGGATATGATTTCACGCAACCATGGATCCTGATGCGCAAGTCAGACATGCTTGAAGTCTACAAGGCACGCTATCCCGCAAGTACGCTCCAGCCCATTTATTTCCGAAAGCGTACGATATAAAGGAAAGCGCACCCTGTACGCATGGGACTATAAAAAGATGTTCATTTGTGTATCAGAGACGCTTCGATACGGAGGTCACTGGGGCGCCTGTGCTCATGGAATTTGAGGAGCAGCGTAGCCTTTAGCGAGTGGAGAGTAAGTCAAAATAGGTTGATTTGTATTTAAAATCGCATAATAATTTCCATATGAAAACGACTTTGGATATTCCAAGCGGTTTGCTGAGTGAGGCAATGAGGTTGGCTGGAGCGAAGACGAAACGCGCTGCTGTGCTGGCTGCCTTGGATGATTTCTCGCGGCGTGGGCGAATGCGCGAGATGGCCATGAGATTGGGAAATTCCGAAACATTCATGACAGCTGCGGATTTGGAAACCCTGCGGCTTCAGGAGAAACCGGAATGACGCTGGTAGATACATCGAGTTGGATTCAATACCTCCGCCGTGATGGGGAAGCAGAAATGAAGGAAAAAGTCCGTAGTTTGCTTTTGGATGGGGCGGCGGTTCTATGTCCTGTGGTTATCGCGGAGTTGTGGATGGGGGCTGGCTCGAAAAAGGATCAAGACGACTTGACGGATTTGAGCGCGGTTTTGCGGTGCTTGCCGATGTCTGAGGAAGTTTGGGAGTATTCATTTCGCCTTGCCCGCATCTGTCGGGCCAAGGGAACCCCATTCCCCTCAAGCGACTTAATGATTGCTTCATGTGCATTTAGCCATGGAGTGAAAACATTGGCGAAAGACAAGCACTTTGAAACTCTGGAGGGATACCGGGATTTGGTAATAAAAGGAGTCACCAACTGACATGATTTCCTCCTCCAGGCCTTGAATCTCGCGATGCTTCTTCGATTGTTCACGCTGCGGCGTGAACTGGGGGGGGGTGCATTTTCTTTCATATGTCGAAAAACATTGATGGCAAATTTATTGTGGAGGTAAGTTTGGTCGAGAAAGACTGGTCCATCGCGTTCGGAAACCGCTCCTGTTAATCTTGTAACTCCTGACTAACGCTCTGAATTGACTCGTGACTCCGCTGCGCTCCGGTTGACTCGTTCGCTCCCGCTCAGCTCGCCCTTCGGGCCAACCTGCGGTTGGTCTATCTCGACCTTTCCCAAGGTCTCGATTCTGTCTAAAAAACTCTTTTCAGGTTTAGCAATACAGACTGTCGGATCCAGAAAACGGGAAATAAAACTATTGAAACCAAAAGGTGATGGTTTATGGTTTCATTATGAAATATGATTCCCTAATCCAAAAAAAGCGGCGATTTGATGAATCTCGTCCCTTTTCTCCAGAGGTTCTGCACAACTTGGAGAGGTGGTTTTTGATCGAACTGACCTATACAAGCAATGCTTTGGAGGGTAATACACTGACTCGACTTGAGACGGCGGTGGTCGTGGAGAAGGGGCTGACAGTAGGAGGAAAAACGCTGGCGGAGCATCTGGAAGCGACAAACCACGCAGCCGCCCTCCGCAAGGTGCTCGAGATCGCCCGTTCGCCGGTATCAACCCTCACGGAGCATATTTTACTGGATCTCCACTCCATGATTCTTCGGGGCATCGATGATGCGAGTTCCGGGCGCTATCGGTCGATCCCGGTGCGGATTTCGGGATCGAGGGTTGTATTACCGAATCCGGCCAAGGTGGCAGTATTGATGTCGGATTTTTTGCGGGATATGAATGCGATGGCAGGAAGTCACCCTGTCGAAATCGCCGCAGAAGCCCACTATCGCTTGGTGACGATCTATCCCTTCATCGATGGGAATGGCCGAACCGCGCGGTTGCTGATGAATCTGATCCTTCTCCAAAATGGTTATCCACCGGCTCTGATCCGCACACGCGACAGGGTGCCGTATTTGAAATCCCTTGAGCAAGCCCAACTCGGCGGGAGCAAGGAGGACTACTTGAAAATCATATCCAGAAGTGTGGAACGATCTTTTGCGATTTACTTCCAAGCTCTAGGCGGTGAAGGACCAAAAGAGGTTATCGAGTCGAAACTCCTCCGTATCGGGGATCTAGCGAAGAAAACAGGTGAGACCCTCGCCACATTGCGGCACTGGATGAAACAGGGTTTGCTAGAGCCTGCGGATACGACGGAGGCGGGGTATCAACTTTTTGAACCCGATATGGCTGAACGGGTGGGGCGGATTCGCGAATGGCAAAGCGATCGCCGGACGCTGGCGGAAATCCGTCAAGAGCTGGAAAAGAAGGAAGTTGAAGGTTGATTGAACGCCGCGCTCGGCGAGAGAGACGTGCGTGATTCGAGCTTTGTGTATTGAGTGAGAAGAGGAGTTTAGTTTTCTTCGCGGTATTTGCGGGTGATCCAGAGCGCTAGGACGAAGATGAGGAGAAGGAGGGAGCCGAGGGCTGCGCCGAAAGGTTGGTTGCGCCCGGAGGTGAATTGTTTAAAAATGACTTCTCCGATCGTGGGATTTGAGCCGCCTCCCATGAGCGTCGTGATGGCAAACATCGCGATTGAGGGGACGAAGACGAGCATGGCTCCAGCGGCAATGCCGGGGCGGGTGAGGGGGATGATGACTTGCGAGAAGGCACGGATGGGGCCTGCTCCAAGGTCATAGGCGGCTTCGATCAGGGCATTGTCCAATTTCTCAACGCTCGTGTAGATGGGGAGGATCATGAAGGGAAGAAAGTTGTAAAGCAGTCCAAGCACAATCGCGAAGGGGGTATAAAGAAACTCCGCCGAGTGAGAGAATATCCCTGCCGAAACGAGGAGACTATTCAAGAGCCCGTCTTTGCTCAGGATCGTGATCCAAGCGTAGGTGCGAATCAAAAAACTCGTCCAAAAGGGCACCATCACCAGCATCAAAAGAAGTCCGCGCCAACGTAGCGGCGCACGCCCGATGCAATAGGCCACAGGGTAACCCACGACTAAACAAATCAGCGTGGTGAGAAGGGCATACCAGATGGAAGTGAAAAAAACCTTCAGCCAGAGCCAATCCAAGGCTCGAATGTAGTTCTGAAGCGTGAAATCATAAACGATCCGACCTAGGGCATCGCGTTCCGCGAAGCTCACCACGACGAGCATCACGGTGGGGGCGATGACGAATAAAAAAAGCCAAGCCAACAACGGCAATATGACGAGCCAAGCTAGGGGGCCGGGAGGCCGACGGTATCCGCCCGCATCACGAACGGGCGACACAGTTGCAAGCCAAGACACGGTTCAGGTCGTGGTTGGGAAAGCGAGCGTGGACCACACGCTGTCGTAGGATTGCAATGATCCCTTTGAGTGTGTGGCCATGCTCGATAGGGTGTTACTGCGCCTTAAGCGAGGTGATCAATTCATCAACCTTCGAACCTTGGATGCCGATGTCACGAAAGACCTGCATTTTGGTAATTTCCTCATCGCTTGGGAAGCTGGCCTTATTTTTGATTTGTTCCTCGGTGAGGATTTTGCGCGCAGCGAGGTTGGGATTCGTGTAAGGGAAGGCATCCGAGATTTGTTTGCTGATATCCGTGCGAAGGATGAAGTTCATGAAGGCTTCGGCATTGTTCACGTTTTTCGCGGTTTTTGGGATGGCGAGGCTGTCGATGAAGAGGTGCGTGCCTTCGGCGGGAATGATCCAGCGGAATTTCGGATCGGATTGAAGGAGGATGGCGCCTTCCCCGCCCCAAACGATGCCGATCGAGACATCGCCATTGAGAAGCGCTGTTTTGGGGCTATCGGAATCGAAGACCTTCACGAGGGGGATCCAATTTGCGAGCAAGGGTTTCACTTTTTCCAGATTCGCATCGCTCATGTCATTGATCGGGAGTCCTTGCGAAAGGAGGGCCCAAGCGGTGATCTCGCGGGCATCATCGAGGACGACGATCTTTCCTGCATTTTCCGGTTTGAAAACATCCGCAAAACTCTTGATGTCATCCTTGATCAATTCGGTGTTAACCACGATGCCGACCGTCCCAGCCATGAAAGGAACACTGAAACTATTATCCGGATCGAAGCCCATTTTGAGGAACTGAGGCGCGATATTCGATAGGTTCGGGATTTTGGTCTTATCGATGGGGTGAAGGAGCTTTTGAGCGATGAGCGCCTCGACCACATATTCGCTCGGTTGGATGATATCATACTCCCCGCCGCCAGCCATGAGCTTCGCGAGCATTTCCTCATTTGAGGCATAGTTCTCCACCGAGACTTGAATCCCAGTTTCCTTGCTGAACTGGTCGATCACCGATTGCGGGATGTATTCCGACCAGCAGAAAACGCTGAGTTTTGGGACTTCTGGGGCTTTTCCGCAACCGACCAAAAGGGCGGCCAATGCGGACAGGACGAGTGTTGTGGTTTTTTTCATGGTTTTTTGTTTCTGTTGAAAAAGTAACTGCCAAAAGCGAATAGGAAAGTCACAAGGATGAAGATGGAGCTGAGCGCGTTCAATTGGGGATTCAGCCCCACTTTGGCCATACCATAAACTTTCAATGGCAATGTCTGCGATTGTGCTCCTGTGGTAAAGACACTCACGATGTATTCGTCCAGCGAGAGCGTGAACGACATCAGGGCACCGGAAACGATCGCGGGCATGAGGTAAGGAACGATCACTTTGCAGAAAGCTTGTAGCGGCGTGGCACCGAGATCCATGGCGGCTTCCTCCAAAAATGGATCTAGACCTTGCAGGCGGGCCTGAACGCCGACCAGCACAAACGGAAAACAGAATGTCGTGTGAGCAATGGTGAGAGTGAGGAAGCCTAGTGGCAAATGCAGGAATTGGACGAATAGCACCAGCAGGCTTACTCCCATGAGGACCTCGGGCATCACCATCGGTATAAAAATCAAAAGACCAAGCGTTCTCTGGTAGGGGAACTTGTAGCGGTAGAGCATCCAAGCGCCGATAGTTCCAAGCAACGTCGCGAGGATCGTGGTGGCGACCGCAACCAAGATGCTGTTTTGGAATGCGTCGATGAGCACCTTGTTGCTCAGAAGCTCTCCATACCAGCGAGTCGAGAACCCCTCCCAGCGGATATTCAATCGGGAGGAGTTAAAGGAAAAAACCATCAGCAGGATGATCGGGATGTAGAGAAAAGCAAAAACCCAAGCTGTCCAAAAACCAAAGAGGCAGGCCTGCACACGCGCGGCGGTCACCCGCCTGCCAAGGCTGGAAAAATTCGACACACCGTGGGAAACGCCATCAATGGTCATGGTGACTTTGTATTGAAAATCCTTAGGCAAGTCCAGCCTTCCCCGTTTGACCTTCTTGCGCGATGCGCCCATGATGGTGTCATGATTCGTGAGAAGACATTTGCATTTGTCATGGCTGGTGGAAGTGGCGAGCGCTTCTGGCCTATGAGCCGTCAAAGCACGCCCAAACACCTTTTGCGCCTCCTGGATGATCAGACTCTTCTCGAAACGACGATTCGGCGCCTCGAGGGACTGATTCCGCTCGCAAACACTTTTGTTCTCACGAATGCCGCCCAGCTTGAAGCCACTTGGGCCGCTGTGCCCTTCCTGCCAAGGGAGAACATCATTGCCGAGCCAGCCAAGCGCGACACGGCCCCGGCTTGCGCCCTAGCCACAGCGATCGCTCGAGCCACAGATGCGGATGCGACCTGTCTTGTTCTTCCGGCGGACGCCATGATTCATAATGTCGAAAAATTCCGTGCCCAGCTTAGTGATGCTGTTGATGCCGCGAATGAATCCGGGGCCATTGTCACTCTTGGTATTCCGCCTCAGTTCCCAGCCACGGGGTATGGATATCTCGAGACCTTGAGCGAGCGTTCGCGCGGAAAGAATGGCAGTGCCGTTCGCAGCCTGGCTCGGTTTGTCGAAAAACCCGACCTCGAAAAAGCCACGGCCTATTTGGAGAAGGGGAACTTTTTTTGGAATTCGGGCATCTTTGTTTGGCGCGTCTCCACCTTTGTCGAGGAAGCCCGGCGTCAATTGCCCGCGCTCGCGGATTTTGTTGAGAGTCTGAAATCTCCAAGTGATCTTCCAGTATTGTTGGCTGAAAAATTTGCATCGCTCCCCAAGATTTCGGTGGATTACGCCATCATGGAAAATGCACGCGAGGTATTGACCGTCCTAGCTGAATTCGATTGGGACGATGTGGGAGCTTGGACTGCACTGCCAGCGCATATCGTGCCAGACGCAGATGGAAATTGCATCCGAGGATCCGTCGTGGGCCACGATGCTCATGAAAATATCGCCATATCCAACGGGCGACTCATCGCGCTTTGTGGAGTGAGTGACCTGGTTGTGGTGGAAACGCCAGATGCGATTCTCGTATGCGCCAAGGCCAGCGTGCAGGATGTGAAGGCCCTCCAGCCTCAACTCCCACAGGAGTTGAAATAAATTGCGGAGTTGGCGTTGCTGATATCCATGGCGGGAAGTTATTAAGTCAGCCGATTGATGCTTTAGTGGAGTTCGATCTCGGCCACACGAACGACGAGGTTTGTGCCGTAGGGATAGCCTGTGAAATCGATGGCTGTGAGCCCGTCCTGCGGGTTGTGCGTGAATTTTAGTGCCTCTTGATTATCCATCCAGCGAGCGCTTCGGATCGGGCGATCGAGCCCCTTGATGGGGCGGGGGGCTGTGCCGCCGAGGCTGACTGTGACGTTGCCGTGTCCGCTGATGGCGAGATCGAAAATGAAGTAATAAAGTTTCCCATTGGCTTCCAGAATGAAGTCTCGGCCTTGGCAGGCAAGGGTGGTTGGTTTCCCCTCGTAAATCGGATCGCTGTATCTCGCGACCCATTCCCCGGCGCGGCGAAGTGCTGCTGTCTCGTAATCTGGGATTCGCCCCGTGGCGGTGGGGCCGACGTTCAGGAGATAATTGGCGCCGGCACGGCGGCAGTGGGCGAGGTTCTCGATGATGTCGCTGGGCGATTTGTATGCGAAGTCGGAGCTTCCAATGCCCCAATGGGCGTTCATCGTTTGGCACATTTCACCGGAGATGTATTTCGGCCAACCCTCGCGATTCATGGGGTGGGGGAGGGATTGCTCGAAGGTGACGCTATCAATCTCGGGGTGTCCCAGTTGGCCCTCACTACCGATACCGGTGTTGTTGATGATCATGGTATCGGGTTGGTGAGAGCGGATCATTTTGTAGAGCCGATCTTCCTTCCAATCCGCCTTCCGAGACCAGTTCCCATCAAACCAAAATCCCCCGATCTCGCCGTAGTGCTTGCAGAGTATCTCCACGGAGGCGTGAAGATAGTCCAGATATTCGTCGAACTTCGTTTGGTCGCAGGTGTCGCTTTGCCAACTCCAGTCGAGGGTGGCATGGTAAAAGAAGGGGACGATACCCTCCGCCCGGCATCCCGAGACGAATTCCGCAACAAGATCGCGGCCAGCAGGCGTGTGGAGGGCGTCGTGCTTGGAGAGGCCACGGGTATCGTAGAGGCTGAATCCCTCATGGTGGCGCGTGGTAAGAACGATATACTTCATGCCAGAATCGCGCGCGAGTCGGGTAGTGCAACAATTCGTCTGTAAATTGCCGACATCACCAAATCATTCCTGACTTACGGAACACGGAGCGAAGCGGAGTTTTCCGTAACGCTACCGAATGTCAGGAAGGCGTGGGGATTGAAGGCG
>JBILZC010000031.1:0-24149 GCA_044377415.1 Terrimicrobiaceae bacterium | reverse complement strand
ACCCGATTTCGGATGTCCGTTTGTCTCCCTCGTGAAAATGAATGTGGAAACCTTCGCTCCCGATAATCTCCCACCCGACCTCGTCGGCTCGACCGCCATCAAACCCGGCAGCAAGTAATCCTACTCTCTCCCTGCGGGAGAGTGCAGTATAGTTTAGTCTCCCCACTTTTCCGCCTCTTAGACGGAGATCATTGCTCACCGGGACCTAGAACGTTATTGAGGGGGCTCATGACTAAGGGTTCATCCTCCACATAGTAGTGTGGGCTACGCGGCGGCTTTCCGTCTATGGGCAAGGTGCTGAAAACTGGGAGTGGGCGATATAAATCATCTGTGCCGATTTTCTTTGCAGATTTTTCTTCCATCAGTAACTGAGACTCAAACAAGCCGCCGGGACATTCCCCCATAATCACATCGAGACGGTAGGTGACTCCTTTGCTCAGCATCACCCACGCTCCAGGGTAAGGAACTTTCCCCAGCCTCCACGTTGGCGGATTGGTAAAATGAAACACATACTGCTCACCCACCAACAGGACTCGAGCCCTGTTTACAAAAACCATGATCACATCGTCCCCGCGACCCCAAAACCGATAAAGCCCAGTACGCGGTGGGGAAAAACCGCCTCGATAGTGAATAAACCACTTTGTGGGCTTCACCTTCCCCTCCAAACCAAAGTTTTTCGGCCCCTCATTCGCGCTCTGCACCGGCATACAAAAATGCGAGGTGTATAATGGCCCCGCCTTAAAATATTTGGCGCAATAAGCGTGATTCATCCCACTTCTCACAAAACCATCTATCACCTTGACCCAATCCGCATGCGTCGTTGGGAGCGGTTTTCCCGTTTGGGTTTGTTTCAAATCAAAAAAAGTACCCACCAACATAAGATCATCCTTGCTCTTGGTTCCAAAACCATCCCCCCACGCCCCCTTTCCCGCAGAAGACTTACCCCAACTTCCCGCCTTACCTCCACTCTGTCGCGATGGAGTGGAAGCAAACATTTGACCAATATTCACACTCACCGGCGAGATTGCCGTAGTGGTTAGAGTCTTAAAGTTATCCACGGGCACACCCATCACGGAAATATTCTCCAATGGCGGTAAATCTGTAGAGGTTTGCTGCGGAGGCCCAGACTCCCCCGTGCTTCCGAGAAACCCATCGGCACCGCTTTCAAAACTCGACGCCTTTTCCCCAGTTTGAAAGAGAATCATGGTCCCAAAAATCGCGACAAAAATGACATGGAGAACTACAGAAATCGAAAATTCCCTGGATTCGACGCACGATCCGCGAAGTTTATGAGTGATCCTTGATAGGAATCTAAAAGGTTTTTTTGATTTCCTCATGGAACACAAAAGACACTCCCAGCATGGCGAAACCACCCGCACTCGTCTTCAAAATTTTAAACTTCTACCCACACTCACCTCATTCTTGCCAATCCATTAAATCCTGTCCGCCTTTTTTTCAGAATGGGTTAGAAAAAAGGTTCTCGAAGGACGATGAGCAATTATAAATGTCAAAATGAAATCCCAAGCCAACCCAAACTGATGAATCGAAGGTTTTTTATTAAGCAAGCCGGCTTAGCTGCTCTGGGGTTTGCGGGGTTGCGCTCCTACTCTCTATTTGCGGCGGAGAGGACGACATTAGCTCCCACGATCGTCGGGTATGGTGCGCTACAACCTGACCCTGCGCGGATCCTTGATCTACCCGAGGGCTTTTCCTACCGGGTCATCGCGAAAAAGGGGCGGATCATGACGGATGGGCTACGATTGCCAACTAGACCAGACGGAATGGCGGCTTTTCCAGGAAAAGATGGTCGGGTGATTTTGGTGATGAATCATGAGATCGATATTTCAGCTAAAGACGATGATGGGGCATTCGATAGAGACCATCGTCTGCTGACTCCCCAGATCCAAGACCAACTCTATGATGCCGGAGTCAAAAATCCCATGCTCGGAGGAACCACGACTCACATCTACAATCCCGCCACCGGGCAGATCGAAGCGGAGTATTTGAGCTTGGGTGGCACAGAGCGAAATTGCGCTGGGGGATCAACCCCCTGGGGCACTTGGATCACATGTGAAGAAACGGATAACATTTTAGCCGGTGGTGCCTGGACGCAAGATCATGGCTACAACTTTGAGGTTCAAGCGACCGAGAGGGTGGAACTGCAAAAGGCGATTCCACTGAAAGCGATGGGGCGATTTCGCCATGAGGCCGTCGCGGTGGATCCCGTGAACTCCCATGTTTACCAAACGGAGGACCTGCCAGATGGGGGCATCTACCGCTTCATTCCACGCACACCAGGTAGGCTTGTGGACGGAGGGCTCTTGCAGGCTCTGGCGATCAAAGGCATCTCGAAATGTGACACACGAAACTGGGAAAGCAGCACGTTTGAGGAGGGACGCTCCTATGATGTTACTTGGGTCGACCTCGATGAGGTGGAGTCCCCGAAAGACGATCTGCGCCACCAAGCTCAAACCAAGGGCGCGGCAATTTTCGCGCGAGCCGAGGGAATGTGGCATGGCAATGGTGAGATTTATTTTGCCTGCACCAACGGCGGCCACATCAAAGAAGGTCAAATCTTTCGATATCGTCCATCGGGAAAGGCGGGAGATGACGGGGGCACGTTGGAGCTATTCGTGGAAAGCAAGGATGCGAGTATCCTCTCCTATGCCGATAATCTCACGATTTCCAACTATGGAGATGTGATCATCGCCGAGGACACCTACGACAAACGCTCCTGCCGAATCGTCGGAATCACGCCTCAAGGTCAATGCTACCACATCGCCAGCAATTCCTATAATTCCTCCGAACTCGCGGGGGTGTGTTTCTCCCCCGACTACAAAACGCTCTTTGTGAATATTCAGAAAACGGGGGTCACCGTTGCCATTCAAGGCCCGTGGGCCAATCGGCGGGTCGGTTGATTTTCGATCATTCCTAGGTGATATACTGAGGCGAAAAGCGGTTGATTTTCCTCACGATGGTTTGATAATAAATTCACACATGAAAACCACATCCTTGCTCTCACTTTTTTCGACCGTTGCGTTAATCACCGGATGCACTACGGAAATGGGCCCTGATGGTCGTCCTCGCTCAGTCATGACCCCGATGGGTGCCGCCACGCTTCAGGCTGTCACGGCCGCAGGCATCGGTGCCGGCACTGGCGCCATGATGCGCGGAGTGAATCCTGTCGCAGCTGGAGCAATCTCAGCAGGTGCGGGCAGCGTGGGATCACAGGCGATCAATGCCTTTATCCCAAAAGCGGGCGGAGGGGGTGACCAGCGCCAGCAGTCCAGCTATCAACAGCAACAATCTGGGAATCAGCAACTCTACATTCGCACATCCGACGGAGGCTTTGCTCCGGTCAACCCCAGCTATGTGCAGCAACAAGACGGCACCTACACTTCTTCTTATCCGGGGGGAAGGCCGCTCTTCCGCCAACTTCCCAACGGCAGCTTCATGCAGGTGCACTAAAGCGTTGCGCTGGCATCAAGATTTCGCTGGAAAGATTTCCGACTGAGGCTCGGAAGTCTCACCCGGTGGCAACTCAGGCGATGAAGCCGCTCCAACGGAATAAACGGAATGGGCGACTTTATCGGGCTGGCTCTTGACCTCCACTGGCTGGGCCGCCTTGGCGATCTCGCGCTCGAATTCCGCCTTGGCTTTTTGAAATTCACCTAAGCTTTTACCAATCCCCTTGGCCAATTCCGGAAGTTTTTTTGCTCCGAAGAGCAAAAGACAGAGCAAGAAAATGAAAATCAGCTCCGGAAAACCAGGGGCCGACAGGGCCAATAAGGGATAGGACATCGCTCAGAAAAAAACACATCCCTTCTAGCTTGGCAAGCTCCCTCCCCCACGCACGCCCATCGCTCAATCCGGCGATCAAGAGCCTCTCGCGGGATCCCGTTTGCGCCTTGTCTTTGAATTGCGAGACTTCTAAAACCAGAAAGGAATGCATAAGATTCTTCTAGTCGAGGATAATGAGATGAACCGCGATATGCTGTCTCGGCGACTCCAGCGCCGTGGATTTGAAGTCATCCTGGCCCTCGATGGGGCTCAAGGCGTGGAAATGGCCCGCAGTGAAAGCCCCTCCCTCATTCTTATGGACATGAGCCTTCCCGTTATGGACGGGTGGACAGCAACCCGCACGTTAAAAAGCGATCCCTCCACGGCTCGTATTCCCGTGATCGGACTCAGTGCTCATTCCCTCTCCAGCGACTTGGATAAAGCGTTCGAAGCGGGTTGCGACGACTATGATACCAAGCCCATCGACCTAGACCGTCTCCTCGAAAAAATGCAAACCCAACTCGATAAAATACGACCAAGTTGAGCCCAAGCCCGACACCCGCCCAATCTTAAAACTCGACGAGTTCGAAGCTTTCAAGCTAGAGAAGAATAACACCACCCCGCAGAATAACACGATTCTCACCCCCGCTTCCTATTTACAAAAGGCCGATCGGATAACGACTTCTTCCTCATTCAAATTCGATTTTCACTATGCCGAACAACCTGAAATTGGAATTCAAAAACAACCTCTCCGATCTCTCCAATGGTCTGGATGCGGCATTGAGCTGGTTGACCCCATTCAATCTGCCTCCGGACGCCTCCTATGTGACCATTCTTGCCCTTGAGGAACTCGCTACCCATGCGATCAACCATGGCTACCCCGACAATCTGGAGCACCTCATCCATGTCGCAATCACCGTCGAAAAAAATCAACTGGTTATTCAGCACCTCGATGATGGCGTTTTTTTCAATCCTCTCGATGTTCAAGAACCGGACACGAATCTTCCCATCGAAGATCGTCCCACGGAAGGGCTTGGCATCCTCCTGCTCAGAAAAATTTCAGATGATATGACCTACGAGCGCAAGGACGGGAATAACTTCGTCACGGTCTACAAGAGCACTTCAAGCTAGTGACCCATAGCTCCGAACGTATGCGCAGAAATCTCCCTGCGATGGGTTTTGCTCCCATGCACGGTCGTCTGCCATGTCGGGATAATAATCCGACCTGTCAGTTGCCAAAAACAATCTACCCAAGCATCTTCTCTCCATGACGGCACAAGCACTCATAGTGGGATTCGGCGGACTTGTACTCGGCATTTTGCTCACCGCATTGTTCGCGAGACGACCGTCGAAAACGCCTC
The DNA here is from genome assembly GCA_044377415.1 of Terrimicrobiaceae bacterium. Classification (GTDB taxonomy): domain Bacteria; phylum Verrucomicrobiota; class Verrucomicrobiia; order Chthoniobacterales; family Terrimicrobiaceae; genus UBA967. Next base: position 19,008 of record JBILZC010000031.1, on the reverse strand, counting down.
CCAAAATCAATTCGACCCACGAGGTCGAACTTGCCCCGCTCGCACAAGCGCTGAAGGAGGCGAACCTCGCCGTTGAGTCCGCGCAAAAAACAAAAAGCGCCTTTCTTGCCAAGATGAGCCATGAACTTCGCACCCCCCTGAATGCCATTATCGGTTACAGCGAGATACTTATCGAAGAGTCGAGCGAAGCCACTCCGAGCACCTCCCTTTCTGATCTACAGAAAATCCATGGTGCGGGAAAGGATCTGCTCCACCTTATCAACGACATTTTGGACATAGCAGAAATCGAGTCGGGAGATATGAAGGCCCACCTCGAAAAATTCGATCTCCCCAAGATGATTCGCGACGTCACTTCCTCCGTTCAGCCCCTGGTTGAAAAAAATAAGAACCGCCTCGAAGTCGAAATCCAAGCGGGCGTCGGCGAAGTCCAGAGCGATCCCACAAAACTCCGCCGCATCCTCTCGAATCTCATTGGCAACGCGTGCAAGTTCACCGAGAGGGGTTCCATCAGGCTCGCCGTCAACATTGCTGACAACACGGGCTCAAAATATCTCAAGTTCACCATTTCCGACACCGGCAGGGGCATCGCCCCCGATATGATCGGGAGCCTTTTCAAAGCCTTCACGCAAGCGGATGAATCGCCCGTCCGTCAAGGCGTGGGCACCGCGCTCGGACTCACCATCACCCATCACTTCTGCCGTATGCTTGGCGGGGATATCACCGTTAAGAGCACCCTCGGCGAAGGATCAACCTTCATTGTCACCCTCCCCTGCGATCCACCGAATTCCTGAGTCCGCGACTTCCATCCAAGGACTTGGGAAACTGAAATAAGACTCGACAACCCCGCCTGACGGGATTTTTCTCGGCCCCATGAGCAAGGCTAAAAACTATTTTTACCAACTCGATGCTCTGCGCGGGATCGCCTGCCTGATGGTTCTATTTTATCATCTTGTCCCCGGTTCCGGAACTTGGATTGCATTGGGCCCTTTGGGTGTGAGGCTTTTCTTCGTGATGACCGGCTTCCTGCTGATTGGAAACCATCTCCAGCAATTGGATCGAGGAAGTGCTCCTGCAAATATTCTAACGAGTTTCTACAAAAAAAGAGCGATCCGGATTTTTCCCGTTTACTTTTTGGCTTTCGGCATTCTTTGCCTGTTCGGAATCGAACCCGCGCGGCAAGTCTGGGTTTGGATTTGCACTTTCTCCGTGAATTTCTACATGGGCTTCACCGAGCAGTGGCCGGGTGCCCTTTCGCATTACTGGTTTCTAGCCACCAGCGAACAAATGGTTTTGGTTCTCTCTCTTTTGATCCTTTGGATACCGAGACGATTGTTCGTTCCGATATTCGCTCTTTGCTTTGTCGGCGCTTGGCTTCACCGCTGGATAGCAACCGCGCTGGGAGTTGCTCCCATGGTGGTTTGGTATTCTCCGCTTTCCTCAATGGACTCCATCGCTGCGGGCGCTTTGATCGGCCTTTTTTATCGTGAGAAAAAAGAAGCCATCAGCCAACTCGCCTGCAGGACCAGCGTCGCACTCGTCGCATGGTGTTGCTTGATTGGAGCTGCGGTGATCCGCCTCTGGGGGTTCGACACGGCATGGATTCATTCAGCAGAGACTCTAGAAGCGCTCTTTTTTGGATGGCTCATTTTGCGTGCGGCCATCGGATTCACCGGATTCTGGGGAGGTGCACTCCAATTTTCAGGTTTGGTTTACACCGGGGTTATCAGCTATGCTCTTTATGTGTTTCACCCCCTGATCCACACCTTGGTTGTGACAACCTTTGAAAAGCTCCATTTTCCGAGCAACCCCGAAAACGTCCTCCTCATCACGACCACCTTTGTTCTCACATTTCTAACAGGTATCCTGAGTTGGCACTTCCTTGAGAAGCCACTCATTTCCCTTAAAACAAAAGTCGCACCCGACAAAAAGTGAGGATTTCCGCTTTCCTGATTGCCACCATCCCATATGGATCTTCATCGTCAAAACACAGTTTGCCCAAGAGTGATTCCCTTCCACCTCGATGATTGGGCTGCGGCTGCAGAGGCGTTCCAAAAATCACCCCCGGTTTACCTTGGTCAGCATTGGCTCCCCCAGCCCGAAGCCGGATTTCTGTCAACGCGCGTTCGCACGGCATGGACCGATAACGCCCTGCTGGTATTGGCAGAACTCGACGATGCTGACATTTTTAATCCCTCTCGGGAGTTCAATGCGCCTGCTTTTAAAATGGGCGATGTTTTTGAGATTTTTCTGCGTCCAATCGATCAGGAGGCTTATTACGAATTCCACATAGGCCCTGATAACCAAAGATTTCAACTGCGCGTGCCATCGGCAAAGGCTTTTCATGAGCGACCTAAGGGCGACATTCCGAAGGAATGGCTCATCCGAGACCAAGTCATTGAAAGCCGCGCCAAAGTCCTCGCACAAGACAACCGCTGGCTTGGATTGGCTTCCATCCCATTCGCAATGGTCGCGGAGACGCGGCAACCCGAAGCCGGATCACAGTGGCTGTTTTCGTTCAGCCGTTACGATTACCACTCAGGAAATCCCTCGCCGACCCTCTCCAGTTCGTCTGCCCACGATATGCCGGTGAGCTTCCATCGGCAGGAGGATTGGGGGGCATTGAAATTCGTGGCGGATTCGCCTTGAGTAAATTGCTGGTATAATGAGAAAGACCGTCTCCCTTTTGCCCGCCTAGTGGTAAGCAAAAGAAGAACGGTCTTCCCATTTGGCCCGAGGTTAGGCCTTGAGCTCTTCGCCAGTGATGGCGTTAGATATCACGAATTTTTCTTGATGGTAGGTCGGATCGGCGCGGAAGGCTAAGCGACCAGCATAGCGACGTTCAATTTCCACGAGATGTTCCTCGTCATCCGTGCGCAAGCGATTGAGAAGGTCAGGATGAACGGTGACGCGAATTTCATGAACAGCTTCCTGATGCTTCCTCATCACGGCATGGAGAGCGCGCTGAAGCTCCACACTCATGGTCATCGGACTCTTGATCATTCCTTTGCCGCTGCAATGCGGGCAAGGGATGAAGATTGAGCTGGCAAGGCTCTCATTGGCGCGTTGGCGCGTCATTTCCAAGAGACCGAGTTGGGATATTGGCAGCACATGGGTGCGGGCCTTATCGCGCTTGAGACGGTCTTTGATGTGCTGATAAACCGCCTGTTGATCCTTGCGGTGCTTCATATCAATGAAGTCGGCAACAATGAGGCCACCGATATTGCGCAGACGCACCTGGCGGGCGATCTCTTCAGCTGCTTCAATGTTGGTCTGAAGGATGGTCTTTTCCATATCCTTGGATCCCTTGTTGCGGCCCGTATTCACGTCCACGGCGATCATGGCCTCGGTTTCGTCGATAACGATGTAGCCGCCGCACGGCAGCCAAACCTGACGGTGGAATGCGGCCTCAATCTGGGCTTTCACTCCGAAACACTCAAATATCGGCTGGGCGCCAGTGTAGTGCTGGATGGATTTTTTCGCCCGCTGCGAAATCTGACCGACAATGTGCTGCATGCGCTCGACCGCCTTGGCATCGTCCACAATGATGGCATCGACTTCATCCGTGAGGAAATCACGAACAGTACGCTCGATGAGGTCGGGTTCCTCAAACAAGCAGGCGGGAGAGGATTTTTCCTGGAGGCCTTTCTGAACCTGAGTCCACTGATCCACAAGGATGCTGAGATCGCGAACAAAGTAGCGAGCGCGCTGGCCCGCCCCGACTGTCCGCATGATGATGCCCATGCCCTCTGGCACATCGAGGCTGCGGAGGATCTTACGGAGACGATCACGCTCCTTGGGATCCTCAATTTTACGCGAAATGCCGAACTGGTCATTAAAGGGCATCAAAACGAGGTAGCGACCTGCAAGACTGATATCGGTCGTGATACGCGGGCCCTTGTTGCTGATAGGTCCCTTTTTCACCTGCACGAGGATATCCGAACCGACAGGGTAGATATTCGGCACATCTTTATGGGTGATGCGAGGGGCTTTTTTCTTCGAGTTTTCGCCAGCCCGATTGATGGTTTCGATACCACTGTCGAGTGCCGCCGGGATCGCATCCCAGAACTGCAGGAACGCATTTTTCTCGAATCCGATATCAACGAACATCGCCTTGATGCCCGGTTCGATATTGCGGACTTTGCCTTTGTAAATACTGCCTACGATGTTGCGGTCGGTCTCGCGTTCGATGGTGTATTCCTCAAGACGATTGTTCTCGAGGAGGGCGACCCGTTTTTCAAGCTTCTCGCTACTCACGATCAGCTTGATGCCGGTGGATTTTTTTCCGAAACCTAGGATTTTTTTCACTGTTTCTAACATTAATTTTATAAGGGTTTGTGCGAATGATTTCACACGATTGGGTGGGCTCACCGATTCTTTGGTTTTTCCGGTTTTGGTTTCTGGTTTTCACCATCGACCGCGGCCTTTTTGCCACTGATGAGATTGAAAATGTTTTGGATGGGGTTGTTGCGGGGAGCGGGCGTTGGGGTTGTGGCTGGCTTGGTGGGAGCCGGCTTGGGTTGGGCTGAATTGTTCACGCGACCCCGAGCGTCGGCGTCCTCGCGCACGCTGGGTGTGGCTGGGGGGCGGCTTTCCTGCGCTTCAGCAGAAGGGTTTTCGGCGACTTCGGCATCCTCGGAGAGTTTATTTGAAGCGGGGGTCTCACGGCCAAAATCCATGCTTTCCGTGAAGAGAAAATTACCTTTGGCCGGCTCGAGCGCGGCCAGAGTGACATCCTCTCCATTTTTGTAGGCAGAGATGTCTTTGAGAATTTTAGCGGCAATGGGAGCGGAAACTCCTCCACCGGACTTGGCTCCCTGTACAAACGTCACAACCACATACTCGGGGTCGTCATAGGGGGCGAAGGAAATGAACCAAGTGTGGTTGTCTTTTTTGCCTGAACGCCAGAACTGCGCGGTTCCGGTCTTGCCTGCGGTGCACATATTTTCATTGCGTGCCCGTCCCGCAGTGCCGCCGCCGTCATTCACCACATTCCACATTCCCTTGCGAACCTCCGCGATCTGAGCCTCCGTAAGGCCCGCATCGGTGATGAGGTTCGCGCGAACACGAGGCGATTCCTTGGAAACAACCGATCCATCCTGAGCCACGATGCGATCAATGAGCCGGGGATAGTACACGATGCCCCCGTTGGCGATGGCGGCAGTGACAATGGCCATTTGAAGCGGCGAGGCCAACACATCGCCTTGCCCGATGGCTGTATTGGCCGTGAATCCGTTGGACCATCTTGCGCGGGGATTCGCCCTCGATAGCCACTCCGGGCCGGGAAGAACTCCAGGAGACTCACCCGAAAGTGGAATGCCGGTTTTTTGTCCCAAGCCCAGCATTTTGCCCACCAAATTGATCTGCTCAATGCCAGCGGCATTTCCAAACTGATAGAAATAGGCGTTGCAGGAAACTTTGATGGCATCGGCTAGAGAGAGCTTGCCGTGAGTGCGGCGCTTCTCCGCGATCCAGCACCTCATATACTTGTTGCCGTATTGAACGCCACCATAGCAACTGAAGCATTTGTCCACGATCCCAGCCCGGCATCCCGCTAAGGCAATCGGGATCTTGTAGGTCGAACCAGGAGCATAAGCACTGATGGCTCGGTTCACCAGCGGATTGGTCTCATCCTTGTTGATGACACTCCATTCGCTCGAAGCAATCGTTGGGATAAAAATATTGGGGTCGTAGGATGGGACTGATGCCATCGCAAGGATGTCACCATTTTTGGGATTGAGAACGACCGCCGCCCCGCGTCCAACATACCTCAGCGCATTTTCAGTGATGGATTGAATTTTGGCATCAAGAGTCAGAAAAACATTGTTCCCCTGAATCGGTTCACGGCGTTCGATTTCCCCGTCGATGACTCCCTTCACATTGCGCTGGAGGATGCGGGCCCCCGGCTTTCCCTTCAGCATTTCGTTCAAAGACAATTCCAGCTGAGCCTTCCCCTCCACATCGGGTTCGTAAAAATTGAAGCTTTTCAGATCAGGCAGCTTGTCGAGGTCGGAGGGCGCCCCCACATAACCTAGGATGTGGGCAGCCATGGATCCGTAAACATACCACCGAACCGGCTTGATACTCACATTGACACCGGGAAGTCCTAGGTTCCTCTCCGAAAAAAGCGCCATTTCCTCGAAGCTGAGATCCTGACGATAATTATATGGGACTTCGCGATTCGTGCGGTAGTGCATCTGGAGCGCGTTGGCATTATAATCCTTGGCCACCCCCAATTCCTCCATGCGCGGAATCACCGTCTCCGAGACGATTTTGACCACATCGGCCTCCTTGAGATCACGAGGCATATTGTGAACCCGCCCACGATAGGCGGTAATTGGAATCGACCCGCGCGACTCACGGTAGGCGCGAACCATGTCGGGCAAATAAAAATCCACCTCAAAGCTGGCCCGGTTTTCAACAAGCTTGATTCCATTTCTATCCAAAATCTCACCGCGCACAGCAGGAAGCCGAACGGTCACTTTTGAATTCGTATTGATGCGGGCCGAGTACTCCGCGCCATGCGTGATTTGAACACTCCAAAGACGAATCGTGATGCCCGTCATCCCACCGATGATGAGAAGCGCCAAAAAGAAAATGCGAGGTCCGGAGCGCGAATGCTTCATCGATTGACGGATCTCAATTTGCGGGAGCCATCAGGAAGTAAGCGATCCATGTGCGACACAGTCCAATAAAACAAAGGCGCAATCAAACCTGCAATCAAACCTGGTGCCAGAATGCGCCAACCGACCGCCGGCGCCACAATAATGCCTCCCCGAATAAATGTGATCAAAAGAAACTGAACGAGCAAAAACAACGATGTTCCGAGTGTGCTGAGCAGAATGAACGGCCATGAATTGCGACTCTCCATCGCCGGACGAAATCCATTTGCAAAACACCCGAATATCACGAAGAAGACGATAGAATATCCGACAGGAATTTCAACTTTTCCAGCCACAACGTGAAGGTAAAACAGATCGCTTAAGAAGCCCGTGAAAAATGCGGCCGCAAGCATGGCCGGAAAGGGCAGAACCATCGCCGCATAGCAAAAGACCATCGGCACCAACAAAACATGCGCCCCTTGGAGGTCGGCCATCGGCGGCAAAAAATTTTGAGTAATAAAAGCCAGAAGCACACCGATAAACAAGGCCAGCAAATCGATCAGTGGTTTCATTTTTTTCCCACTAGAACAAAAACATCCTCGGTGTTCATGAGATTCACGCATGGTTCGATGACCGCTTGTCCGTCGAGCGTGCGCGGAATAAATTCTTTCACTTTTCCAATTAATATCCCAGGAGGAAAGGAACCGCGGGCCACGCCTGCTGTAAAAACTTCCTGCCCAGGTTGAATCGGGGCATTTTTTGAAAGGAAGTTCATTTGAAGCAATCCTCCGACGGCATCCTCTTGTACCCGCATCCCAGAAACGATGCCGTGTTCTTTTGTTCCCTCGACCTTGGCGGCGATCCGGCAAGTCTCATCGGACACCAGCACCACGATGGCTTCATTTTTGGATACCGTGGTCGTTTTCCCAACCAATCCCAGATCCGTGAGGACAGGCTGATCGGCTTCGACCCCATCTTCAAATCCCCGGTCGATCCGAATGGTATTCCACCATGTTGAGGCATCACGGGAAATGATGCGGGCGGCAAGTAGTTTGAAAGACGAGCGCTCGCGATAATCGAGAGCCATTCGCAACTTGTTATTCTCGGTCTCGAGTTCGCCAAGAAGCCGGGTCGAAGCCCGGAGTTGGCGGTTTTCCGCTACAAGTTGGACATTTTCTACCTCCAACTCATCCAAGGTTTTGAGCCTCTCGCCGACGGACCCGATATTTTTTTGCATCGCAGTTCCCGTTTTTAGAAAGGGCGAAAGCAGGGACATAAATCCCGATTGCATCGACTGCATCGAGGAAGGAGACAGGGCGGAGAGATAAATCGCCAACGCCAAGGAGGCAACTACGAGAGCGATGTTAAGTCTGTTCATTGTTTGGAAGGATTAGAACATCTTCCATATGAGAACGTTCCGGATCAGCGACCATGCGGCCGTTCGGATGAAACGGCTTTCAGGAATTTCAGCTCGGAGAGCGCGCGCCCAGTCCCTTCGGCCACCGCACTTAACGGATCTTCGGCCACATGAACAGGGAGTCCGGTCGCCTCAGAGATGAGTCGATCCAAGCCACGCAAGAGCGCACCACCGCCAGCGAGGACAAGACCGCGATCAACGAGATCAGCAGAAAGTTCCGGCGGGCAACGCTCCAGTGTGATGCGAACCGAGTCCACAATGGTGGAAAGTGGCTCCATAAGCGCCTCACGAACCTCTTGGGATGTAATCGAAATTGTTTTTGGCAGTCCAGCGACGAGATCCCGACCCTTCACTTCGAGGCTCACTTCCTTTTCCAGCTTGTAGGCCGAACCAATTTTGATTTTGATTTCCTCCGCTGTACGCTCGCCGATCATCAGGTTATAAGCCCGCTTCATGTAGACGGTGATCGCTTCATCCAACTCATCACCTGCGACGCGGACGCTTCGGCTGAAGACAATACCCGACAGTGAAATGAGGGCGACTTCGGTCGTGCCGCCACCGATATCCACAATCATGTTGCCAGCCGCATCCTGCACAGGAAGACCGACGCCAATGGCGGCTGCCATAGGTTCCTCGATCAAGTAAACCTCACGCGCACCGGCATGGGTGGCAGAATCTTTGACGGCGCGCTTTTCGACTTCCGTGATTCCGCTGGGCACAGCCACCACCACGCGAGGGCGAACCATGCGTCGGCGGTTGTGAACCTTGCTGATGAAGTGGCGCAACATGGCCTCGGTGATCTCGAAGTCGGCAATAACGCCGTCCTTGAGTGGCCGGATGGCAACAATATTGCCCGGGGTACGCCCAAGCATTCGTTTTGCCTCGTTGCCAACGGCCAAAACCCGGTTGGTGCCTTGCTGAACAGCAACCACGGAGGGTTCACGTAGAACAATGCCTTGATCTTTGACGTAAACGAGAGTGTTTGCAGTGCCAAGGTCGATACCTATGTCGCTAGAGAAGAGTCCAAGAAGATTATCAAACATCGATTTTTAGAGAAAATGGGTTGTGCTTTTTTGAAAAGACATTGGGAACCGGACTTTTTTAAAGGGGGCTCCGTCTAGCTTTTAGTAAAATACCAATTCATAGTGGAGGGAGCCACTCTCTGGGTCAAGGCTTAGTTTGGCTCATTGATTTCCCGCCAATATCAAAGGCACTCGGTAATGGCTTGGCCCATTTCCGAAGTTCCTACCAACGTTGTTTCAGGCGTATAAATATCGGATGTTCTTAATCCTTTGGAAATAACTGACCTAACAGCATTTTCGATAGCGCAGGCGGCTTCCTCACATCCGAGGGAGAACCTCAAAAGCATGGCGGCGGAAAGGATTTGAGCGATCGGGTTTGCGATCCCCTTGCCCGCAATATCCGGAGCGGTGCCGCCACTTGGCTCATACATGCCAAATCGAGTCGCCCCACCAGTGGCCTCCCCGAGACTCGCGCTCGGCAACATGCCAAGCGATCCCGCGATCATGGCCATCTCATCACTCAAGATATCTCCGAACAGGTTTTCAGCGAGAACAACATCAAAAGACTTGGGATTTTTGATCAACTGCATGGCGGCATTGTCCACATAAAGATGCCGAAGGGTCACATCGGGATAGTCGCGCGCCACCTCGTTGACGACACGGCGCCAGAGCACGCCGTTTTGAAGCACATTCGCTTTATCGATCGAAGTCAATTCACCGCGACGCTTGCGAGCCGCCTCAAATGCAACGCGCGCGATTCGACGGATCTCGGACTCCCAATAAACCATGGTATCAATGGCGAATTCCTCTCCGCCTTCGCTTTTGATGTATTTAGGCTCACCAAAATACAATCCCCCCGTGAGCTCACGAACACAGAGAACATCGAACCCACCCTCCACGAGTTGCGGATGCAATGGAGACGCGTGAGTTAACTCAGGCAGACAGATCGCCGGACGAAGGTTGGCGAAAAGACCAAAATGTTTGCGCAAGGGAAGAAGGGCTGCCCGCTCGGGTTGCTCATTGGCGGGAAGCGATTCCCACTTGGGCCCACCCACAGATCCAAAAAGAATCGCATCCGCTTCCTCACAGGCCTTGAGCGTCTCCTGCGGGAGGGCGCTTCCCTGCTCATCAATCGCGGCTCCGCCGACCAACTTGTGATCAAAACTCAACCCAATCGCGAATTTTTTTGCAGCGGCTTCAAGAACACGCAATCCCTCCGCCATTACCTCTGGCCCGATCCCGTCGCCCGCCAGAACGGCGATGCGGAAAGTTTTATCTGATGTCATAAACACCCATCTAATCTGCCCAAGCCTTCAGAATCAAGACTCGCAAATCAAAAAGCGCTGAGCGGAATATCTCTTGAGAACAAATTGCGGGTCTGATTGGCTGAAATATCCGTTTTGAAAATCCCTGCCAACGACACCCCCTGCGCTTGGAAAAAATATCGTTGTCCAGTGATCACCACTCCCGCCACAGCAGCCCTCATTGCTTTTTTCCTGAGTTCCTGCGCATCCGTCAGCGTCACCAACTTGAAACGTAACGAGCATTTCGCACCCACCGCACCGCCACTGGAGATTTTTTTGATGCCTTTTGCAGTTGAGGACAACGCCCTGCGTGTGGATAGAAGCGCTCGTGATCTCGCGGACTTCAAAGCCGACCTCAAAGCCAATATGTCTCGGGAACTTCTCGAGCGGCTTCCGCTTCACGCGTCCCAAGCTAGGATATTATCTCCGGACACCAAGCTCCCCCGTGGTAATTACTGGTTGCTCCAAGGCCATTTTACTCGGGTGAATCAAGGCAGCCGACTTCTCCGAAGCACCGTAGGGTTCGGGGCCGGCGGCACCAAGATGGAATCGACCATAGCCGTCTACCATCTTTCTGGATCTAAGCCGACCAAGATACTGGAATTTGAAACAACGGGTGGCTCGAACATCACCCAAGGTATCGGTGGTGTCATTGCCGTGCCCTTGAGTGGACCTATGGCCTTCACTTCCCTCTATCACGCCGCCGATGGCATCCGAAGCGGCGTCAGCTTCGATACAGCTCGAACAGCGAGGGAAATCACTGCCACCCTCTCGGAATATCTCCACCAGAAAAATCTTCTTTTTGAAAAGCCCCCGATCAGTCCCAAAAAATTAGGCGTCCTCCGTCTGGATATCCTCCCAAACTCGAAAATCAACACTCCGCCAACCACGGCTGCGGTCAAAAAAACAGCATCCCCTTAAGCCGAATACCTACTCGCCCAAAAGAAGCGCTACCACCCGCTCCGTATCCGAGAGGTCCTCAAAAAGAAAATCCGGCGCATGATCACGCAGCTCGGCTGAGGAGTAGTGCCCGGTCGCAATGGCAACGGTGAAAGCCCCAATCGCGCGCCCACACTCGATGTCCTTCGGCGTGTCGCCGATGACGTAAATCCGGGAAGGCGGAAATTCCTCCCCATGACGCTCCAAAGCACGCGCACGGGCAAATTTTCCCAACTCATTGCGATCATGGTGATCATCGGCAAAAGCTCCGAATTCAAAAAATTCCCAGACTCCATAGTGAGTGAGTTTGATTTCCGCGCCCCGGCTCACATTACCGGTCAGCAGCGCAAGAACAGCATCCGACCGTTCGGAAAGAGAGTTTAAAAGAGGCAAGATGCCGGGGAGCAGTTTGCCATCATGTCGCCCGATCCGCTCATCGAGATGGCCGAGGTAAGTGTCCAGCAAGGCCGCCACGTTCTCAGCAGAAACTGCGATGCTGTGCTTTTGCAGCAACTCACGCGCGATGCGCGCATCCGTAGCTCCAGCGAGAATGATGCCATCCAAGTCCTCTTCGACATCGAAGCGGGAGCGCATAGCGTCTTTCAAAGCAGCCTCACCCGCACCGCCCGACGTAATCAGCGTTCCGTCGATATCAAAAAGAAGCAACCGACGATCAATCCTCATCGTCTCCGGCGTGATCGGACTCGACCGCCTCGGGCTCGATAATTTCGCCGTGCTTGGAAAACTTCCTGTGCCGCTTATTGGCAGGCAGGGGACTGAGAGTCATACCAATCGCTCGCCCAACGAGCTTCGGCTCCATATCAACATGAGCCATTCCAGAGAGATCTTCTTTGACCCGCTTGACGACGAGCAATCCGAGATCTTGGTGAGCCATTTCGCGACCACGGAATTGAAGATGCACTTTGACCTTATTCCCCTTGTCCAAGAAATCCTCGGCATGCCGGACTTTGGTGAGGTAGTCGTGCTCATCAATATTGACGCGGAATTTGATCTCCTTGACCTTGTTGACAACGTGCTTCTTTTCCTTTTCCTGCTTGGCGAGATCGTAGCGGAACTTACCGAAGTCCACGATGCGACAAACGGGAGGCTGGGCATTGGGAGCGATCTCGACCAGATCCATCCCGATACTGCGAGCGCGGCGAATCGCCTCGTCCAGGCGCAAGACGCCAAGCTGTTCATTAGTTGCTGCAAGAATCACGCGTACTTCCCGTGCGCGGATTCGCTCATTGATGCGAATATCCTTAATATTAATAGTGCCTCCTCGTTGGGGGGTGAATGATCACGGCAAACATCGAGTTCGCGTGAGTGGGTGATGTGCGTAGACAAGCGCAACGAGCGCTGAAAAAAGAAAAATTCAGCACCTGCATGCAGACAAATCGAATACCGAAAATGTGCGTTGAACGCTTGATACCATCATTGGACAGGCTAGGTAGACTAGAGTTCTCAAACTTGTGCAAGGGGAAAATTTGCAAATATTTCGATCCCTCCCACGAAGCGGAAGCCCTTCGCGACGCGCTCTCTTGAATATCATCTTTAAAAAATGGTTGTCCGCGCAACTCTAGGATCACGCCTTCACGTAGACATCGGCTCCCGTTTCAACAAACTCCTTGGCCTTCGCATCCATCCCCTGCTGGAGCGCCTCGTCTTCCGCGATACCTTGTTCAGCGGCATATTTACGGACATCTTCAGTGATCTTCATCGAGCAAAAATGCGGACCGCACATGGAGCAAAAATGCGCCGTCTTAGCCCCATCCTGCGGCAGTGTTTCATCATGAAATTCGCGCGCGGTGACGGGATCGAGACCAAGATTGAATTGGTCCTCCCAACGAAATTCAAAGCGGGCCTTGGATATCGCGTTGTCGCGATATTGCGCGCCGGGATGACCCTTCGCGAGATCGGCCGCATGGGCCGCAATCTTGTAGGTGATCACGCCGTCCTTAACGTCTTTTTTATTCGGCAGTCCGAGATGCTCCTTCGGCGTGACGTAGCAGAGCATCGCGCAACCATACCATCCGATCATCGCCGCACCGATACCGCTTGTGATGTGGTCGTAGCCCGGAGCGATATCCGTCGTGAGCGGCCCGAGCGTGTAAAATGGAGCCTCATGGCACCATTCAAGTTGCTTCGCCATGTTTTCCTCAATCATGTGCATGGGCACGTGACCAGGACCCTCGTTCATGACCTGCACCCCCTTGGCCCAAGCGCGATCAGTGAGTTCCCCTTGCACCTGCAGTTCCCCAAATTGCGCTTGGTCGTTAGCGTCAGCGATCGAGCCGGGCCGCAACCCATCTCCAATACTGAAGCTTACGTCGTAGGCCGCCATGATGTCACAGATGTCATCCCAATGCGTGTAGAGGAAATTTTCTTTGTGATGGGACAGACACCACTTTGCCATAATGCTACCGCCACGCGAAACAATACCCGTCATGCGGCGCGCCGTGAGCGGCACAAAGCGCAGGAGGACTCCGGCGTGAATTGTGAAGTAGTCCACCCCCTGCTCGGCTTGTTCGATGAGTGTGTCGCGGAAGATTTCCCATGTCAGATCCTCAGCTTTTCCGCCGACCTTTTCCAACGCTTGATAGATGGGAACAGTGCCGATCGGCACTGGCGAATTGCGAAGAATCCATTCACGCGTGGCGTGGATGTTTTTTCCGGTGGAAAGATCCATCACGGTATCGGCGCCCCACTTCGTGGCCCAGCGCATCTTCTCGACTTCCTCATCAATGCTCGATGCCACGGCGCTGTTGCCGATATTTGCGTTGATTTTCACTAAAAAGTTCCGACCGATAATCATCGGCTCAAGCTCGGGATGATTGATGTTTGCTGGAATAATCGCCCGACCGGCGGCGACTTCGGAGCGCACGAATTCCGGTGTGATCTCATTGGGAATGCGCTGCGGGAAACGTCGAAAGATAGAAGGGGTGTAATCCGTGCTTCCCGTCGCGGAATTCGATATTTGTGTGGAGCCAGCGTGCTGCTTTTCGAGATGGTTCCGAGCGATGTCGTCAGCAAGGTCTGCAATTTTGGCCCGCCCCATATTTTCACGGATCGCGATGAACTCCATCTCCGGAGTGATCACGCCTTGGCGCGCATACCACAATTGCGTGACGGGATGACCCGCCGAGGCGCGAAGCGGCTTGCGACGCAGTCCTGGAAATTCCACCAACCTGTTGCGCTCCGCATTACTCGCATATTCAGCGTGGACACGAGTCAGGTAACCATTGTCCTGCGGCTTGATTTCGCGTCCGGAATACTCTTCTACATCCGCTCTGGACTTGACCCAAGAGGCACGCAGTGCTGGAAGGCCATTTTCCACATCACCATCAAAGTCCTCATCGCCCCATGGACCCGAGACATCATAAACGCAAACAGGCTTATTTACTTCAATCGTGCCATCCATGCGCTTGGTGTCTGAAAGACTGATCTCCCTCATCGGCACACGCACATCGGCATGAAGAACACCGGTAACGTATGTTCGCTTGGAATTCGGAAGAGGGTCGCTGCTTTTGGGCTCAAATGCGTCAACTGGTGCAATCATTTTCGGTGGGTTTTGTTTTGTTAGACTTTCTGTGCTTTCGCCAAAAACGCATTGCCAATGAAAAGCCCACCAAAGACTCGAACTGCCTCGCTGTCTCTGCTGCTCCCTCCGCCGGTGTGATCCGTTTCAGGTTCAAAGGGTCTTCCGGTCGTGAATGACCACTCCGGAACTCTCAGCCCATCATAGGCTCCCCTGCACACCTCCATGCTTCTCGCAGGTTCGCACCGAGGTCAATCGTTTTAAAAAATCCCGCCCCGAGCACCCTCCATCGCCAAACTCAAAAAAAGCGAAACTTTTTGATTGCGAAATGGGGAAAAGTGGGTGAAAGTGGGAACCCGTGGTGATTTTTGTCTAAACTAACCTAATAAAATGCCGCAAGAAACCCCATTAGCGCCCCTGTATTCGGGGACTTATGAGAGAGCGTTGGACGCCAAAAAGCGTGCAGCGATCCCATCGGCATGGGTGACTCCCGAGAACGCGGAGTTTTTTGTAATTCCACATCCACAGGAAGGTTACCTCATGGTCATGCCTCCCGAGGAATTTCACGCAACCGAGCAACGGATCCTTGCCTCAGGGGCCTCGGCACAAGAAAAGCGCCAAGCCATACGCCAATTTTTCAGCGCGGCCCACAAAGTCTGCCCCGACAAGCAAGGGCGCGTGCTCGTGCCTGACTCCCACGCGGTTGCCGCACATCTCACAGGGGACATTGTCTTTATCGGAGCGGGAAGACGTTTTGAGATCTGGTCGAAAGAGCGTCACTCCGCCTCCTGCGAAGCGAATGCGGAAATCTACCAACGCGTCGCCGTCGATATCGGTTTGTGATTTTGATGAAAACGAAAGGCAACAAATGAGGATGGAAGGAAACTGATCCCAACCATGCGAACGAGCGCTGAGCTCACCAGCAGGACCAGTACCCATCCCACTTGGAGCACCTATGAGAAACTTGGATTGCGACAATTTTTTAGGAATGCCATCTTCATCTTCTAGTCGAGCGGGTTTGCCCTATCATCTTCCGGTCATGGCCGCGCAGGTGAAGGCGTATTTGCGCCCTGCGCCAGGCATGCTTCTCCTTGATGGTACCGCCGGCGGTGGCGGCCACACCCATCTCATGCTGGAAGCGGGAGCGGAAGTGATCTCGTTGGATCAGGATCCAGAGGCCCTAGCGGAATGCCAGAAACGCTTGGCGCATTTCGGAACAAAATTACGATTGGTCGAATCCAATTTCAGCAAAGCCCCTGCCGCTTTGCTGCAAATCGGAGAAGATCGGTTATTGAATGGGGCCCTGCTTGATATCGGCGTCTCCTCACATCAATTGGACGCAGCCGAAAGAGGATTTTCCCTCATGCAAAATGGTCCATTGGACATGAGAATGAGCCCACGCGCGGCACTCACCGCAGCCGATGCCGTCAACACCTTGCCCGTCTCCGAACTCATTCGGATCTTCAAGGAATATGGGGAGGAACCCTTCGCCCGCCAAATTGCTGCAAAAATCGGCGAAATCAGAGAGTCAAAACCATTCCAGACCACATTTGACCTCACAGAAGCTGTCACCATGGTATCGCCCCGACGTGGTCCTCGGCATCCGGCAACAAAGATTTTTCAGGCCTTGAGAATCCATGTGAATGACGAGCTTCATGCTCTTAGGGAAGCCCTGCAAGAAATACCCACGCTACTCGCCCCAGGCGCCCACTTCGCCGTCCTCACATTCCACTCGTTGGAGGACAGGATCGCCAAAGTCTACTTCCGCGAGCAAAGCCGCGAATGGATTGACCGCCCTGAATGGACGGCTCCTCGCCGCAATCCCAACTGCATTTTCAAGCTCCTGACAAATCATCCGATCACAGCCAGCGAAGAAGAAATCCAACAAAACCCGAGAGCCCGCAGCGCCAAGCTGAGAGTTGTCGAAAAAATATAAAAACTCCATGAACACATCATTCGCACCTCAGACTCGCACCAACCCGATTCAGATAGCAAAAGCGCTCAAATACATCGCGTTCGCCTTCATCACGGGCTCGCTGGGATTGTCCTATGTGTATTTGAAAAACCAGCAGTTTGCGCTCGCTGAAGAAATCCGTATCACGGAAAAAAGAATCAAACAGGTGCGGGCTGAGAATGAAGTTCTACTGGCCAAAACCACGGAACTATCCTCCCGCCGAGCCCTTCAACAACGAATGACGAGCGGATCGCTCCGTGTTGTTCAAATTTCCGGCGACAAAATTGCCCGACTCACCCCGGCCTCAGCAGCAATGGAGGATGGCGTTCTTCGGACAGCATCCAACGAAAGAGCTGCCAGATGAACAGACCCGAGTGCATACGCATAGCCGTGGCCTGCGGGATAGTGGCTGTTATATTCACGATTTTCTCAGCACGTCTGGTTGATCTGCATATTTCCAAGCACACGGAATACTCGAAACTGGCTGCGCAGAAACACACCCTGCGTCAAATCATCCATGCCAAAAGGGGGATGATCATGGATCGCAATGGTGAGATTCTCGCATCGAACCTTCCTGTGCGCAAAGTTGTGGCTGATGCCTCCCAGATCAAAGACCCTGCCGTTGTGGCTGCACTCGCCTCCCAATTTCTGGGACTGAAGGAGGCGGACGTTCTTAAAAAGATTTCCTCGCAAAAAAAATACATCGTCCTCAAGAAGGAAGTTCCCGAAGACATTTATGTGGCCCTCGAGGCAGCCATGCAAAAGGCCAACGTGCGCGGAGTCACCTTCGAGCAGGACGCCATTCGAATTTATCCCAATGGCGAAACGCTCGGACACGTCCTCGGATTCTTGAACGACGAAGGAAAAGGAGTTCAAGGAATCGAGTTGACGATGAACAACCTCCTTGCAGGCAAGGACGGCCATCGCTTCATTGAGCGCGATCGCACAGGCAAGGAAATCATGCTTTACAGAGGTACTGAGCAGGAACCTGTTCATGGCAAAAACATCCGCCTCACGATCGACATGAGCCTTCAATCCATCCTCGAAGAGGAGATTGATAAAACATTCAAAGAATACAAACCCGAGACGGTAACCGGCATCATGCTCGATCCTAAGACAGGTGAAGTTTTGGCTATGGTCAATCGACCCTGCTTCAATCCCAACGAGCCCGGCAAGGCAGAGCCAGAGCAAATGAAGAACCGAGCCATCATTGACATGGTGGAACCCGGATCCACATTCAAGATTGTCGTCGCAGCCGGCGCACTGAACGAAGGCACCGTTAATGAAAAGAGTAGTATTTTTTGTGAAAACGGTCGCTTTTCTTACGCTGGGAAGATCTTGAAAGATCACCACGGCTATGGGGATATGAATGTCCATGAGATTCTGGTCAAATCCTCGAATATTGGCTCTGCCAAATTGGCCCTGCTCATGGGAGGCGATAAATATTACGAATACGTGCGTCGCTTTGGGTTCGGAGAACGCCATGGCATTGAGTTACCAGGAGAAATCCCTGGCCTCGTTCATCCGCCGGCTCGCTGGGACAAACTCACGATCACTCGCATGCCCATGGGGCATTCCGTTGCCGTAACCCCGCTTCAGATCACGATGGGCATGTCCGTCATTGCCAATGGGGGCCACCTCATGGCTCCGCATGTTATTAAATCGGTGGAAGATCTTGATGGGACTAAGATCCTTGAAAAAACACCCAAGGTCGTCCGCGAAGTGATTCCGGAAAAAACCGCCCGCTTCATTACCAACGCGCTCGTTGGAGTAACCCAAACTGGCGGAACAGCGACCTACGCACGAGTGAATGGCTATGAGGTCGCGGGAAAGACTGGCACAGCCCAAAAGGTCAGTCCTAAGGGCGGCTATGCAGCCGGAAAATATGTCGTCTCCTTTGTCGGATTCATGCCTGCGGAAGATCCACGCTTTGTTTGTTTGATCATGGTAGATGATGCCAAAATTGCTTCGAATTTAAATTACGGCGGACAGGTCGCCGCTCCCGTCTTTTCGCGCGTCGGCGAGAAGGCCGCCCGGCACCTCGATCTCAACCCGACACTTCCCCCAATCCCTTTGCAGGACATGCCCATGGCTAAGGCCGAAACATTAAACGAGGCCACCCACTAAAAAGCCATATGCGACTCACTGCCCTTCTCAAATCATCAGGAATCCCGCAAGGGCTAGCCGACCCCGAAATCACTTCGCTTTGCTATGACTCGCGCCAAGCCGAAAAGG
>JBILZC010000030.1:0-24367 GCA_044377415.1 Terrimicrobiaceae bacterium | reverse complement strand
ATGCACCCAGAAAGGGTTTGCCATAAACAGGGCGGTTGGAGTAGGGCTTGGCGCTGACATGAAAAATACAAAATTTCGCTCGGGTGTGTTGTTCGGAGATGAAGTCAAGGCGTTGCTTGATCAAGCCAAGGCTGAGAATTTTGCGCTGCCGGCGGTCAATTGCATCGGAACGAGTTCTGTGAATGCCGCCCTGGCTGCTGGGCGCGAGTTGAATTCCCCGATGATGATTCAATTTTCAAACGGGGGAGCTCAGTTTTTTATTGGCAAGGGTGTGAAGGGTGACAACCAGCTTGGGCCCGTGCTGGGCGGCATCGCGGGAGCCATTTACACGGATCAGGCAGCGAAGGCCTACGGTGTGCCTGTGATCCTCAATACGGATCATTGCTCGAAGAAATTGCTGCCGTGGATCGATGGGCTATTGGCGGCCAGCGAGGAGCAATTCGCCAAAACAGGGCAGCCTCTCTACAGTTCCCACATGCTCGATTTATCCGAGGAGCCGCTTCTGGAAAATATAGAGACCTGCTGCATGTATCTCCAACGCATGGCGAAAATGGGCATGACTCTCGAAATCGAACTCGGCGTTACGGGTGGGGAGGAAGACGGCGTCGACAATAGCGATGTGCATGAGTCCCGCCTCTACACGCAACCAGAGGAAGTCGCCGCGATGTATGAAGCCCTCAGCGACGTGAGCCCGAACTTCACCGTAGCTGCGGCCTTCGGCAATGTTCACGGCGTTTACAAACCTGGCAATGTGAAGCTGAAGCCCACGATCTTGCGCGATTCTCAAGAATACATTCAGAAAAAATATGGCACCGGTCCTAAGCCTGTGAACTTTGTTTTCCATGGTGGATCTGGTTCCTCGCGCGAGGAAATCCGCGAAGCCATCAGCTACGGCGCGATCAAGATGAACTTGGATACGGATCTCCAATGGGCTTATTGGGATGGAATCCGCGCTTACGACGCGAAAAACCATGATTTCCTCCAAGGTCAGATCGGCAATCCTACGGGGCCGGATTCCCCCAACAAAAAATACTACGATCCGCGCGTGTGGTTGGGTGCAGCCGAGGCTTCCTTCACGAAGCGCTTGCTGACGTCCTTCGAGGATCTTGATTGCGTCGGGCGCAACGCCTAGTCGCTCGTTTGTCGTTAAGAGATATGGCGCTTGGCGGATTCCGCCGGGCGTCTTTTTCTTTTTTAGTGCAGAGAGCGAAGTTGCCGAATCAACTCCTGAAAGCGTTTCAGGGCTTTTTCGTCTTTTCCATATGGATGGCGTGGAACAACCGATGAACGACTGGTGAAGCCAGCAAACCTACGGATACCACAACGACGAGTGTCGAAAAAAGTGAGTAGATCGAAGAGAAAATTTTCAAAGCATTAGAAGAATTTCTTTCTGTGTAGAGAGGGCCAGCGCCGCTCAGAAGCATGCTTGATTCGAGGAAAGCATCGATCAAGGGGAGCTTGCCGAGAATCGTGTACCCAATCATCCCGATCGCCAGAGCAAATGCAACGAAGGCCAAGGCGATGAGAAATTGAGCCAAGAAGCGACCAGCAAAAACATGGGCTGGTGCGAGCGGTTCGGTCTTATGCTCCCAGATCATTTGGATTTCACGGGCCTCATGGTTTCCAATTCACAGCAACTTCATTTCACGGATGTGGAGGTATGGGAGCGATGTCCCCTTGGGCGAGCAGGACTTGGTATTGGCTCCAAGTCATCGGTTGGGATTCGGTAGGGATTTCCACCATCGACACACATTGGTCCACGGGACAAACGAGGCTGCAGAGATTGCATCCGACGCAGTCCGCCTCACGCACGACCGGAACGGCCTTGCCTGGCATGCGGCCTGGGCCATATCCGATGCCTGTGGTCTCAGGATCGAGCAGGTCAATGCATTGATGCGCGCCATCTTCGCACGCGATATGGCAGAGGTTGCATCCGATGCAGGTGTCGTGGTCGATGCGGGCCACGCGTTTGAAGTTGAGATTCAGATCCTCCCATTTGTGAAGAGAAGGGACGGCACGACCGATAAGAGCATCGGGGGAGTCCATGCCTTTGCTGTCGAGGTAGGCGTTAAGGCCATCGATCATGCCCTCCACGATCCGGAATCCATGGTGCATAACGGCAGTGCAGACTTGGATGGTGCTGGCGCCGAGGGCCATGAATTCAGCCGCATCGCGCCAATTGGAGATGCCTCCAATGCCCGATATGGGTAGTCCAAAATCGGAGTCCTGAGCGCAATTTTGCACCATATTCAGCGCAATGGGTTTCACCGCGGGTCCACAATACCCGCCATGAGTCGATGCGCCGTCCACGTAGGGTTCGGGCACGAAGTTGTCGAGGTTCACCTGAGTGATGCTCCGGATCGTGTTGATGAGAGAAATCGCATTGGCGCCGCCTCTTTTTGCCGCGAGGGCGGCGTGAACGATGTTCGTGATATTTGGCGTGAGCTTGACGATGACGGGCTTGGTGGCGACTTCCATTACCCAAGCGGTGATTTTTTCCGCAACATCGGGATTTTGACCGACGGCTGACCCCATGCCTCGTTCGCACATCCCGTGAGGGCAACCGAAGTTCAATTCTATCCCATCGACGCCGGTGTCCTCAGCGCGGCGGATGAGGTCATGCCAATGCTCTCGGGTATCAGTCATCAGCGAAGCAATGAGGGCGCGATCCGGCCAGCGATCCTTGACTTCTCTCAGTTCACGAAAATTCGTTTCGGGCGCGCGGTCGCTGATGAGTTCGATGTTGTTGAAGCCGACCATGCGCAAGCCTCCCAAGTGAAGAGCGGAATATCGGGAGGAGACGTTGGGTGTTGGGTCGCCGATGGTTTTCCAAACGATGCCGCCCCATCCCGCTTCGAAGGCCCTGTGGGCTTGGTAAGCTGTGTTTGTGGGCGGCCCGGAAGCAAGCCAGAAGGGATTCGGTGAAGGGATGCCAGCGAAAATGACGGAGAGATCGGCCATGTGGGAAATTAGTGGGTAGCGGAGCGGATAGGATTCCAAAGGCCGGCCCCAGCGGCGGGGCGGGCGATCCCGGAACGGGAAGCTTGTGATTTTGGGGAGGCGGTTTTTCCTGTCAGCATGTGGTGGATTGCCATGGCTGCCTTTTTTCCTTCGCCGACGGCGTTGACGACTTCCATTCCGCCATTGGCACAATCGCCTCCCGCAAAAACCTTGTGGATGCTGGTGCGTGCGGTGAGGGGATCAGTGGCCACGCAGCCCCTCGCATTCAGTTCCAAAGCGGGGAACAGGCACTTGAGTAATTGGTCCTGCTTGGGTTGTCCGATCGCGAGGAGTAGTTGGTCGCATGGCTCGATCCACTCCATGCCGCTGCTGGCGTGGGTAAATCGGACGCCGGTCAGGTTGCCTTCGTCATTTCGAACGACTTCGCGAGGGTTGGCCTCAAAAATCAGTCGGCAGTCGGCGGCGCGGGCCTGCGCGACTTCGAACGCATACGCGCTCATTTGCTCTTCTTCCCGGCGATAGGCGAGGGTTGCGGATGACGCACCTAGTCTCTTGGCCTGACTCACCGCATCGATGGCTGTATTACCGCCACCGATGACGAGCACGGTCTTCCCAACGGAGACGCTCTCGAGCGGCATCTCATGAATGTCCCGAATGAAATCTAGAGCAGCTCTCACTCCGGCGCCGACTTCCCCCGGGACACCGAGGCGGGATCCGCCGCCAAGGCCGATAGCGACGAAAATGGCATCGTATTCGGAGAGCAGTTCATCGGCATGGAGATCCTTGCCGACATTTACGCCTGATCGGATTTCGACCCCGAGCGACTCCACCAACCGGACTTCATCGAGGCTCACTTGGGGCTTCATTTTGTAATAAGCGACCCCACGTGTATTTAGTCCTCCCGCCAACGCCTCCTTCTCAAAAATCACAACACGGTGACCCAGAGCGGCGAGGTCCGCCGCACAACCGAGACCAGCAGGGCCCGCTCCAATGATCGCTACGCGGAAACCCGAGGCTTGCGCCGGTGGGTCCAAAACGGAAATTCCACGGGCCGTGACAAAATCTGTCGCGTGACGTTGCAGGAGTCCGATTTGGATGGGATCATAATCATGTCCGAGAACGCAGGCTCCTTCGCAGAGGACCTCAGTGGGGCAGACGCGCGCGCAACTTGCTCCGAGGATGTTGGCCGTGAGGATCGTTTTCGCAGCGCCCGGGAGATCGCCAGTGGAGATTTTTTTGACAAATGTGGGAACGTCAATGCCCGTGGGGCAGGCATGAATGCAAGGCGCATCATAGCAGTAGAGGCATCGCTGCGACTCGGCAACGGCCGCCCGGTCGCTCAATGGACCGTGAATTTCCTCCATTAAAGGAAATCGGCTCTGGGACTCAGCGGATGGTGGGTTGGGGCGTGCCATAGCGGATGGTTTCGACTTGGAGTGTATTCTTCGCTGATTTTTGCCTTGAGGCCCATTTAAAACTATCGTTGCTCTGAAGGGCTTTGCCTTTGGGGGGTATACCCCATCATTTGGTGCGAGTTAAATCTGTTCATTTCGCATGGGAGTCAATAAGCATAGTTTTCGATGAAGCACTCCCTCCTTTCCGATGATGATTATTATCCTTTGATCGAAGCGCGGCATTGTGATCCCTTTCGCGTTCTGGGTGTCCGCCAGGTCGATGGTTGCTGGGTCGCACGAGTTTTTCGGCCCGACGTCCAGCAAGTGGCTGTTATTTTGGATACAACTCCATCGAAAAAGCATCCGCTTTCGCCCGCTGACGGAAATGGACTCTTCGAATGCACCCTAGCCGATTTCAAGGAGGGTGGGGGATACCAGCTTGAACTGACCGGTCATGATGGAAGCACTTGGCGGGAGCGCGACCCTTATGCTTTTCCTCCCGTTCTCGGAGAGATCGACATTTACCTTTTCAACGAAGGAACGCACTACGACATCTACAAAAAACTCGGCGCTCACGTGAAGGTCATTGACGACGTGCCGGGTGTGCATTTTGCGGTCTGGGCGCCCTCCGCTCAACGCGTGAGTGTGGTCGGCGATTTCAATAACTGGGATGGTCGTATCCATCCGATGCGCAAGCTCACGCCTTCAGGAGTCTGGGAAATCTTTTTGCCCGGCGTGCACGAAGGCTCTCATTACAAATTCGAGATTCGTAGCGAAGTCGGAGATGTTTTTCTTAAAACCGATCCCTATGCCTTTTTCGCCCAGCATGGCACGAGCACAGGGTGCATTGTTTTTGATCTCTCCCGCTACCAATGGAATGACCAGGCTTGGATCGAAAATCGTCCGAAGATTGATCCCTACAACAGCCCGATGAGCATCTATGAGGTGCATATCGGTTCTTGGCAGCGTATCATGGAGGATGGCGACCGTAGCTTGAGCTACCTCGAGCTGGGCGACCGCTTGATCCCTTACGTCAAGGAAATGGGATTCACCCACATTGAGCTCATGCCTGTGATGGAGCATCCTTTTGATGGATCATGGGGATATCAGGTCGTGAACTACTACGCTCCCACGAGCCGCTTCGGAAATCCCGATGAGTTCCGTAACTTTGTCGATCGCTGTCACCAAGAAGGTATCGGCGTCATACTCGACTGGGTGCCCGGTCACTTTCCTAAGGATGCCCATGGCCTCGCGCGCTTCGATGGAACCTGCCTCTTCGAGCACGAAGATCCCCGCCTCGGAGAGCATCAGGACTGGGGCACGCTCATCTTCAACTACGGTCGCAATGAGGTAAAAAATTTCCTCATCGGTAATGCGCTTTACTGGATGGACGAGTTCCACATTGATGGATTGCGAGTGGATGCTGTCGCCTCGATGCTCTATCTCGATTATTCCCGCAAGGAAGGCGAGTGGATCCCGAATTGCTTTGGTGGACGCGAGAACCTAGAAGCCATCAGCTTCCTCAAGCGCTGCAACGAAGTCTCCTACGAGCGATTCCCTGGTGTGGCCATGATCGCCGAGGAGTCGACATCCTATCCTGGGGTGTCGCATCCGACCTACAACAACGGGCTCGGTTTCGGCTACAAGTGGAATATGGGCTGGATGAATGACAGCCTGCGCTACATCAGCAAAGAGCCCATCCATCGGCGGTACCACCAGAGTGATGTCACCTTCTCGATGCTGTATGCTTTTCAGGAGCATTTTATTCTCGTACTCAGCCACGATGAAGTCGTTCACGGCAAGGGATCGCTCATCGATAAAATGCCTGGTGACTATTGGCAAAAATTCGCAAACTGCCGGATGTTCTTGTCATGGATGTGGGCGCATCCTGGAAAGAAGCTCATTTTTCAAGGCATCGAGTTCGGGCAATTTGCCGAGTGGAAGCATGCCTTCAGCTTGGACTGGCACCTCACTCAATCCCCCTTAAACGATGGGCTCCGCCGCTTGGTCCAGCACCTCAACTGGCTCTACACCCACGAGCCTTCCTTCTACGAATGTGATGATAGTTATGAAGGGTTTGAGTGGATCGATTTCAACGATGCTGATAACACGATCTGGTCGTTCATGCGAAAATCCCGCACGGGAGCGACGATCGTTTTCATAGTCAATGCGACTCCTGTCGTGCGTGAAGGATACCGCGTTGGCGTGAATGCGACCGGATTCTACGAGGAAATCCTCAACTCGGATTCCTCCACCTATGGGGGTTCCAATGTGGGAAACTACGGAGGCGTGAATGCTTGTGTGAATTGGAGTTGGCAGAATCAACCCCACTCGATCGAAATCAATTTACCGCCCTTGTCGGTCGTCGCTTTCAAACACATTCCCCCAGTCCCGCAGTTGGCTAATAAAAATAGCAAGTAGGCAATTACCTTATTGCCAATGTGAAAAAAAAGGCTTAGCAGTCCAACTATGCCGAGACCTATATCCAACAAACAACTTCGTGGAAAACTGAATCTCACCGTTCATCCAGAGATCCGTGCGTATGCCGACGAGCTTAGCACGCTTCGCCGTCGCTCGATCTCGCAACTTTTTGAGGATTTGGTGGATGCCGAGTGGATGCGCGTTCAATCCATGCGCCCGCCTCAATACATGGCGCCGCAGCAGCAACCCCAACAACCAGCGCCGCAGTCTTATCGGCAGCCTTATCCGCCTCAATACCCGCCGCAGTAGTCGCGGAATAAGACGGCGCATTTTCATTTCTGCGCCGTTTTAGGGGGGGATTCGTTTCTTTCGTCTAGGATGGGCTAACGGCTTTGGCGTCGTTTTTATTTGATGAACTTTCCAGCGCTCATCACTCGAGTACCGGCCTTCCTAGGGTTGTCTTTTTTTTGTTACACGCTTTTTTCTTCACCGCCGACCGGTTTGTCTGAGGCGGGTTGGCACACGCTGGGGGTGAGCACTCTCATGGCGTTTCTTTGGATTTCGGAAGCGATTCCCTTTGCTGTTACGGCGCTGTTGCCCGTGGTTTTTTTTCCGTTTGCGGGGATCTGCAATGTGACCGTGGCTGCCGCTCCGTATGCAAATCCGGTGATATTTTTGTTTCTGGGCGGCATCCTGATTGCAAATGGACTTCAGCGAAGCTGTCTCCATAAGCGCATCGCACTAAAAATCATCTCCCTCGCTGGCACTAGTCAATCCGGTCTCATAGCTGGTTTTCTCGTTGCTTCGGCTTTTCTTTCTATGTGGGTGAGCAACACCGCAGTCGCTTTGATGATGTTGCCGATAGCGATTTCGGTGATCGTGCTTTTTCGTACGCAGAACGATACGAGTTTTGCGCCGGCACTCGTGCTCACGGTGGCTTATGGTTCCAGTATCGGGGGGATGTCGACGCTTGTCGGCACTGCGCCGAATGCGATTTTGTCGGGTTTCATGTTGGAAAATTATGGGGTCACGATCAGTTTCCTCGGATGGATGCTTCTGGCTCTTCCGCCTGTCTTGATTTTACTAGGGCTTGCTTGGTTGGTTCTCACGAAGTTGGCATTTCGCATTAAGGGAAATGCAGTTGAAGATGCAGAAGATTTGTCGAGAGTCGAGACGGGGAGCCTTGGGCCAATGAGTTTAGGCGAAATCGGTGTGATGGTGGTTTTTTTTGCGACGGCGGGTCTGTGGCTCGCGCGAGGGTTTTTGCAGTCCTGGGTTCCTTGGCTGACGGATGCCACGATCTCGATGGCGGGGGGAATAGCGCTGTTTTTTCTGCCTCTCGATCGCACGTGGAGTTCGTCCATCCTCGATCAAGAAACGCTCAAAAAAATCCCTTTCGACGTGTTGCTTTTGATCGGAGGTGGTTTGAGTCTGGCTGCGGCCATTCATACAAATGGACTCGCGACTTGGGTCGGTTCTTTCGCCCATCAAGCCGCTTCGCTTCCCTCGCCCGCAGTGGTTTGCTCGATTTTATTCATCATCATTTGCCTAGCAGAGCTCACTAGCAATACGGCGACGACATCGGCGTTCTTGCCAGTAGGCGCAGCTCTCGCTGCAGGATTGAATCTACCACCCTTGCCGCTTTTGGCGGGTATCGCTTTGGCGAGCAGTTGTGGATTTATGCTCCCAGTTTCCACGCCCCCGAATGCCATCGTGTTTAGCAGTGGCTACGTTTCCATGTCGCAGATGATTCGCTCCGGAATCCTACTGAACTTGGCATCTTGGATCATTTTTTCGTTCTGGTTGGGCTGGGTGATCCCAAGATTTTCGCTTCAAATTTTGCCTTGGTAGTTCACTACGGGCCTGAAAGAGGGTAATAGGGTCTCTATGAAATCCGGCTTTGCAGCGCGAAAGATAGGTCGCATGACTTTCCCTCTCGCGTGAAGGCTAGGGTCATTTATTCACGATAACCAGCAGGAGTCAGGAATTGGATTCCGTCGCAACAAGTTTTTCACAGATCCGCTTGCTTGGCTTTATTCCGAAAGCGCCCCTGTAATTTCAGCAACGGAGCAGAGATGGTCGAGGTTGCCAAACTTATGGCATCGAATGTTCCAAAAGAAACTTCGCAATCTTGTGTGAGGCGGAAGGTTTTTGAAGGTGTACCAGATTTTTACGCCAGGTTCTCCATAGCGCGCCTTCATTCACCATCGCCCCCTTGATGACATGGAGGACGTGGTCGGGATTGGCCGCAGCGAGCATTCCGATTCCGGTCTGCTGGATGAGTGCGATATTGCCCTCTTCCTGTCCGGGGACGACATGGCTCACCACAAACGGGATCTGGGCGGCGATAGCCTCCTGAACTGTCGCCCCGCCAGCCTTGCCGATGAAGATATGGTGCGAGCCCATCAACTCCGGCATCTTATCCGTCCAGCCGATGAGATTGCACCGCTGGTGAACGCCTGCACGCGAGATGGTATCGTGAATGGCCTTCCGATGCCCCGTGACGATCGTGATGTGGGCATTGGTCAAAGTGCACAAATGGTGAAGGGTTTCCAATGCGCGGTGGGGTGTGCCCCCTGGAAAAAATAACAACTTCCATATCCCGTCATGCGGCGGTGGCGTCGGAATAAAATCTTCAAACTCGATTCCAACTGGGAATCCCAAGGTGTGAACTTGATCTTTCTTCACCCCATCGTTGATCAGGACTGCTGCGGTGGGTTCGTCGGCGACGATAGATCCATCGGATGGATAGCGATACCAAGCTGAATTGATAATCGTGGAATCTGTGATGATCGTAAAAAATGGCGCTTCCACTGCTGGGTCGAGCTTTTTGACCTTGGCCAAGATGTAGCCGAAAACCGGATAGGTGGACGCGATGACATGGGGACGGAACTCTTTCACCAATCCATGAACGGCATTGATGAGTTGGGTGAGCAGCGGGCCCATGCCTTCGATCATTCCGGGCTTGCTGAGCATCTCAAAAACGATTTTCCAAACGCGGGGGTAGTGATTGATTGCGAGAGAGTAGCCCTGTTGCATCAGGCTATTCACCATAGGATTGGTGCGGGTGTAGGGGTCTACGACCATCACCTCTGCATTCGCTCCCACTTGAGCAAGGATCGCATTGCGAATATTTTTTGCGGCGGTGTTGTGACCCTCCCCCATACTCGCAGTGAGAATTAAGACACGGGTCGGATTGGGTGACGGAATGCTCACGGGTGAATGCGATTTTTACAAAAAAACGAGTAATATCAAGCCGGTTGGCGAGGCGCGGGGCTTTCCGCAGTTTCGACTCGGGACTTCACCGCTCCATCATGGAATCGGGTGGTGAGACATTGACCTTTGCTGGTGTTGGCGGCCGAGCGGATCACGTGACCGGACTCATCGAGCGTGAGTGTGTATCCTCGGGCCAATGCAGCGGAGGGATTCAGCGCTTCGAGGACGGCATGGCTTTTTTCTAGGCGCGAGAGATGGGCCTGCAAACGATTCCGGCAATGCCTTTCCATCGCCTCATTTCGTAGAGCCAAAGAGTGGAGCATCTCCGTGATCCTTCGCTCCGGACTATGCGAGGCGATGGTACGGGAGTTCCGCTCGAGCCTGAGCCTGTTTGCTTGAATCTGGGAACCGACGCTGGCTTCCATGTCTTCCGAGAGCCGATCGAGGTTTTGCTGGTGCTCCCTTAAAACCCGCGCGGGTTCTTGGAAGAGCGCCGTTCGGGCGATGGACTCGAGGAAGGTGCGAAGGGCATCCACTTTGTTTTCGACGGGACGGCGGAGGCGTGCGGCGAGATGGTCGAGTCTGGTAAGAAGATCAGCGGAATCCGCCGAGAGAATTTCCGCTGCCGCACTCGGTGTGGGTGCTCGAAGGTCAGCAGCGAAGTCAGCAATCGTAAAGTCGATTTCATGCCCAACCGCGCTAACGACCGGGACTGGGCTCTCCGCAATGGCGCGGGCTACAGCCTCTTCGTTGAATTCCCAAAGATCCTCAAGGCTTCCGCCCCCGCGTGTCACCACGATCACATCCACAGGCTCGATGTTCATGGAGGAGGGATCGCCAAAGGCTCGAACCGCTGCAGCGATCTCGGCAGCCGCGCCCTTGCCTTGGACTCTGACGGGATAAATGACAACGCTGATGCCACGTTGACGGCGGTGAAGGACGTTGAGGAAATCTTGTATGGCCGCGCCAGTAGGGGAGGTCACCACGCCGATGCGATTGGGGAACTTGGGCAGGGCGCGCTTGCGGTCCGCGCGGAAGAGGCCCTCTGCGTCCAAGCGGCGTTTGAGTTCTTCAAATTTCGCCTGCAAAGCTCCGACACCACATTCCTGCACACGGCGAACGATCATCTGATAGCTCCCCCGGGCCTCATAAACAGTGATCTGACCGAAGAGTTGCACCTGCACACCATCCGCAAATTTCATCCCTCGGAGCTGTGCTGTTTGGCCCGCAAAAAGAACGCAGGCGAGTTGGGAGGACTCGTCTTTCAGGGTGAAATAAATGTGACCCGACGACTGGCGGCGCAAGTTGGAGATCTCCCCCTCGACCCAAATGTCGCCGATGCCCGACTCCAAAAGACCACGCACCTTGCGGGTCAGAGCGCCTACAGTCAAAATGGCCGGTTCCTGAGGTTTGGGAATTTCCCTCGCCTTGGTTGGTGGACCGCCTTTCAAGTCAAAATCCAGCTGCATAGGAGTAATCAAAGCACGTTGCCGCCGCAGTCCAATATCAAACGCATTGGGATCGCAAACACATAAAAAATGGCTCTCTGGCGGAAAGATCACCACCTGCTTGGTTATAGTCGCAGAGACGGCCGAAATGGCTTTTGTCGCTAATGAGGAGAGCATGGTAGCGGTGCAACCTTTGATTCAGCTAAAGTTGTGTATTGGATCTAACGAGCAAGGGCCGTTTCGGTATTCCAAGGCAATCGCTGAATTGAAGAAATGACAATATGTGGCACTGACCCCGCGACTGGTATGAGAGGGTAGCTTATCTTCTCCCAAAAAGGAAAGAATCCAGCCGCTGCGATGTTGTGATGAAGAAGCTCTTCGCATCTTCAGCTATTCGGATAGCGATCAGTGAGTCCCTTTCGATGGTTGTTCACTCCGCCAAAAAGCGTTCCGAAACCTCTTATATGTCAATTATTCATCCGTTAACCTCTATGCCTGCACTAAGCGGATGAGCCAGGAGCAAGGCTTTTTTGTATCTGTTGCTCTTTCTGAATTCTTTCGGAGACCCATAATTTCACAAGTGCTTGCCGACTCACGCCGATCAATCGGGACTGCCAGTCGAGCTTCTCAATAATCCACTCTGGAAAATCCACATTCACGCGTCGTGGTTCCAATCCAGGCCGCCGGATCGAGGACATGTCGATGTGTGGGCTAATATCTTCGCCTTCATCAAATCGCTACTCAAATTCTTGTGCCGTCATTGTAGATTGCTTCTTCATTTTCTCTGGCCCTCCTTACTGATATGATCCGTGCCCGTTCCCGCGAGCGCCTCTGCAAGGCCTTGCGGGGAGTGAATCGAAACTCCGGCGATGGTTTGGCCATAGAGTCGGCCGAAGTGGGTTTTATCGCCGGTGAGAAGGGCATGGCAGCGATGCTGGATGGCTGAGGTGAGAACGGGGCGGTCTTTTTCTGGTAGAAGTAGGTCGAGGCTGGGGGCTGACAATGCGGGAGGGCTTGCGAGTCGGGAGATGCAGTTCAGGAGCCTCTCGAAATCGGGAAGTGCGGTGGTGAATTTTTGCTCCAAATTTCTGTGGGCCTCTGCGATCACATATTCGTCAGCGACGCATTCATGGCCGTGGTCTTCGATTTGCTCGACGAGTCGGCGTATAGCTCCGACAGATTTGGCCGCAGAGAAAAGAATATTGGCATCGAGGAAAACACGCATTGGCTATGGGGTCGCGAGGGGTGGTTGGTTTTGGAACCAAGCGGCCAACTCGGCCTCGGCTTCATCGAATTCGGCGATTCGCTGGGCCGTGTATATCTCGATGGGCACAGTGACTGCCGGGCGAAGGAGTATTCCCTCAGGCGTGGTTTCAGCGATGAGGTTGTCTTGGGGGCGTAGCCCTGCCGCCTCGCGCATCTTCGCAGGCAAAGCGATGAGTCCGCGACCGGATATGGTGAGTGTGGCTTTCATAGTGCTAATATTGCAGAAATGCAGAAAAACTGCAATTGTGTTTTCGGGCGCATCTTTAGATTCAAAGCAAGCTGTGTGCTGAATCTGAAAAATCGCACCAGAGTGGGCACACGATGTGTGCTCTTTTCCTTTACCCTTGTTGCAAGGGGAGTTGCCGTAGAGTGACTGCAGTCCATCACAAATAGGATGGCTCCATCCGGTTCATCCGACCCAACAAAGTCATTAGCCGATGCCACGCCCTCAGATCGGTCAGCACTGATTGTTTCACCCCTTCGAAAGACGGGACCCCGAGTGGTTGAAAATTTCCGCAGTGCCACTTGACATTGTTCGATGATGTGAAACATTTATGTGAAACAATGAAAACTGCAAGCGTCCGAGATATTCGACAAAACTTCCCGGCCATCATGCGCTGGATCGAGGAGGGGGAGAATGTGGCAATCACCATGCGGCGAAAGATTGTTGCCCGCCTCGTCCCTGAGCGACCTCCCATCACGCGCGATGCACCCGCTCCCGACTTTGATTCCATCTCCCAGAGGATTTTTGGAGCCAAAAAATTCCATGGAAACCTCGCCGATATGGAACGGGAGGGCTACGACTCTTGACTTATGCGGATTCTGGATTCGTCGTCTCCCTTTACCTGACCACGGAGGGAACTTCGGTGCGGGCGAGAAAAGAGGTGAAGCGGGCTGGCAAGCCGATCCTTCTCTCCCCATTGAGCCTATTGGAAATTCGGAATGCGCTCAATTTCGGCATCAATCGCGGTGAGATCACCAGCGAGCAGCGCGATGCCGTCCTCGCCGAAATCGACACGCAGATCGAGACAGGCTTCTTCCGGTTGGTCGATGCCAGCCAATCCAGCATCTATGCGAAAGCGCAGGAGCTTTCCAACAAGCATACCCCGGCAGTTGCCACTCGGAGCCTCGATCTCATGCACCTCGCCGCCGCACTGTTATCCGGGGCGCGCACATTGTTGACCTTCGACAAGCGGCAGGCAAAAGCCGCTTTCTCAGAGGGATTGATTGTGAAGCCTTGATTTTAGGGTTGGCTAAATCTGAAAGCAGAATTAGCCGCTAAGAGAAAAAAATGAGTTTGTTGCAATTACGCTAGCATTCGATTTTTTGTGTGATACAATTGTCCCTTTGAAATTAGACTTTGTAGCGCAAAAGAAGAGGGCATGGCCGTCCCGGTCGTGTGGAGACTAGTCTGCTTTCTCGCAGCATACCCATCGGAACTAAGGAGCAGACCGCAGCACACAGGCGAGACGCGCTGTGCTCCTCTACTAAAATCCAAAAGCAAGCTGCTTTTTCTATAATCTCCAACACTCCCTTCGGCATTCCTGTAATCCTGTAATCCTGTAATCCTGTAATCCTGTCTAAAAATCCGGTTTCGAGCTTAAGCAATCGCCCGGTTTTTGACCTCTTCGAGGATGGAGATGAGTTCGTCGATCTCGGGGCCTTTGAAGACTCCCTCGACTCCTTGGTCGTGGATGTAGGTGTAGGGGGCTTCGTAGAGGCGGGCCGCTTCCATCACGCCGTTGGCGGTGAGGTGGTTCACGATTTCCTCTAAAAACTGGATCTGGTTGGCGGTGGGGGTGCGGCCTTTGAGGAAGGCGCTCATGGCGTTTTTGGCGGCTTCGCGTTCCATGCCGACGAGCGAGCGGACGAAGAGTCCGAGTCCGTGGCTGGCTTCTTTGGCTTTGGTCACATCGTCCAGCGTGCCGATGCCACTTTCGAGGAGGATGCGTTCGAGTTCGCGGAGGTCGGTTTTCGTGAGTGGAATGTTCGAGCGCAATTTTTGGACGGTGATGTGGTCCTCGTGGGCAAGGAGGAACTGCCGAGCTTTGGCGCGGAATTTCTCGAAGGTATCAGGCGCAGAAAACCCCGGTAGGTCGAAGGTTGTCCCTTCACCCATCTGGTCCTCGAAATCGGATATAATGACCTTCCTTGCCTTTTTATCGATGAGCTTGATGAGGAGTCGCAGCCGCTTGCGGGCGTTGTCTAGCATTTCCACGGTGACATATTGCCACCATTCCTCTGTCTGGATGTTTTGGATGAGATCGAGCTGATCGCGGATCATCGGGATATTTGCATTTGCCTCTAGCCCGCTGGCGAGGGCCTGCACCTGCTTGGAGAGGCGGTCAAATGCCGGTTCCGCCTTCATGAGCGCGAGCTGCAGGTTGAGCAGCAGCAAATCAAAGCGCTTGGCATCTTCATCCTCGGGCTCCAGCTCGGAGGGCAGCCCGGCAACCTCTCCGGCCAGTTCATGTCGAGCGTCGAGTGTGAGGCGTTCCCAAGCCTCGGGGGCAGCGTAGCGTTCGACGAAGCGCCGCTTCGAGCGGACCACGAAGTTTTCGATATTCATCGCCGCCACCTCGGTCTGCAAAAGTCCGGCGACTTCCTTTCGCACTATTTCCTCGGTTCCCATGGTCTCACCAATCCGGGTAGCAAGTTTCTGGTCGATTTCGCTGATCAACTCCAGGCGAGCCTTGAAGAGCCGCTTGCCGAGTGGTTCGCCTGCCGCTCCGTCCACCACATCAGGATTCTCGCTGAAGAATTCCAGGTTCTGGCAGTAGTCGAAGATGAAGAAGCACTCCTTAGGTTTGTCGGGACCGAAGAGATCCGGCCGTAGGCGTGTTCCGCGACCGACCATTTGCCAGAATTTCGTCTTGGAGCGGACGATCTTGAAGAAAACGAGATTCACCACTTCCGGCACATCGATGCCGGTATCGAGCATATCCACAGAGATGGCAATATGTGGCGTCTTTTCGGGGATCGAGAAATTGTCGATGAGGGTTTGCGCGTATTCGGTCTTGAAGGTGATGACCCGCGCAAACTCGCCCTTGAGGTTCGGGTAGTTGATATCGAAGCGCTCTTGGATGAAATCTGCGTGCGCCTGGTTCTTCGCGAAGATGATTGTTTTCCCGAGGCGGTCGCCACCGGCCACTTTCAGACCGTGGGTCATGACATGGGCGAGCACCTTATCTACCGTATCGATATTGAAGAGCCACTTGTTGATCGCCTCGGCCTTCACCTTGTCAGGAACGGCGCCCTCTTCTTCGTCCCATTCGAGGGCGTCCCACTTCTCTTTTTCCTCCTCGGTGAGGTCCTCGTATTTGATACCGTCGCGCTGGAATTTCAGCGGCACGGAGACAGCCTTCGGCGGCACGAGGTAGCCATCCTTCACCGCGTCTTCGAGCGTGTAGGCATCGGTGGGAACTCCGTTTTCGAGATCAAAGAGGCCGTAGGTATTGCGATCCACCTCCTCTTTTGGCGTGGCGGTGAGGCCCACAAGGAACGAGTCGAAGTAATCAAAAATGGCGCGGTATTTCTGGAAGACCGAGCGGTGAGCCTCGTCGATCACGATGATGTCGAAGTGCCCGATGCCGAAGCGCCGGTGGCCGTCGTTAGACTGGTCTATGAGGCCCATCATGGTCGCGTAGGTGGAGACGAACACCCTGCCGTTCTCGTGCTTTTCGGTGACCAGATTCACGGGGGATGAGGAGGGGAGGTGCTTCTTGAAGTTGCCCTCAGCCTGATTCACGAGGGACACTCGGTCCGCGAGGAACAACACGCGCTTTGCCCAGTTGCAACGCATGAGAAGATCGCAGAGGGCGATGACCGTGCGGGTTTTGCCTGCTCCTGTCGCCATCACCACCAGCGCCTTACGGTCGCCATCCTTCTGGAACGCTTCGCCGATACGTCGGATTGCCCGAGTTTGGTAGTAGCGCTCCACGATCGCCTCATTGATCGGAGCTTCCGCCAGCGGCCTGCGTGATTGCCGCCGCTGGATCATCAGTTCCAGCTCATCCTTCTTGTGGAAGCCCTGCACCGCGCGCGGCGGCGAGGTGGCATCATCCCAGAGCCAATGCTCATAGCCGTTGGAGTAATAGATCACCGGGCGCTTGCCGAATTGCTTCTCCAAGCAATCCGCATACAGCTTCGCCTGCTGCTGGCCCACGCGGGCATCGCGGCGCGAGCGCTTTGCCTCAACGAGGGCGAGCGGCAGGCCATCATCCCCCCACAGGACATAATCCACAAAGCCCTCGCCCTTCTCGTTCGGCATTCCGGTGACGGGGAATTCCCTGTCGCGTTCCTGATCCAGCGCCCAGCCAGCCTCTTTCAAGAGTAGGTCGATGAAGTAGTCCCTCGTTTGTGCCTCGGAGTAGTCATGCGTGTCGGGGCGTTCGGCGTTCGCCTTCTTCACGGCAGCGATCTCTGCCCTCAGGCGCTTGAGCTCCTCATCGAGGTTCTCCTTGTCCGCCAGCAGCACGGAGAGTTTCTCGTCCCGCTCCTTGAGGTCCGACGCCAAGCGCTGGAGTTGTTCCTGTGTCTGTTTCGGCACGGTGACAGCCTTCGCCAGCACCTCGGCATCAAATGCTAGGTTCGGAGCCGGTTTTTCTCCCCGCCCGTAGGTATGCGCCAGCCAGTAGGAGAAATGAAAAAGCTCCCTTACCGCGCACAGGGCATCGTATTGGCGCACCGCCTTGTGGCTGTGAACCGCAAAGTTCCCGAGATCCTTGATCACCTTCGCCTTTGTGAAGACGGCGCTGCCCACGCTGTTGCGGAAGGTTGGTTCGTGAATGAGCGCGTTCAGGCTGTCCTGATACGGGAGGCGCAAGGCGGCATCGTGCTTGTAGAGCCACGCTATGGCCAACTCCAGAGCGCGCCGGGTGTAGAAGCATGCCGCTCTGGGGTCGGAGTAGGCCAAGCCCTCCGCTTTGGCGGCGGGTTCCAGCACTTCGGGCCACTCGTTTTTCAGAAAGATGAAGTTGCTCATGGTTTCAAATGGGTTTTCTTCCGTTCATTCCGATCCTTCTCCGAGAACTTCCCGGCGCATTTTTTGCAGGCGCTGTTCCACCTCCGCAGAGAGGGCGGTGGGCACGGCGGATTCTTCGGCGAACCGCTTCCATTGCAGGGTCGCGGTTTTTACGCTTTGAAGGGCTTCTTTGTATTCCTCCACCGTCAGGCCGGCTTCGAGGCAGAGGGATTCCATGGTTTTGCCGCTTGGCCACACTTCGCCGGCCACCGTCATGCCGCGTTGTAAGATGCCGGGCGAGAAAGTGAGGTCGTAGGCCGGTGTGAGACTCCACGAGCGGGTGGCCTCGTCGAGTTGGAAGGCATGGTTCTTGCCGTGGTCGTCGAGATTCGAGGCGAGGACATTGAAAATCATCCTCCGCGCCACTTCGCGGATGTCCTCCAGCGGGGTGTGGAGCTGGATCGCGAGTCGGAAGAGGTCGCGGTAGTCGAGCGCATCGGCCGTCTTGTGCAGTAGCCCGGCGGCGGAGTGGAAATGCACGCGCCGCAGAGGCTCGCCCTCCAAGAGATCGAAGCGCCTCACGAATACATGCGCCCTCGGCGAGCCCGGCGATTCCTCGATCAAACGCGTTTCCGCCACGCGCACCCCGGCGCTGCGCGCCATTTGCGTGATCGCCTGCTCGCAGCGAGCGGCTGCGCCGTCCGTTGAGAGGTCGAGCTTCAGAATGCCCGGCAGCCCTCCATCTTCGGCAGGTTCGCCCACGCGCAGGCTCCCATCCTCATACAAAAGCACGAGAGCCTTTGGCATCGCGCCGCCCGCCGTGCCACCCCGCGAGAGCAGGGGCAGAATCTCACAGGGCTCGCCACGCTCGATCTCCAGCGCGCCCTTGGCGAGGGCCGCCGCGCTGATTTTTTCCAGCGCCGGATTGCCATTCTCCATCGGCGGCTCGAAAAACACCGCACCCAGCCCGCGCTTCCCGCGCCAGGCCAGCAACGACATCGCCGTCGGCTCGCCCCACTTGTTCTTTGCAAATTCCGCCCGCGCCACCCGTCGGCCCCACGCATCTGGCAAGCAATCCGCCAGCAACCCCGGCAAACCCTCCACGCCCTTGGCTCCGTTGTAGGCCACATCGCGGAAGGGCAGGCTGACCGGCGAGAGATTCAGCCCGCGGGCTATCCACTCCGGATCATAGGCGAAATACAGCGGCCCACGGTGCACCAGATGCCCGATCGTCGAGCCATCCCACCACAAAACTCTAAGCCGCTTTTCCATTCAGCCCTTCCTCCTGGGTTTCGAGGCGTGTTTGCGCTCCGGGCGGAGCAGGTCTTTCAAGCGCAATTCCGGCTCGGTGGCAGGAATCACATCCCCCAGCGCCTCGGCCAGACCCAGCGCCCCCAGCGCCCGCGCCACATGGCGAAACTCCACCGTCCCGTCGCCCTGCTCGATCTTCCGGTAGGTGGGCACGGATACCCCCACGACCCCGGCCACATACTCCTGCGACAAATTCCGCCGCAACCGCAGCGCCTTCAGCCGCACCCCGAATTTCTCCAACGCCTCGGAATCTCCTAAAACAGAAATCATATTTTCTAAAGAAACCATTTTATAGAGGATATGCAAATGATAGTTTGCGAAGTGAAAGTGGAAATGGGATGGCGAAGGGGTAAGGGAAAGCCACCTCTTGGAGGAGGAATCCTTTTGATTTTCGACATTCGATTTTCCCCTTCATGCTTAGAGTTCCCCGCGAAAGGCTCGGTGCTGCAGGCTCGCAAAGAGCGAGTCCAACTCGGCCAAAGCCGTGCGCTGGGCGGTTTTCAGCTTTTCCACGGCGGTGACGCGGCGGGCGAATTCGCGTTGGAGGTCGAGGGGTGGAAGTGGAATTAGAAAGCCGCGAAGATCACCCAGAGAAACAAATTTCTGCGTTCCTCCTCGGTTCTTCTGGCTAATTAAATGGTCAAAATAGTGGGAACTCAAAAGGTGGCGAACAAAAATGGGCAGTGGGGACGCTTCGGTAAATTTAATGAGGGCAACATTCTTGATCGCAAAGCATGGTTCATCTTCGACGAGGACAGGTGAACCGATAGTTCCAATCATCGGCATGATGATATCGCCACGATTTACCTTAGAGCGGCGGTTGATTTGCTCGTAATCATTCTCAGAGATGTAGTTCACATCTGAGAGATCGACGACTCCGGTCGTTAGGTTTTTAGAAGTCACTAAGGGGTATCCCTCTTCAGAAACATATTTTGGTGAATCATGCGTCCCGTCGCGCACATCACAAACATCGCCCATTCGCGAAATAGGAAAGCCTTTCTGATTGGTTATCGGATCGCCAAAAAGATCGAGGAAGAGGGATTGGGTGAGGGAGTCGAGTTGGGCGAGGGCGGCGCGGCGCTTGGCCCGCAACGCCTCCGCCTTGTCCAAAACCTCCGCAATCCGCCGCTGCTCCGCCAACGGCGGCAGGGGGATTTCAAACCGCTTGATCTTTGCAAGTGTCAGACGCTTGATTGCTGCACCGCCCATCTGACCGATGAACTTTTCTTTAGAAATTGGAGAGTTCAGCCACCAGCAGAGAAAGCGCGAATCGCACAACTCGGGCTTCGGTCTCAAAAGCGCGACACTGGAAAGCATGCTGAATGGGAAATCGTAGGTGTTGAGCGCAGCGATGCCAGTGGTCGCTCCATCCTTGATGTAGAGGACATCTCCCTTTTTAGGATCGCAACGCGAATAAATGGCAGAGTGGTCTGCTTCTGATACATACCACGGGTCTTCAAAAAAAATCAGACCCTCCGGCTTAACATGCTTTGCCGTTACATACGGTATGCCGCTGGCAGCAATCGGAGGAGAGTGATGAGTTCCGTCCGTTATTTTCAGACAAACCTCATCCAACGCGAGCAGAGGCAGCTTCACTTCAGCATCCCCTCCAACTCCTTCATCCCATGCTGAATCTCCGCTTCCAGCTCCCGCAGGCTTTCTAAAATCTCCCCCGGCGGGCGGTGGGCGATTTCCTCGTGGACGACTTCTTTGTAGCGGTTCAGCGAGAGGTCGTAGCCCTGCGCGGCGATGTCGGCCTTCGGCACGCTGAAGCATTGGGCGGTGCGGTCGGCGAATGCGGAGGCATCCTTTCGATTTTTGCCATTCCACTCCCGCCATTTCTCCAAAACCTCGGGCAGGTTGTTTTTCGCGTGTTCCCCGGCGTCGAGTGCGGCGGCGGGAACGGGGCCGAGTTTTTCGTCGGGCAGGAGCGGCGAGCGTTTGTCGTCGAGGCTCCAGCCATCGGCTTCGAGATCGTAGAAAAGGACATGATCGGTGCCGCCGGAGTTGGTTTTTGTGAAGACGAGGATGGCGGTGGAGACGCCGGCGTAGGGCTTGAAGACGCCGCCGGGCAGGGAAATCACGGCATCGAGCTTCTGCTCCTCGACGAGCATCTGGCGGAGGGTCTTGTGGGCATTTGACGAGCCGAAGAGCACACCGTCGGGCACGATCACAGCGGCGCGACCACCGGGCTTGAGCGTGCGGATGAAGAGGGCGAGAAAGAGAAGTTCCGTCTTCTTGGTCTTCACGATCTGGAGGAGGTCCTTCGAGCAGTTCTCGTAATCGAGCGATCCGGCGAAGGGGGAGTTCGCGAGGATGAGGGAGTATTTTTCCTCCTCGTCGGCGTGTTCCTGCGCGAGGGAGTCGCGGTAGCAGATGTTGGGATTTTCGACGCCGTGCAAAAGCATGTTCATGCTGCCGATGCGGAGCATGGTGTTGTCGAAATCGAAGGCGTTGAAAAGTTTGTTGTGAAAATGGTCGCGCATCGCATCGTCACGGAAGATCTCGGGATGGTGGATGCGCAGATACTCGCTCACAGCGACAGGGAACCCACAAGTGCCGCTTGCAAGATCACACATGACATCCCAGGGCACGGGCTGGAGGATTTCCACCATGAGCTGGATGATGTGGCGCGGGGTGCGGAATTGGCCGTTCTGCCCGGCGCTGGCAATCTTGCCGAGCATGTATTCGTAGAGGTCGCCCTTGGTGTCGCGGTCCTCCATGGGCACCTGCTCGATCATATCCACCACCTTGGCCAGCAGGGCAGGCGTGGGGACGGTGAAGCGGGCGTCCTTCATGTGGTGCGCGTAGGTGGAGCCATCGCCGCCCATGGTGCGCAGAAAGGGGAAGACATGCTCGCTCACGACGATGAACATCTCGGAGGGGGCGAAGTGCTTGAAGCGGGACCAGCGCAAATCCTCGTAGGCGCGGCCGCGTGTGTCAGCGCCCTCGGGGAAAATCCGGCGGGCCATGGGCTGCTTGAGGCGGGCGGATTTGCTCTCCTCCAGGGTCTCGAGGTCATCGAGCCGCTTGAGGAAAAGCAGGTAGGTGACCTGCTCTATGATTTCGATGGGATTGGCGATGCCGCCGCTCCAGAAGGCATTCCAGAGGGCATCGACTTTACTGCGGATATCGCCGGTGAGCATAAGAGGGGATAATGTGGGACAGTGATGGGTGAGCCAAGCTCTAAACTGGGAGTGACAGAGTGGGATGCAAAATCTCGCA
The DNA here is from genome assembly GCA_044377415.1 of Terrimicrobiaceae bacterium. GTDB lineage: Bacteria > Verrucomicrobiota > Verrucomicrobiia > Chthoniobacterales > Terrimicrobiaceae > UBA967. The sequence goes on along the minus strand of JBILZC010000030.1, from coordinate 2,162 downwards.
GGGGATCAGTTTTTGCTCTCGAATCCGAAGAGGCAGGGGGCGACCCTCGCGAGGATCGTCGGGTGGGGTTCTAATAACTTCGCTGCATGCCTTCGGGCGCAAAAGGGCTTGGCTGGAGTGGGGGTATCGCCGACCGATTCGATCCAGAAATTCACGACGAACGATTGGAAAGAATCCAAGGCTTGGTAATCCTTTGGACCATAAAATTCGCAATCCTCCAAAAACCACCGCACCACCTGGCCTACGAGTTGCTCCGAAAAAATCACGGCTTCCTTGTGGGTGCGGGACTCAAAAAACAGCCTGCACCCTGCCCGCTGCGGGAGGTGAGGGCGCTTATTCAAATAAACGTGGTAGCACTTTTTGGATGCTTTGTTTTTCTTGGGGGAGGCGCGCTTCTCGCTGTGGCCCTCGTGGGGCGGCGGTGTGTTTGTTTTATTCACGAGCGCCGTAATGGATTATTTTAGTCTTTCAAAAAATGGCAGATAACGCAGGTAATATGACTGAAAAGTTATGTTTGAAAAATTACTCTCCCAGCGTGGACTCTCCTTCGAGCGGCTAAAAAACTTCGCGGCGATCGCGGAGGCAGGCAGCATCACGCGGGTGGCGGATGGCGACCCGGCGCGGCAAAGCCTCATGAGCCGCCAGATCCGGGAGTTGGAGGAGTTCTTCGGCACGGAACTCACGCGCAGAAAAGGCAAAGGGCTGGAAGTCACGCCTGCTGGTCTGGAGCTGGCGCGGCAAATCCGCTTCCAGTTGCAATGTCTGGAGGATTTCAAACTCAGCTGCGCGAATGAAGCGCTGGAATACCGCTTCGCAGCGGGCAATAGCGTGCTGGAGTGGATGATCATCCCGGCGCTCGTCGCGGTGGATAACGCCGTCCCAGGGCTCCACATCAGCCTCTACGATACGAGATCGAGGGATATCGTGAGCGGATTGCTCGATCACCGGTTCGACTTCGGCATTGTGCGCAAATCCGCCGTCGTCGAGCCGCTCAAATACGCAGCGCTTGGTAAGATCGACTACGCGCTCTATGAGCCCGTCGCTTGGGCAAAGAAACGCCCACCAACCCCGAAGCTGGCCGTCACGGAGGGCGTCGAGTTTCTCAAAGAACTGAGTCGGGCCGCCGCCCAAAAAAAGAAAATCCTCATGCCTACTCATCTATGCACGAATTTCACTCAAGCGGCGCAACTCGTCCGCTCCGGAGTCGCCGCCGCCATCCTCCCCGTGATGGCTGAAACCGCTCTAGGCGATAGCGTGACCCGCATCGAGCTGCCCTGGCTCTCCAAATACCGCCGCGATATCGGCCTCGCGTGGCACGAGCGCCTTCTCGACACGCGCCCGAAGGCCAGAGAGCTGCTGGGGGCGATCACAACCGCCCTTGCTAAGAAAAAGTCTTAGTTTGAAGCGTGTGTTTTGCTGCTGGGCTCATTTATCCCGAATTCAGCGGAATTAACCACAGAGGACACAGAGTGCACAGAGGATTAGTTATTTACAAATCAAAGATCCTTCTCTTTTTTGCGCAGCATTCAACACCCTTAAGGAATTCCTGTTAATCATAAATTGATTCACTACGCTCAACCTTTGGGCTGCTTTAGGCAGTCTTTCTACGCTGCGCTTCGGTTGCCCTTCCTGGGCTACACTATAGTCTTTCCCTTTCGTTATGCGCTATCGCGCGGGTGTTCTTCGCTCCGCTTCGAATCTGTCATCCTGTCTAAAAATCCGTTTTGGGGTTTCTGGGTTCAATACCCCGATAGCGCCTTGAGGAGTTTCGTAAGAAAGCATCGGGAACTTTTTATTTATGAATATGAACCTTCAAGTCATCCTTCAAAAAGAAAAACTGGAAAACCTGCTGCCGCTTTTCACCAACCAAAATATGACGGACTCGTGCCTCCCAGATTTAACTGATGAATGTTTAGTGGATCTCGGGATCGAAAAAATGGGTGATCGTCAGCGGTTGCTTTCGGAATTTCGTCATGTTTCTGAGCAATTGGCACCTGGGGGAAGTTTCATGCTCACGATCGTTGGTGGTAATTGTCCTCATGATTCTCTTCTTGCAGGTCAGACCGTGTCCACCTTTCTGATCGCCAAATATCCAGTGATGCTTGCGGAGTGGGAACGAATAAAGGTCTGGGGGGGGCATGCCAAAGTGGGGGAGTGTGTTA
>JBILZC010000097.1:0-8391 GCA_044377415.1 Terrimicrobiaceae bacterium | reverse complement strand
TGCCGTCGCCGCTAAGCCTGTTGCCGCTGTCGCTGCCAAGCCCGTTGCCGCTGTTGCTGCCAAGCCTGTTGCCGCTGTCGCTGCCAAGCCTGTTGCCGCTGTTGCGGCTAAGCCCGGTGCACCCGCTGCGGCCAAACCCGCGCCGACCTTTATCCCAACACCAGACATGCCTCCAGACGAGTTGGTTGGAACCACACTGGGGAATTACACAATCGAAGCCAAACTCGAGGAGCGGGATTCGAAGACCCTCTATCGCGCCAAGCAAACCAATGTGGATCGTCAGGTGATTCTTTTTGTGCTGAACTCCCAAGCCGCTCAAGATGCCGAAGTCGTAGCGCGCTTTAAAGCGGACGCCAAAGCCAAAGCCCGTGTATCGAATGTGATGGTTTCCTCCGTTTACGAGGGAGGAGAAGCCAATGGCACACACTTCTATTCGTGCGAATTTGTGCCTAGCCCCACCCTCGCTCAACTCCAAGAACGGGGAACCACGATAGACCTCAAAACCGCGCTCCAAACAATGAAGGTGGTCGCCGATGTCTCGGAGTTTTTTGCCAAAGAAAAGATCCCCCATCTCGATTGGACCCCCAATCACATTCTCATCAAATCGGGCCAACCTCCCCAAATTTCGAACATCGCCTGTGAGGTCCGCCAGAACCCTTCCACGCTTGCGGAAGAGATCGCCGCGATTGGAAAAATACTTCTCCCGTCCATCGATAACTCGCCCGCATCGAGCTCCGCGAGGGAGATAGCGACCAAGATGGCAACGAGTCCTCAATCGTTTCCGACATGGAAGTCCGTCGCCGATCTCGCCGCATCCAAAATGCCCAAGTCTGCACCAGCGGATGCAAAAAAAATCCAAGCTCAAGATTTGGCGTTGAACAAAGCGGTAGTGGAAACAAAACAAAAAAACCGTCGCAACGTGATACTCGGCAGCGCGCTCTCGCTCACACTGACCCTCGCCGCTTGCTTCGCCGTCTATAAGGCGTTGACCCGAAACGATGTGACCATCAAGGATCTCGGCACCATGATCGAAATCCCGTCCGGCGAGTTCCAATACCAGGATAAGACCATGACGCTTCCGACTTTTTACATTTCCAAGTATGAGGTCACCATAGCGGAGTATAATGAATTCCTGAAATTCCTGAATGAAAACCCAGATAAGGCGACTTCCTTTGACAGCCCCGACCAACCGAAAGGAAAGACCCACGTCCCTGCGGATTGGGCTGACTTGAATGAACTCAAGCCACCTATGCCGGGTTACTACACCCGCGCGAGGAAATGGGGAAAATACCACGATGCGCCACTCACATTGGACTCCCCGGTTTTCGGTGTGGATTGGTATGATGCCTACGCCTTCGCCAAGTGGAAGGGCCAGCGCCTTCCCACCGAACAGGAATGGGAAAAAGCCGCTCGAGGCCAAAGCAAAGGTCTTTATCCTTGGGGTGATGAAAATAAACCCGAGTGGGCTAATACTGGGCTCGATTTCACCCCCAATCCCGAAGCTGGTGGAGAGAAGGATGGCGGCAAGCGTTACACCCCTGTCAACTTCCCAAAAACGGATAAAAGCAGCTACGGCGTATTCGGAACCGCTGGCAACGTCTCCGAATGGACATCTTCGATTGGCGAGGAGCCCAAGAATCCCGTCATTCGTGGCGGCAACTGGAAAACAAAGGAATACCAATCCACTCGACGCATATTGAAACTCTCGGAACTCCAGAGTGATGATGCCCTTGGTTTCCGAACAGCCAGCGATGTCCCATAATGAGGTTACTCTCACGTATTGGCAAACGATCGAAGCGCTCTCCTAGACTACAGAGTCCACCGTTCTTGTCCTGCAGCTTCGCACTTGCCGCAGCGGTCCTTCTCTTGTCTCTCCACGTCGCGACGGCCCAACTGCAAGTCGATATCACGCTCAAGCGGACGCTTTATATCGCCTATGAGCCACTCATCGTGAATGTCAGTATCACGAACCTCTCCGGCGGTTCTCTTGAGCTCGCCGACAGCGGCAGAAATCATTGGTTCAGCTTCCAAATCGAAACACTCGACAATCGCCCTGTCGCCCCCCGCCCTGGACGTGCCACGGATACCCCCATCACTCTCGAGGCAGGACAAAGGATCACCCGTTCCGTCAATCTCACCCCGTTGTATCCCATTACCGAATATGGCGGATATCGTATCCAAGCGTCGGTTTACGCGGCCTCCCTCGGTCAGTATTTCAACTCCCCACCACTCAATGTCGAGATCACCGAGGGCCGTGTCGTCTACGAGAAGACGGTCGGCGTTCCACAATCCGAAAATAAAGCCGCTTCGATCCGCCACATTGCCGTCCTCACTCATCGATTGCCGAACAGTTCCCAGCTTTACATCCGAATCCAAGAATCCAAAACTGGTACCATTTTTTGCACCCACCGTCTCGGTCGCCTCGTTTCTTCTGGTCCGCCAGACATTGTATTGGATTCCCAAAATCGCCCCCACATCCTCCAGAACGTCGCCCCCAAAGTCTTCCTTTATTCTCATATCGGGCTCAATGGCGAAGTCATTGATCGCAAGACCTACAACCAGACACGACGACACAAGCCATTTCTGAAGTTAGGCCCCGATGGCAACGTCACCACACTCGGAGGTGAAGAATCGCTCCCCGAAGACATCGCCGCCGTGAAACCTCTGCCCACCACTGCAGACCGGCCTGTTCCAGTACCTGGTGCGCAAACGGACTCCAACACGATTGAGCAACGGCCCAAGAATCTCTTGTCCGAGTAAAAGGCGTCCCCATTAGCTCCCCCCAGCTTTGGAAAGCCGATTTCTCTCCACTTTGGGGTGAAGCCCCCATAACGCAAAAAACAGAAGGCATTATCATGTGTTTGGTAAAACCACACATTATGAAAACACGCCTCCTACTTGGATCCCTTCTCTCAGCCGCCACCATGTTGGTTGGTTGTCAGACAGCCTCCCATCAAATCTGCGAAACCGGCATCTACTGCAGCAAGTGCAAAACCGTCCTCGTTCAACGAACCGATTGTATGCCGAAGAATAAACCTGCCCCGGTCTGTCATGATAAAAGTAACAAGACTCTTTGTGCAGATTGCGAGTCCATCGCGGACACTTTTTTCAAAACGGGAACTCTCAACAAAAAATGTCCCGCATGCAAAGGCACGCTTAACCATTGCAATATGCAACCAATTCCCTCCACAGGAAACAAATAGCACTCCGCGACACACGAACAAGGCGCAGGGGGAGTCTCCCCTCGCCTTTGTTTTTCCACTTGCCACCCCTTTTTAATCCCTCGTCCGCTGAAAAGGCGGCGCAGTTGCTGTTAGCGTCGTAGCATTCACCTACGACATTCACACTACTTTCGGTAGATCGTGCTATGCGCAATGCCCCATTCCCAAATGGTAGGGATGGCGCGCCGTCGCCGTCCGTCTCTCGCGCCAAAGGCACCATCATATCTCAGAGACGGCGCGTCACGCCTGATGTTTGGGACACCGGCGGCGCGGCGTCCCTACCTTTTTAACGATTTGGTTTAAGTCTACGCGCAACGCGCCCATTCCCAAATAGGTAGGGATGGCGCGCCGTCGCCGTCAGTCTCTCGCGCTCTGGCTTGCCAAGCCGTAGTCGCGCAGCGCGAAGGCTGGCGTCTGCCCCTTCCCGTAATTCCTCTTGATTTGCCCGGCTACCCTTTTGAATAAACACTTCACCAAACTGCCTCAACACCAGGATAGATTGAGATTTTTTCATCTTTGGTGACAAGACGACATTTATTGTGAAGGGATTCTGCCACTAGAATCCTGTCGAATGGATCATTGTGGATGTCAGGCAGGGCAACGGCAGCCATCGCAATTTCGCTCCTGAGCGGCAGTTCCTGCACACCATAGCGCTGCATAGCCTTCTCTACAAACTCGCTCGGAGCCAGCGGCAGAAGGAGACGCCCTTTCTTGTAAAGAAGTGCAATTTCCCACGATGTTACCACTGAGATAAAAAGTGATCCCCTATCTTTCTTGATAGCTGAAAACGCCACAGAAGAAAGAGAGCTCTGGTCTGACGCCAACCAAACAAATGTATGGGTATCAAGAAGAGTCATCTTAGATGCTCAGGCCAGTCTCCCACCTCCAACGGAGATGAGGGATTCCCTAAAAACCGAGCCCCGACCAACAAAGGATCTGGGTCTAGATTATTATAGGCAATGGTCGTATGCGGAACTAAATCCGCAACCGGTCTTCCATTGCGGCAAACAACAATTCGCTCCCCCTGCTTTTCGACAGCCGCCACCAACCTCGAAAACTGGGTCTTTGCTTGATATAGATTGATTGTTACCATACATTCACAGAATATAATCAGATCAGACTAGGTCAAGTCGGATTCGGGGTTGAAACCGGAAACCTGAACACATGCCAGCGGGCGCTGGCTGGGTAGCCTGCCGCAGGCAGCCCGAAGGGCGAGATGAGCGGGAGCGAACGCGGCAACCGTAGCGCAGCGGAGAACAAATGCCAGCGGGCGCTGGCTGGGAAGCAAGCAAAAGGGCGGTTGCGCGGTAGGCTGCATAAAGCAGCCCGTAGGGTGAGACATACCGGGAAGAATGCGAACCAACACTGCCTGGCAAAGGCAGCCCGAAGGGCGACATGAGTGGGAGCGAACACCCGCGCGATAGCGCATTTCCCAAGGGAAAGACAATCGAGCGCCGGGGCAGGCGCGAGATAGACTAACCGCAGGTTGGCCCGAAGGGCGAGCTGAGCGGGAGCGAACGAGTCAACAGTGTAGCCAGGGTGGGCAACCGTAGCGAAGCGGAGTAACGAGGCAAACTGGAGAGGGCTTTTGAAAGGGATGGCGCGCCGTCGCCGTGCGTCTCTCGCGCCTGACTTGCCAAGCCGTAGTCGCGCAGCGCGAAAGTTGGCTTGCCAAGCCGTAGTCGCGCAGCGCGAAAGTTGGCTTGCCAAGCCGTAGTCGCGCAGCGCGAAAGTTGGCTTGCCAAGCCGTAGTCGCGCAGCGCGGAGGTTGGAGGCGCCTTTGTATCCCAGAAGACGGCGCTCACGCCTGATGTTTGGCACCCCGGCGGCGCGGCGTCCCTACCTTCGCTTAGAAAAAATGGGAAAGTTTAGTTTAGCTCGGGCTTGGCGGATTGCCGGCGGCGGTAGGCGTAGATTCCTAGACCGAGGAGTAGCAGTGCGGCCGTGGCGTAGGTCTCGGGCTCGGGGACCGGCCTCACATGGTATGGGTTAAGGCTTTCAATGAAGCTGCTTCCAATGAAGGACGACTCGTCGGTGCCGCTGTAGAACTTGATGTGGGACAAACTATCCTGCAGAAAAGCGTTGCTTGCAAAGTAAAGGTGGTCTGTGTAGAGCGTGTAATTTAAGATCTTCAGGTCGTAGGTCACGATGAGCTCTGGTAGGTTGGCAAACTCGAGCCACACACTCCCCATTCCCATGTCGATCGTCGAATTCTTTAAGAGCGAGAATGCACCGACATGTTCGGTCACATTTCCGTCAAATTCGATTGTGCCCCCATTCAGCGTTACGTTTGCCGAATTGTAGATCGCTTCGCTTGCCGCGATGAGAAGCGATCCGCCCTCGTTGACCATCACTTCCCTGGTGTCCCCGAGGGCGTTGGCGGCTCCCGCTCTTAGTGTGCCCGAGTTGACCGTGGTGTTGCCCGTGAAGGTATTGTTGCCATTGAGGGTGAGTGTGCCCGTGCCGTTCTTGGTCACCCCACCCGACCCGCTGATGGTTCCGTTGATCGAGAGAGTCGTGCCGCTCGCGACATCGTAGGTGGTGTTCTGCGCGGTGATGCTGCCGCTCAACGTCATCGTCTGGTTCGAGGCGACATTGTAGATCGACATGGCGTTGCTCACCGTGCCGGTCGTGTCGAATTTCAGCAGCGAGCTAGCGCTGGATTGTGTGATCGTACCGGTGCCGGCTGCTGCGGTGTTGCCGATGACCAGTGTGCCGGTATTGAGCGTGGTGCCGCCCGAGTAGGTGTTGGAGCCAGTGAGAGTGAGCGTGCCCGTTCCATTCTTGGTGAGGCCGCCAGAGCCGCTGATCAGGCCGCCGAGGGTTTGGTTGCTGTCAGAGCCGAAAACAAAGCTGCTGTCGTTGGCGATGTTGCCGGAGTAATCGCCGCCGCCGAGCAGGCCGGTGGAGGAGATTTGGAGCGTTCCAGCGCTGATCGTGGTGGCTCCTGAATAAGTGTTATTTGCAGAGAGGGTGAGCGTGCCGCTGCCGCTTTTGGTGAGACCGCCGGAACCGAGAATCACGCCGCCGAAGGTGTTTGTGCCTGCCTCGGCGACGGTAAGGGTTTGGCTGGCCGCGATGGAGACATTGCCTCCGCTGGTGCCGCCGCCTTGGAGCGAGCCGATGGTTTCGCTCGCAGCGATATGCAGAACGGCTCCAGCCGTATTTGCGAGCGAGATGGTGCCGGTATTCACAATGGCGCTACCGCCGCTGAGGGTGAGGTTGCCGGCGTTGATCGTGGTCGTGCCGTTGTAGGTGTTGGCGGCGGTGAGCGCTAGGGTGCCGCTTCCATTTTTCGTGATGCCAACGCTCGTGCCGGCAATCGTCCAACCTACATTCATCGCGCCACCGGTGCCGACATCGATCGTGCGGTTGGCTGCGTTCAGATCGATTCGGCCAAGACCGCCGCCGGAATTGGTAAAGTTTGCTGTTGTGTTGGCATTGACCGTGATGTCGCCGCCAATGATAAGCCCTTGGTCGGATGTGCCATTCGCTTGCGAGAAGTCAAATGTCACGTTGCCGAGGGTGGTTGTTGCATTGGTAGTTATCTTGGCTTTATTCGCAGCAAAGTCCACTGTGCCGCCGGTGAATGAGGAAGCCGCATTCAGTAAAAGCTCACCGCTAGTGCCAGTCTTGCGGAGTGTTCCTCCGGACATTGTTACGGAGTTAATTGTATCGGCAAAGGAGGAAAAATCGAGACTGCCGCTTGTGATTGTGATGGAGGAGGTGTCCGCGATTTGGTGGGAAGCGGAAAAACCAACTTTACCACCGTTGATGGTCATATTGCCGGCAACCGTCTGGCTGTTTGCGGCAGCGTTGTTGAGCGTCAACGTGCCTGCGGAGACGATAGTCACCCCGGTGTAGGTGTTGTTTCCGCGAAGCGTCAATGTTGAAGTGCCGTTGATGGTGAGGCCGCCCGAGCCGCTGATGCTGCCGTTGTAACTCAGGCTGGAGGTTTGGTTGACGGTGAGGGTTTGGCCGGAGGCGATAGCGATGTTGCCGCCCAAGGATCCGCCGCCGGAGAGGTTGCCGATCGTTTCGCTGGAATTCACATTCAAGGCCGTGGAAGTGGCATCGGCCAAGGTGACCGCGCCGTTGTTCGCGATCGCGCTGCCTCCGCTGAGGGTGAGCGTGCCGGCGTTGATCGTGGTCGAGCCGGTGTAGGTATTGGTGCCGCTGAGGGTCTGGGTGCCAGTGCCGTTTTTGACGAGTGCAATCTTACCGGCGTCAAGGGAGGAGTCGTTTGCCCCACCGCCGGCCCCTCTGATGTTTCCGATGAATGTCGCAGTGCCGTTCCCGTCGCCCAGCGTGAGGGTGTTAAAGACATCAGTGGAGTAAGAATTGCCAACCGTGCCGTTACCGGAAAGCGTGTCGAAACTCATGTCATCGGTGCGCAGATCGAGAACGCCTGAACCATTCACGACGACATCAGCTGTGCAGCCTGTCCAGTTGCCAACAAAGTTAAACCCATTGCCAAAAGTGCCATTGTTGATGGTGAGCGTGCCTTGGAAACCGGCCAGGCCGCCTGAGTTTTGCACTTGCACCCAACCCGCGCCGTTCTTGGTGATGTTGCTGCCGGCTTCGCCAGTGATTGCCGTATCAAAGCGCCAGTTATCCTTAGCGGTGTTCGACGAGGTTAAATCCAGCGTAGCGCCGCTGGCGATGCTGATCGCACTGTTGAAATTCGTAGAAATGCCGGCGACCTGCATGGACAATGTTCCTTGGTTGATCGTGGTGGAGCCGTTGTAGGTGCTGTAGCCAGTGAGGGTGAGCGTGCCGCTACCGTTTTTCGTTAGGGCGCCCGTGCCGCTGATCACGCCGGAGTGGGTCGTGTCGCTTGAGGCGTTGGTGGTGAGGGTGAAGCTGCCGAGCGTTATATTGCCCGCTCCGGCGATGGTGCCGACGGTTTCGCTGGCGCCAAGGTTCAGGACTGCCCCACTGGAAATGCTCACCGCGCCGTTATCTCCAATCGCGCTGCCGCCGCTCAAGGTCAGCGTGCCCGCACTCACTGTGGTCGTGCCGGTGTAGGAGTTCGCGCCAGAGAGGGTGAGTGTGCCTGCTCCATCTTTTGTGAGCGTGCCGGGAGAGGTGCCAATGGCATTGCTGATCGTGGTGTTGCCGGCGCCGCCGACGGTAAGGTCAAAAGTCCCGCCGATCGCACCGGAGAGGG
>JBILZC010000096.1:0-8410 GCA_044377415.1 Terrimicrobiaceae bacterium | reverse complement strand
CGCTGGCCATCGCCGTGGGGTTTCCTATTATTATCCTGCTGATCTCGGACAACTTTGAGGCCCTTGCGAACCTCTATGCGATCGGGGTCGTTGGCGCGATCTGCGTGAACCTGAGTTCCTGCGTAACGAACTTCAAACTCGAGATGCACTGGGGCGAGCGCATCCTCATGGGACTGACCGCAGCCATTCTGATTGCGGTGGAGTTCACCTTAGCTCAAACAAAGCATGACGCCTTGTTTTTTGTCGTCTGCGTGCTCATTGTGGGCCTCGGGCTGTGGGCTTACTCGAGAAGACTCAGCGGAGTCACCACGCTCACGATGAGCAGGGAAGTCGCTCAGCTTGTTCGCCCCGAGGTAGTCGAAAACCTCCGCCAACCTGCTCACGAGACTCAGAAGATCCTTGTTTCCGTGCGTGGCCTCACTCCAGCCTTGAGTTTCGCCTTGGACGAGGCGGAACTTCGGAAGGCAGCCCTCTACATTCTCTATGTGCGCGAGATCGCCGTCCTTTACCCGGGCATGGCTCCTAAAGTGATCGCTTGGAAAGATGATCCCGAGGCCAGCGTGATCCTCAATACGGCCGTTCAAATCGGCAAATCCCGAGGGATCACGACCATCCCCCTCTTTGCCTCCGCGCCCGATGCCGCCTCACTCATTGTGGATACGGCAGCCACGATCGGCGCCGACTACTTGATCTTGGGAGCCACCCACCGGAACTCGCTCGCGAAGGTCCTCAGAGGAAATGTGGCAACCCAGGTCGCCGGCAGCCTGCCAGAAAATATCCAACTCATCATTCACGGTTGACCAGCGGTGCCGCCTCAAGCGGCATTGGCCGATCGTGATCGAGATGGGACTCGCAAATGGAGAAAAATTCCGCCCGCGTTGAGCATCGCCTGATATCATGCAAAAACTCCGCCGAGCGCTCGAGGCCATCACCGAGGAAGTTCATGTATTTTTTCATTTTCTGAACTTGAGCTTTCTCGGGAACATCACCATCGCATGCAGATTCATACAAGGCTAGGATGTAGCCGAGGACATCGCGACCGCTGGGGAGTTTCGGCTCTCGCCCCGCGAGCCTGTCACGTATTTGCTGAAAGATCCAAGGATTGCGAATCGCACCTCGGCCGATCATGAGCCCAGCCGCGCCGGTCGTCCTTAGCGTCTCCATAGCACTCTCGGCTGAAGTCACATTGCCATTCGCCTGCACCGGAAAAGGAAGACATCGCACGGCCTGCGCAATGCGATCCAGATGCACGTGCGGACCGTATTTTTCAGCTACGGTGCGACCATGTACCGTAAGTAGGTCGAGCTTGTGCTTCGAAAAAACTTCCAGCAACGCATCGAACTCTGCGGGATCAGCAAATCCCAACCGCGTCTTAACTGTAAACGATCCAGTGATCGCTGACCGCAGCACGCCGAGCAACTCATCGACTCGCGGCAGATCACGCAGCAATCCCCCACCTGCGCACTTGCGATAGACCACCGGTGCGGGGCAACCGAGATTCAGATCCACGGCTGCGACGGGGTGTTTTTCAAGCGCCTTGGCGGTTCGCGCCATAGCCTCAAGGTCATTGCCGATGATTTGCGCGACTGCTGGGCGACCGGTGGGATTTTCTGTAATCGAGCGGAGGATTGATTTCTCGGGGGAGTAATGCGGCGTCACACGAAAAAACTCCGTGAAATAGAGGTCAGCCCCTCCATAGCGAGCCATCAAGCGCCAGAAGGGCAGGTCGGTCACATCCTGCATGGGAGCCAGCGACAAGACCGGTGACGCAGTGGAAAATAAGGCTTGGATACTCATCGTGGACTACAAAAGCGATTTCACCCAGCGAATCGCACCGCCGATGACCGGCAAATGCTCAAAAAATCCCGAAGTGGAATCCCAGAAATCCTGATGCAATATCACATGGCCACTACGGTCGAAGCAAAGGTGGCTGATCCCGATCGTGCGAATGGTCTCCTTGGATCCCTTGAATCGCACATCCATCGTCCAACGGACATAGTAACTCGAACCGGAGCGAGCCACATCCTCCACCTGCGTTTGGAAGACCTCGACATGCTCCAGCGTTTTCAAAAAATAATCCTGCACTGCCGCGCGACCATGAAGTGTTTTGAGGGAATCATTGAACCACACATCGTCCGCGTAGAGGCCCGCGATTTGGTCATGCACGGAGGAAGCCGTCACTTCTTTGTAGAATTTTTTAAAACGCAGAACCGCGTCAGCCTCCTGCTCGGGAGATAAGACCACAGCTTGCAACGAAGCCTGCGCCGCCGAATACGCTGCGGCGGTATCCGTCGGTGGATGCGAAGCACAAGCCGAGAGACCGACAAGCGCGAGAAGAAGAGCGATAAAATGCAACATGGTATCGCCACATACGACACCCAAGACGGAATGAAATCCACCGAAATTGACATCGCGCCCCATCTGGGCAATATGCCCACTCAACAATTCATATATTCCATGGCACTCAAAACAGACACCCAAGCCCCTGATTTCACCTTAAAAACATCGGACATGAGCGACTTCACGCTCTCTTCGCATTTCGGCAGCAAACCCACGTTGCTCCTTTTCTTCCCCCTCGCCTTCACTGGCGTCTGCACTCAGGAATTCTGCGACCTCACGGCCGGTTTCCAAAAATACGCCGACCTCAATGCAAACGTGGTCGGGATCAGTGTGGACAGCCCGTTCGCGCAAGATGCATGGGCCAAAAAGGAAGGCATCAAAATCACACTCGTCAGCGACCTCAACAAAGAAGTGACCAATGCCTACGACGTGCTTTTTCCAGCCTTGGCCGGGATTGGCGACACCTCCGCTCGGGCGGCATTCGTCATCGATAAAGCTGGTGTGATTCGCTATAGCGAGCAGACCGCCACTCCGAAGGATCTTCCGGATTTCACAAAAATCACCGAAGTTCTCGCCTCCCTCTAAACGACCCAAGGGCAAATTTTTGCCTCATAAGAAAAAAACTCCTTGTCAAAGGGCTTGGGTCATGATGACCTAAGCCCCCTTTTCCGCTCAACAAGCGGAGCACAATTTATATGGCTAAAGAAATCGTAGGACAGATCAAGTTGCAGATTCCCGCTGGTTCGGCAAATCCAGCTCCACCCGTAGGCCCAGCTTTGGGCCAACAGGGCGTGAACATCATGGCTTTCTGCAAAGAATTTAACGCTGCCACACAAAAACAGGCTGGCGACATCCTTCCGGTGGTGATCACCGTTTACAAGGACAAGAGCTTCACTTTCATCACCAAGGCCCCACCTGCCGCCATCCTTCTTAAAAAAGCGGCTGGTCTCGCTTCGGGTTCCAAAGAACCGAACAAAATCAAGGTTGGTAAAATCTCCAAAAAGCAGGTCATGGATATCGTGAAGATCAAAATGCGCGATATGAATGCCCGCGACGAGGAAGCTGCCTTCCGCACCCTCTGCGGCACTGCCCGCCAGATGGGCCTCGAAATCGGCGAGTAATTCGCTCGAATCAACGCTTACAAAAAACAGCCCGCCTTGAAAAAGGCGGGCTGTTTTTTTGTGAATAGGGGATCGCCTGTCCTCAACTCCCTAGAGTGATTTGGGATGCGATCTCTTCTGCGGGATACGTCCATATCTCCGATAGCGTCGGATGGTAATGGGGTATGGTGGCAAAATCCTGAACGGTTGCGCGGTAGTGCATGGCCACGGTCAATTCATGAATCAATTCCGCCGCATCGGGTCCCACGACAGCCGCCCCGAGGATTTCGCCCGTTTCTTTTGAGGCCGTGATTTTCACAAAGCCCGCCGTCTCACCCATCACGAGAGATTTCCCGTGATCGTTGAAGGGATAGGTCGCTGTGACATGAGCCGTGCGGGTGGCATGGAGTTCCGCTTCAGTCGCCCCCACGCAGGCCAACTGTGGTTCCGAAAAAACCGCAAAAAGTTTGAGCCGATAATCCATGGACTTGAGAGGACCTGAGCGAACTCCGAGCAGCGATGCGGCATTCGCAGCAGCGAACTCGCCCTGTTGGATAGCGACATGAACGACCTCGCATGGCCCGCAGACGTCCCCAGCTGCAAAAATATTCGGCACCGAAGTCGTCTGGTGAGCGTCGGCATCAATCCGCCCGCCTCGAATTTTCAGAGCGAGTTTCTCGGTTCCGACGAGTTGCGGCGTACGCCCCAGTGCATTGAGAATATGAGCCGCTTCGACAGCGATCTCTACCCCGTCTTTTTCAAAAACAACCCGGCGAACTTGATCGTTTTTTTCGACACGGATGAGCCGAGTTCCGGTGTGGATTTCGATCCCATCCTCCCGGAGCGCTACTTCGAGCGCACCAGCAACATCAGCATCCGTGCTGCTGAGAATATGAGGGCTCCTTTGAATGAGGGTGACTCGACTCCCGAAGGCGCGGCAATAGCTGGCCAATTCCAAAGCCACTGGCCCACCGCCAAGAACAATTAGGGAGTCCGGCATCTCGGTTCTATCGAGCATATCATCACTCGTCAGGCAACCCGCTTCCGCCAAACCAGGGACTAATGGAACGGCGATTTTCGAACCCGTGGCCAAAAGAAAACTTTTCGATCGGATGATCTGTTCCGTGCCATCGAGCAGATTTACCGAAACTTCATTAGGGCTTAAAAAAACCGCCTCTCCGCGAATGAAATCAAATCGTCCAGCCTCCAGTTGACCTTTTCGATAATCGGCAAACTCTCCAACGAGTCTTTTTTTTCGCTCGATGATCGCACCAACGTCAAAACGAGGATGATCCAATGCCAGACCAAACTCTCCCGCTCTCTGGAGAACGCGGAAGCGTCTGGCGGATTCGAGCAATGTCTTGCTAGGCATGCAGCCTCGGAGGATGCAAAGCCCCCCGACCTCACTCCCTCCTTCAATGACAGCCGTCCGCAATCCGAGATCCACAGCCGTTCTCGCGCCCGCATATCCAGCGCTTCCCCCGCCCACGACCACAAAATCGTATTCCATCCGCGAGTCATTACCCTAGGACCCCATGCAAAGAAAGAATCAAGCGTCTTTCCTGATTCAACGGGGTCTGGTAGGAATCGGAACTTGCCCAACATGAAATCTCCTTTTGATCCCATCCCGGCAGTGATTGCCGATATCCGACGCGGTCGCATGGTCATCGTCACCGATGATGCTGACCGGGAAAATGAAGGCGATCTTGTGATGGCGGCCGCCAAGGTCACACCGAATGCGGTGAACTTCATGGCCAAATTCGGACGCGGTCTCATCTGCGCCCCAATCACCGAGGAACGTGCTTCTCAACTCGGCTTGCAACGCATGGTTTCTCAAAACCGCGAGTTTTTCAAAACCGACTTCACAGTTTCCGTCGATGCCACTCGGGGAATCACAACCGGTATCAGCACAAAAGATCGAGCCGCGACCATTAAAGTTCTTTCAAATGCGCAGTCGCATGTTGGCGACCTCATCCAACCGGGCCATGTTTTTCCTCTCCAATCCAAGGCCGGCGGAGTTCTCCGACGCGCTGGACACACCGAGGCCGCCGTGGATCTTGCCCGCTTGGCCGGATTGGATCCTTCGGGTGTCATTTGTGAAATCATGAAAGACGATGGCGCCATGGCACGCCTTCCCGATCTCGTTCGATTCAAGCAGAAACACAAACTCAAGATGTGTTCCATCCAGGATCTCATCGCCTACCGCCGCAAAAGCGAAAGGCTCGTTGAGCGTGAGGAATCGATTGTCATGCCGACGGACTACGGCGATTTTGACCTTCATCTTTACCGCTCCCTCGTCGACGGGATGCACCATATTGCACTCGTGATGGGGAAAATCTCTCCGACCAAAGCCACCCTCGTTCGCGTGCACAGCGAATGCCTGACCGGCGATGTTTTTGCTTCTCGCCGCTGCGACTGCGGATCACAACTCCACCAAGCTATGGAGCGGATTAAAAAAGAAGGCGGCGGCATTTTACTCTACATGCGCCAAGAGGGCCGTGGCATCGGACTGGGCCCCAAGATTCGTGCTTACAAACTCCAGGAACAAGGACTCGATACCGTCGAAGCTAATGAAAAATTAGGTTTCCCGATGGACCTTCGTGACTACGGACTCGGCGCGCAAATCCTCGCTGATCTCGGTGTCCACAAAATCCGCCTGCTCACGAACAACCCACGCAAGGTTGTCGGCCTCGAGGCCTATGATATCGAGATCGTGGAGCAAATCCCAGTTCACTCGGTTCCGAACCCACACAACGCAAAATACCTCGAAACGAAGAAGAAAAAAATGGGTCATAAGCTGTGACTTGCGACCGAAAGGGATTCTTAGCCCATAGGCTAAATCAGCGTGCTTTGAGGGAACTAACGCTGGTGAGAATACCCGCGATCATCGAGTAAGCCACAATACCCACGAACAGGGCGACGAGTAAAATAATCGCTGGCTGAACGAGTGTTGTGAGGTGGCCTATGCGGCTTGTGAGGTCACGGTCGAATCGGCGCCCAGCTCGCTCTAACGCGCCAGCAATGTCTCCGGTCTGCTCACCCACAGAAAGAATATCCATCATCACAGGGGGAAAAAATCCCACCCGTCGCAGTGCACTCGCTAGACTCGTCCCCTCACCCACCATAGAAGAAACTTTGACCAGCAATCCGTGAAGAAACACGTTGCTGGTGGCGTTAATCATCAACTGGAGGCCGTTAAAAAGGGCAACTCCATTTGAAACCAAGGTGGAAAGAGTCTGTAACATCTCCGCGTAGAATTTGGCACGAAGGACGGGGCCAACCACCGGCAGATCCAACATCGAGCGATGCCACCACGCGCGGCCTGCAGGGGTTTGGACTGCCGCGCGAACAAGAAGAACCACCAAACCGATAAAGGCGATAACAGCCCACCACCACGCAGCAAAAAACTGGCTTACAGAAATGAGAAGTTGCGTGATGAGCGGCAATTTCTGGCCGGTCTTGCCCAATAGAACAGCAAGCTGGGGAACCAAGAACGTGAGAAACACAAACATCAACACGATCGCCGAAGTAAAAACGATTGCCGGATAGAGGAGCGACGAGATCACACGGCGACGTAGGTCCTCGATAAGCGTGAGATAGGCACATTGCCGCTTTAGGATTTGTGGAAGGGCACCGGAGGCCTCTCCTGCAGCAACAAGGTTGCAGTATAGAGAATCAAACGTCTTACTGCACTCCTTCAGAGCGTCAGAAAAATTAAACCCATCACGAACGCGTTGGCGAAGGCGGGCAGCAATCGGTTGGATGCCCGATTTTTCCTGTCTTTGCTCGATGACCTTCAGAGCGGACTCAAGCTTAAGCCCAGCCTCAAGCAACTCAGCCAATTCCTCGGTGAAGAAAAGCAACTCGGAAGTCGAAAGTTTCACAAGTTGGCTGGGATCTTGAGCCGCTTGATCTGCGACCGCTTTGCCGCTCGATTCTCCCACACTAATGGGGTTAAGACCACGCGAACGAAGAGTGCGATAGGCCTCGGAACGCGTTTTCGAGGCGATCACCCCAGTGGATATGACTCCATCCACAGCCGTCGCTTTGTATTTAAAATCCGGCATCAGTCGTCACTTTTACTCGTTGAGAATATCGACCTCGTTGGATGTCACTCGAACGACTTCCGCAATCGAGGTGATGCCTTCGGAGACTTTTTGCCAACCTGACTTGCGGAGTGGCACCATTCCCTCGCGGATAGCTAAATCACGAAGATCCGATCCCGTAGCACGCTTCTGAATGAGTTCCTGCATTCGTGTGCTCATCATGCAAATCTCGTAGAGAGCTGTTCGACCGGCGTAACCTGTGTTGCGGCAGCGTTCACAGCCAACTGGGCGACGGATTTGAGATGCGAACTCGATGGGAAATCCAATCCGCTGAAGCTCATCGTCTTTATGTTCGCCAGGCTGGGAACAATGCGGACACAGGCGTCGAACGAGTCGCTGGGCGATAAAGGAACGAACGGACGATCCGACCAAAAATGGTTCCACCCCCATATCCAGAAGACGGGTGATGCCACCCACAGCATCATTCGTATGAAGCGTACTAAAAACCAAGTGACCTGTAAGCGCGGCTCGAATAGCGATCTCGGTCGTCTCGAGATCACGCATTTCACCGACCATGATGACATTCGGATCACCACGAAGAATACTGCGTAGAGCGACAGCAAAGGTGAGCTCAATTTCAGGCTTAACGGCGATCTGGATCACCCCATCGAGCTTATGCTCCACCGGATCTTCAATCGTCACGATACGCCGCTCTTTAGTATTGATGGAACTTAAAAAGGTGTAGAGCGAAGTACTCTTGCCGCATCCCGTTGGACCAGTGACAAGGATGATGCCGTTGGGGATCGAGATGAGATTTCGAATACGCCTTTCATTTTCGGGATCCAGCCCCAGCGAGGTGAAGTTGAATGTTTGCTGTCCGAGAAGTCGCAAACTCACGTTTTCCCCATACACGCTGGGAATCGT
>JBILZC010000166.1:0-2772 GCA_044377415.1 Terrimicrobiaceae bacterium | reverse complement strand
GACGGCACGCCCACAGGAATCCCGGTGCAGCTTTCCAAGAATTGGCACCACACTGTCCTCCCCAACTACCTACGCGCCTACACGCTCCTTCCCGCCGCGCCCGGCAAAACCTCGTATCTCCTGCGAGTCGTGTATGGCTTCTACGGATCCCTGCCCAGTGCCAGCAATAGCCAACTCTCGCTGGTCGGTTGGGGCGATGCCACCAACGGACGCTGGGATCAGCTCGCCATCGGCTCCTCCGGCGAAACGATCTGCTTCAACCCCGAATTCTCCGCAAGCAACAGAGCCATCACCGATGTCCGCGCTCTCCTCACTCGACAAGGCAAGGATGGCAAAAAATGGCAGTGGTCCGATGCCGGATGGGGTGGCGATTGGCTCTCGGTCAATGGTCCCACGGGGACAAAACTCATGTTCGCCCGCATGAAAACCTCCTATCTCTCACACGGCCCCTGCCTGCCGGAGACGGTTTACCAAGGCAGCTACGGAGCAAACGGCGAGGTTGGGCTCAAGGCCGAGGTTTCCACGCCACGCACCGACGACCATGCGAAGACCTTCATTCGCCTGCGCTACGACTTCCGCACGGAACTCCCCACCAAGGATTCGTGGCTCTTCCGACTCGGGCAGGGCAAAGTTTTTTGCCCCAAAATCGCCATGGGAAACCGCGACGGATTGATCCAGGAGCTTGACGCCCCGAAGGGATTAAAGACCACTGAACTCGCTCTGGACCACTACGCACTCACCGGCCCCGCACCGTGGTGGGTCGGCTTCCCGGGCTCGAAAGTTCCCAACTGGGCGAGCGGCAGCAAGGGCTTCGTTGTTCGTTCCTATCGCGCGAACTTCGGCGGAAAAACCTACGACTCCCCCACCCTCTCGCTGCCCGTGGGCGAAGTCGGCGCCGAGAGTCGATGCCATGTCGATGCCGTCCTCGTTCCCCCTGCCGGAATCGAAAAATACCAAGCAGGCGACTCTGTGGAGATGGATATCGAAATCGATGTGGTCCCTGCCGAAGTGGACGACTACTACGGCCCTAATGAGGCCTTTCGAAAGCACATCGCCGAAAACCCGGGGTCCTGGAAAACCTTCCACCGACTGGCCGTCGCCAACGACCTCCAAGTCGAAGCGCAAGGCGCCAGCGTCCTGCGCAACTTCCCCATCGTCGTGAAGGCCGACCCCGGAGCCAGTATGGTTCGCCTCAAAATCCAAGGCGGCGCCGGAGCAGTCCCCGTGCGCTTCGAAGGCCTCGACACCGCCAAGGGCTGGCAACTCGGCAGGGTCGTTTCTGACGACGGAATGCTGGACGAATACCTTCCCATGCTCACCCAATTCGCCCCCTCCCTCGCTACTCGCCTCGAGCCAAAAACCGAACGCCTCGACCAAAGCGACTACGGAAATGACTTCTGGGAAACATCCTTCGACCCGAACTCAAAAACCTACGCCGTCACCTACAACCTCCCCCTCGACGGAAAATCCAACACGACCTGGATCCTAAAAAAAATCCAACAGCCCAAATGAAAATGAACCACGCACCCAAGCCCCCCTTGGGCGTCGGGCTTTTCGGCATCGGCCTTGATACCTACTGGCAGCAATTCGCCAGACTCAAGGAAAGCTTGGGCATAAAAACCCATAAAGAGGTCGGTGGCAATTGGCAGGGATCGAACTCGCAATTTCGCAATCTGCGCTGGGTTGTAGGAGGCTAAGAGCAAGCATGGCAAAAGTGCTTTTCTTTCTTCTATTGGGCACGACCTTGCTGGCCGACGCGCTGGAACTGCCCTTGAGGTCCATCGAGTCGGTCCGGAGTCTGTCAGATGAGGAGGCGGCGAAGCTCCCCAAAGCCGAACTCGAAGGCACCGTTCTTTTTGTTTATTCCAAACATTCCGCAATCATTCTCCATGATGGAACCGGGAGTTGCTGGGTGGGGGCTTCTTCGCCGTTGAACAAAAACATCAAGTATGGCTCAAAAGTCCGAGTCACCGGTGCGACCTATGTAGATAACTCTTACTTGGCGAACATCCGCGGAGCCACAGCAGAGTATTTGGGAGAGGGTTCCATCCCGGAACCTCGAGTGGCGAGGGCGGAAGATTTGTTTGCCAAGTGGATCGACACCCAGTGGATTCAAATGGAAGCTCTTGTTGTGGGCACTGAAGAGGATGGCCTCGCTTTCACTCTGGTTCTCGACATCGCGGGAAAGATTTTCAAGGCCGATGTGCCCTTCGAGCCAGACTCGGAAAAGCGCGCTGCCGTATTGATGCAGCGCCGGGTCTTGTTCACAGGCGTCGCAAGCACAGTTGTGAATGACAGTCGGCAAATGACAGATAGGCATTTTCTCATTCCATCCTTTGATCAAATCATCCCGATCAAAACGAAAACGAGCGAAATGCCGCCACCTTTTCGAAAAATCGCAAACTTGCTTCAAAGCGACAACTCCCAACTCGATGCCGTGAAGGTCGAGGGCGTCGTAACCCAGAACCGAAAAGGACGTTTTTTCCTCCGCGACGAAACCGCGAGCACATTGGTCTACACTTTTCAGGAGGACATCTACCCGCCTGGCAGCCGTGTCGTGGTGGAGGGCTACCCAGGCGTCGCACCCTTCAGGCCCATCCTGAGAGCCACCAAGGTCGAGATCTCAGGGATGGCTGATACACCAAAGCCTCTGCGATTGAACCCACACGCTGGAATCCAACCTAAGCTGCACAACGAGTTTGTGGAACTCGATTGCGAGTTCCTCGGCACTGTCCGCGCGGCCTCCAAAAGAACCATCCTCCAATGCCGCTC
>JBILZC010000095.1:0-8469 GCA_044377415.1 Terrimicrobiaceae bacterium | reverse complement strand
TATGAGGCGGTCTGGCAACTTTCCAGCCGCGGACACGGACAATCCACCTGCGTCGGCATCGGCGGAGATCCGATCAATGGCACATCCCACCTCGACGTGGTGAAAATGTTCAACGACGATCCCGATACGGAAGCCTTTATTATGATTGGTGAAATTGGCGGCACAGCGGAAGAAGAAGCCGCTGAGTGGATCGCCAAGAACTGCAAAAAGCCAGTCGCTGCTTTCATCGCAGGAGCCACCGCTCCTCCCGGTCGCCGCATGGGTCACGCTGGCGCGATCGTCAGCGGCGGTAAAGGTACCGCCCAAGGCAAGATCGAAGCCATACAAGCCGCCGGCATCGAAATCGCCACCACGCCTGCGGATATGGCTGACGCCCTCCTGCGCCGCATGGCGCGCTAAGCCGGCAGCCGACATTTCTTCTGGAAAGCGGAGTCCGTAAAAACTCCGCTTTCCACGAAACGGTGCGGGCGTATCGCGATTCTAAGAAAATAGATATTCGGATACAAATAGCTCCCCCAACCTCGGCATCGTTTACTTTGACCGAAAGGTCAAAAATCCTTATTCTCAGAATTTTCCACTATGGCTACCCAACCCACCATCATTTACACGAAGACCGACGAGGCTCCGCTTCTGGCCACTTACTCCCTGCTGCCGATCATCCAGGCTTTCACTAAGCACTCCGGCATCAAGGTGGAGATGAGAGACATTTCGCTCGCTGGTCGCATCTTAGCCTCTTTTTCGGACCGCCTGCCGGAGTCACAAAAATCGCCAAACACCCTTGCTGAACTCGGCGCTCTGACCCTCCTACCAGAAGCGAATATCATCAAGCTTCCGAACATCAGTGCCTCGCTCCCGCAACTGAAAGCCGCCATCGCGGAACTCCAACACCGCGGCTTCGCCCTACCTGATTATCCCGAAGTTCCATCGAATGACTTCGAGAAGGATAACAAGGCCCGCTACGACAAAATCAAGGGCAGCGCGGTCAATCCTGTACTCCGTGAAGGCAATTCCGACCGCCGTGCGCCGAAGGCGGTGAAGGATTATGCCCGTAAGCATCCACACAAGATGGGAGTATGGTCGCCCGATTCGAAAACACAGGTTGCCACGATGGGCCGTGACGATTTTTTCTCAAACGAGAAATCGCTCACCCTCCCCGCCGCCACCACGGTGAAAATTGAATTCGTTCCTACCGTTGGATCACCAGTCGTTTTGAAGGATGGCCTCAAGCTTCAATCAGGCGAAGTTTTCGACGCCACCTTCATGAACTGCAAGGCGCTTGAAGCCTTCCTCGCCGCGCAGATCTCTAAGGCTAGCGACCTAGGTGTCCTTTTCTCACTCCACCTCAAGGCGACCATGATGAAGGTATCCGACCCGATTCTCTTTGGTCATGCCGTCAAAGTGTATCTAGGTGACTTCCTCAAGAAGCACGCTGATGTGCTCGCCAAACTCGGCGTCGACTTCAACAACGGCCTTGGCGATCTGGTGGTGAAAATCCAAAAACTTTCCGACGTGGAAAAAGCGGCGATCGAAGCGGATCTCAAGTCCACCCTCGCCGCACGCCCGCCACTCGCGATGGTCAACTCAGACAAAGGCATCACCAACCTCCATGTCCCTAGTGATGTGATCGTGGACGCCTCGATGCCTGCCATGATCCGCGAAGGCGGCAAAATGTGGAATGCCCAAGGTCAGGCCCAAGAGACGCTCGCCGTCATTCCCGATAGTTGCTACGCCTCCGTCTATCAAACCGTCATTGATTTCTGCCGCAGAAATGGCGCCCTCGATCCGAAAACCATGGGCTCCGTTCCGAATGTAGGGCTCATGGCCCAAGCCGCTGAGGAATACGGATCTCACAACAAGACCTTCGAAATTACCGCTGCCGGATCTGTGCGCGTCACCGACTCTGAAGGAAAGATACTTCTCGAGCATCAAGTTGAAGCTGGGGACGTATGGCGTGCCTGCCAAACCAAGGATGCCCCGATCCGCGATTGGGTGAAACTCGCTGTCCGCCGCGCCCGCGCGAGCAGCACTCCTGCTGTTTTCTGGCTCGATGCGAAGCGCGCTCACGACGCCGAACTCATCGCCAAGGTGGAAAAATATCTCCAAGACCACGACACCACCGGCCTCGATATCCGCATCCTTCCCCCAGCGGAAGCCTGCCAAATCAGCCTCGAGCGCATCGTCAAAGGTGAGGACACGATTTCCGTCACCGGCAATGTCCTTCGCGACTATCTCACCGACCTCTTCCCGATTCTCGAAGTTGGCACCAGCGCGAAGATGCTTTCGATTGTCCCTCTCATGAACGGCGGCGGTCTCTTTGAAACCGGTGCAGGTGGATCCGCTCCCAAACACGTGCAGCAATTTCTCGAAGAGAATTACCTGCGCTGGGACTCGCTCGGCGAATTCTTTGCCCTGGCCGCTTCCTTCGAGCACCTAGCCGAAACCCACCCCCAAGCCAAAATGCTCGCAGACACGCTCGACACAGCTACCGGCCAACTCCTCGAGCATGACAAATCGCCCTCCCGCAAGCTCGGAGGCCTCGACAATCGCGGCAGCCACTTCTACATCGCGCTGTACTGGGCCCAAGCCTTGGCCGCCCAAAATAAAGATGCCGAGTTGAAGAAAATCTTCACTCCTATCGCAGCGGCGCTGACTGAGAACGAAACCAAAATCGTCACTGAGTTGACTGCCGTGCAAGGCCGCTCAATCGAAGTCGGTGGATACTACATGCCCGACGACGCGAAAGCCTCTGAAGTCATGCGCCCCAGCAGGACCTTCAACCTCATTCTTGCTACGATCTAGCTCCGCTTGGCCCTTTTAAAGACCCTCCCACCGAGAAAGCGGGCGGTCTCTTTCGTGGGGATACATGTCGCATCCCTTCGGGCGAGCAACGAACACTATCTTTTCGCTGGCGGGCATTTCACCCAAAGAAAAAGCCGAAGGGAATGACCCCTCCGACTTTTTTGAGTTGAGACCTATCTGGGATTAATACCGGTAGTGTTCAGGCTTGTATGGACCTTCGGCGGGGATTCCGAGGTATTCCGCCTGAGCCTTGGTGAGCTTCGTAAGAATGACACCGATTTTATCCAAGTGTAGACGGGCCACTTCTTCGTCGAGTTTTTTGGGCAAACGATAAACGGTGTTTTCGTATTTGTCCTTGTTCTGCCAGAGGTCGATTTGAGCTAGGGTCTGGTTAGTGAAGGAATTCGACATCACGAAGCTGGGATGACCGGTGGCGCAACCGAGATTCACTAGGCGGCCATCCGCAAGCATGTAGATGCTCTTTTTACCACCGGGCAGGTAATAGCGATCGTATTGGGGCTTGATGTTCTCGATGCGAATGCCTTTGTGCTTTTTGAGGGCATCGACTTGGATTTCGTTGTCGAAGTGTCCGATGTTGCAAACGATCGCTTGATCCTTCATCGCCAGCATGTGCTTCACGGTGATGATGTCTAGATTGCCAGTCGTGGTGACGTAGATATCACCCACACCGAGTGTGCTCTCGATCGTGTTGACTTGAAATCCTTCCATTGCCGCTTGGAGAGCGTTGATGGGATCGACTTCTGTGACGATGACTCGGGCACCGTAGGCGCGGAGCGAATGGGCGCTTCCTTTGCCCACATCGCCGTATCCGCAAACAACGGCCACTTTTCCTGCAATCATGACGTCCGTCGCGCGCTTGAGTCCGTCAGCCAAGGATTCGCGGCAACCGTAGAGGTTGTCGAATTTGGATTTTGTCACCGAATCGTTCACATTGATCGCCGGCACAAGCAACTTGCCAACCTCGGCGAGTTGGTAGAGGCGATGAACGCCGGTCGTCGTTTCTTCGGAGACGCCTCTCCATGCCTTGGCAATCTTGGTCCAGAAGCCGGGACGTTCATTAGCAACGCGGCGAAGGAGGGATTTGACAACAGACACCTCATGGTTGTCAGCGGGTTCGTAGGCCCACTTGCTGCCTTGCTCGAGTTCATAGCCCTTGTGGATGAGAAGGGTGACATCGCCACCGTCATCAACGACGAGTTGTGGTCCTTGGTTACCGGCAAAGGTCACGGCCTTGAGAGTGAGTTCCCAATATTCTTCGAGTGTCTCGCCCTTCCATGCAAAAACAGGGGTTCCCGTTTCGGCAATGGCGGCGGCAGCGTGATCTTGTGTGGAGAAAATATTGCAACTGGCCCAGCGAACGATGGCGCCAAGATCGACGAGCGTTTCAATAAGAACTGCCGTCTGAATTGTCATGTGCAGGGAACCCGTAACACGAACACCCTTGAGGGGCTTTTGCTTCGCATACTTTTTACGCACCGACATGAGACCGGGCATCTCATGCTCGGCTACACTGATTTCCTTGCGACCCCATTCGGCAAGAGCAATGTCAGAAACGATGTAATCCGCACCCTTGGGTGTTTGGGCGGCATATTTAGCGAGATTCGCTGTAGCAGCGGTGAGTTCGGCGAGGACAGCGGCTGCGCTGGCTTGCGATTTGGATGGTTTTTTGGTGGCCATAATTAGTTGTTAGTTTTCAGGGTTCAGTTTTCAGTGGTGTTTTTGCGAGCGATTGATTTCCAAAGGCCGCGAATCATCGCGGAGATTTCTTTGGATTCATGAATGAGATTTTGGAATTTGGTTTGATCTATCAGATTTAATTTACGAGCGATGTAGAGTTGGGTTTGGAGTTCAGCGTTAGAACCAAGAGAGATTGTCAGAAAACGCTGAAAATCAGCTTTGGTGTTCCGCTCATGGCCTTCAGCGATATTTGAGGGAACGGAAAGCGAAGCTCTTTCGATCTGATCTTTGAGTGAATACTTTTTGCACCCATCAAAAACTTCGTAGATCGAGGTGCACTGTCGGCAAGCGCGTTGCCACACCTCCAAATCTTCGAAAGACCGATAAGACATCGCTTCGTTCCCTGAAAACTGAACTCTGAAAACTTCTGCAACTTATTCTTATTTCGCCGCCTTCTTCAGCGCCGCCGCTTTATCCGTGCGCTCCCAAGTGATTTCTTTGTCTTCCTTGCCGAAGTGACCGTAGTTTGTGGTCTTGCTGTAGATCGGACGAAGAAGATTGAGTTGGCTGACGATATCCGCTGGCTTGAAGGAGAAAACGGATTTGACGGCTTTTTCGATACTTTCCTCGGTCACCTTGTGGGTGCCGAAAGTATCAATGTGGATGCTGACGGGTTGTGGGTGGCCGATGGCGTAGGCAAATTGGACTTCGCAACGATCAGCGAGACCCGCGGCAACGACGTTCTTTGCAACGTAGCGACCCATGTAGGCGGCACTGCGATCGACTTTAGACGGATCCTTGCCTGAGAAGGCACCACCACCATGACGACCCATTCCGCCGTAGGTATCAACGATGATCTTGCGCCCCGTAAGACCGGAGTCACCTTGAGGCCCACCGATGACGAAACGTCCGGTTGGGTTGATGAGAAATTCGGTTGCGGCGTTGAGGAAATCTTTTGGAATGACCTTGCGAATGACATTGGCGATGAGGAAGCGGCGGATTTCTTCATTTTCCACGTCCTCGGTGTGCTGGGTTGAGATGACTACGTTGGTCACGCGCACGGGCTTGCCGCCTTCATATAAAACAGACACTTGGCTCTTGGCATCAGGACGAAGCCATTTCACCTTGCCAGCCTTGCGAATCGCAGTGAGCTCACGTCCGAGACGATGGGCGAACATGATCGGAGCAGGCATGAGTTCGGGGGTTTCGTTGCAAGCGAAGCCGAACATGAGACCTTGGTCACCTGCGCCTTGCTCGTCAGTGGCTTTGCCTTTGGCTTTCTTCGAATCAACGCCCTGCGCGATGTCTGGGCTCTGGCTGGTGAGTAGGTTCGAAATGAAAACTCGGTCAGCGTGGAAGACATCGTCGTCATTTGTGTATCCGATGCCACGGATGGCTTCGCGAACGATGCTGCCGATGTTGAGTACGGAGTCGAGAGCGGCACCCTTGATCTTGGGAATCGTGATCTCGCCACCGACGACCACGGTGTTGCTCTTAACAAAAGTCTCGCAGGCAACGCGGCTGTTTTTGTCGAGTGTCAGGCAGGCATCGAGAACCGCGTCTGAGATGGTATCGCAGACCTTGTCAGGATGACCTTCGCCAACAGATTCAGAGGAAAAAATATAAGGACGTGACATGATTTATAATATTTAGCTGTTGAGGTTGAACTTTACGTATCTTCGTATTCGAATATAAAAATATGTTTTATGGGGTCAATCCTAAAATCACTCCGCGTTTTGTCAGATCCGATTCGCTTGCGCCTGATGCTGCTTCTCCTCGAGGAGGAGCTCACTGTGGCTGAGTTGCAGGAGATTCTCGGTCTCGCGCAATCCCGCATCTCGACCAGCCTTAGCCTGCTCAAAGGCGAGGATCTGGTGAAGGATCGCCGCGTTGGGAAAAATATTTTTTACTCTGGCGGCGAGGATACAGATCCCACGCTTCAAGCGGTGATCGACGCCGCGCGAGGCGAATTGAAAGAAGCGGCTCAAGACCAAGCCCACCTGGCTTTCACTTTGAAAAAAAGGAAAGACCGAGCCGCCGATTATTTCAACAGACTTGCGGGACGTTTCGGCCGTTCGTATGTTCCAGGTCGGTCGTGGGAAGCTCTCTCTCATGCCCTGCTGCGGTTACTACCTCCAATGGTGATTGCGGATCTTGGCGCCGGCGAAGGCACGCTGTCCCAACTGCTCGCAAGGACAGCTCAGAAAGTCATCGCGATCGACAATTCGGAAAAAATGGTGGAGTTCGGCTCCCAGCTTGCTCGAGATAACGGCATTCTGAATCTGGAATACCGACTCGGCGACATCGAGGCCCCTCCCATCGACCCCGACTCCGTGGATGTCGCTCTTTTCAGTCAAGCCTTGCACCATGCCGCTACTCCGCAACGGGCACTCAACTCGGCTCACAAAATCCTGAAACCCGGCGGCCGCGTGATCGTTCTCGATTTGTTAAGCCACACCCACGAGCCAGCTAAAGAACTCTACGGACATGTGTGGTTAGGATTTTCGGAAATCGAACTCCAAAGCATGCTCAAAAAAGCGGGCTTCTCGAAAATCGAATCCTCGATTGTATCCCGCGAATCGGAATCGCCATTTTTTCAAACCGTGCTGGCGACGGGTATCAAATAAGGCGCGTCGGACAGCTACCCATTCAAAAGAAATAAAAGAAACAGCCCGGTCGTCCCAAGATTCACTCCCTCCCCCAAGTTTGTGAATCTTATTCCCCTACGACCGGGCTGATCTTGAATTTATTATAGCAACCCCCGTGCCAACTATCCTGAAGACGGAATACGGAAAGTTTTTGAACGCCATTCCTTGTTCGGAGTATAAATCGAAACAATGTTCTGCTCAAAAAGCGACACCGGCCGTATCAGGGTGAAAAAAACGGCCTCGTTTTCCGGTTGGGTTGATTTTTTTCGGAGCCATCGTCCATTTTTTTATTTTGAATGGGAGATATGTCACTTATGAGCGAGTCCGAAGCGAAGTCCCGCGTGAGCGAATTGCGCGAGATGATCAGCCATCACAATAGTCTGTACTACGACGATGCAGCTCCAGAGATCTCGGATCGTGAATTCGACGCTTTATTGCGCGAACTCGCAGACTTAGAGAAGGCCTTTCCTGCTCTCGCTGAAGAGAACTCTCCAACGCAGATCGTCGGTGGCCAGGCGCTGGAGGCATTCGTCCCCGCTCGCCACATCGTACCAATGCAGAGTCTCGACAACACATACTCTCCAGACGAGGTGCGGGAATTTGTGACGCGGATTCAGAAACTCGCAGAGAATCGCCGGATCCATTTCACGATCGAACCCAAAGTGGACGGCGTTGCCATCTCGCTTCTTTACGAAAAAGGTCACCTCGTTCGCGCTGCAACACGTGGGGACGGCACTACCGGGGATGATGTGACACAAAATGTGATGACGATTCGAAACATCCCGCACCGGCTTCATGGGTGCCCGCCGGACCAAGTCGAAGTCCGAGGTGAGATATACCTTCCGAAAACCATTTTTGCTCAACTCAACCAAGAGCGTGATGAAGAGGGGTTACCAGCGTTTGCGAATCCACGAAATGCGGCAGCAGGATCCCTAAAACAACTCGACCCCGCCATAGCCGCCCGCCGAAAGTTAGCCGCGGTATTTTACGGAGTCGGAGCCTGGAGCGGCGAGCTACCTGCCACTGGACGCGATATGTTTACCCTCATGCAAAATTGGGGGCTTCCGATATCCGAAAAAATCCTCGAAGCCAGCGACTCGGATTCCGTCATCGAAGCGATCCAGGAAATGGGAACCGTGCGTTATGGATTTGTTTACGACACGGATGGAGCCGTCATCAAACTCGATAGCCTCGCCCTTCGCCGCGAGTTTGGGTCTACCTCGAAGGCCCCGCGCTGGGCGATCGCCTACAAATACGAGCCCGAGCGAGCGGAAACAAAACTCCTCGATATCACCGTTCAAGTCGGAAGAACTGGCACGCTCAC
>JBILZC010000029.1:0-24658 GCA_044377415.1 Terrimicrobiaceae bacterium | reverse complement strand
ACCATGCCCGAGGACGTTTTTGTGGCCGTGGACATCGATCCGCTCCATCTTATGTGAACGATGCGAGTTCATCCTGTCATTTATTATTTTTTTAAAAGTTTCATCCGACTTGTGTTGGTTGTGATTTTCGTAGGTGTTCCCGCTGCCGCCTATTACCTCCGTGTTCAGGGGATCGGATTCGGCGCAAAAGAAGCACTGCAAGCAGCACTGAGCAGCCCCCAAATCGAAGTTCAAATAGGCAAACTGGCCTTGGATCCCTTCAATGGATTGCTCGCAAGAAATGTGGTGGTGCGTGAGACGAAAACTCCACAGCGCACACTTGGTATGTTGGACAATCTCGCCATCTCGATCAACCTGAGCCAACTCATGCATCGGGCACTGGTCATCGACCGAGTGAGTCTCTTCAATGCGAGCGCCTCGATTCCCCTCTCGGATTCCGACCCCTCCGCCCGCTTGAAAATCGAGGATATCCATGGCGAGATTGTCATATTCGGCGACCGCCTTCGCTTAAGCCTGCTCGAAGGGGTTGTCGCTGGCATTCAGATCAAGATCAGCGGTGAAATTCTCAATCACCTTTCTTTCAACTTAGCACCTTCCGCAGGGAGTCCCGATAAGCAAGATCCCCTTGCCGCCTTAAATTCCATCACCCGCGCTTTGGGAGAACTGAAATTCCCAAATGGCCCGCCTATCCTCACGGCCGAGTTTGAAGTCGATGCACTCCATCCGGAATCTCTTCACTTGCCCGATTTTCGTCTCTCCTCCTCCCGAATCATCCACAAAAAAGGGACCCTTGAGGGCATGGAAATCAAGGGCGAATTCACGAATAGAATCCTCCGTTTACCCATCATTCAATTGAAAGACAAACAGGGGACTCTACAAGCCTCTTGCGAATGGGATCTCCATAAGTCCAAGGCGGTGGCCTCTCTGATATCGACGCTCAATCCGACCACCTTTCTGCACGGTTCGATGCCGTCCAGCACAGCAATCCAAAAACTCGAATTCACAGAACCTCCCCGCATCGATGCCGAAATAGAAATCCAATTCGGATCTCAAAAACCTCAGTTTTACGTCACCGGAAGCTTTGCTTCACCGATGGTTCTTTTTGATCATGTCGGCTTCACTGATGTCGGATGCAGCTTTGCTTGGAAGGACGGGATTTTTTATGCCCGCGACATTCTTGTAAAAACACAGCGCGGCGCACTCGAAGGGAATTTATGGATAGCCAAAGATGATCTCCGTCTCGTCTTGCACAATACGATTCCGCCGACAGACCTCACGGCCTTAGTCGGTCCGAAGGCACGCGATGTTCTGGCCAGCACGGAATTCACTGAGAATCCAGACATCACCGTTTCCCTCCGATCCACGAATCTCGAGTTCGCCAACATGCTAGGAAAGGGTCACCTTAAACTCGGGCGTACTGCCATGCGCGGCGCTTGGATGGATAGCGTGGAGTCGGATTTTGAAATCGCCAATGCGTGCGCCACATTCACAAACATTCTTGTTGCCTCTGGAGACGGGCGCGCCACCGGCAGCGTCGCCTATGACGTCGGAAAACAGGAGGTTCGACTCGACAAAATCCGTTCCACCCTCGTGCCAGTCGACGTCATGACTTGGATCGATCCAAGGATCGCAAAAACCATCACGCCCTATCGTTTTCACACTCCTCCCAGCCTCGCTGTTCAAGGGAAAGTCCACATGAACGATCCCACAAAAAACAACCTCGGCATTCAGGTCGATGCTCCCACTGGCTTGGATTACGATCTCCTCAATAAAACGCTCTCCTTCGGGCACACGAAGGCCAAGGTCGACATCCTCAACAATCGTGTCGTTGCCGACGTCAAGCGGGGCGACCTAATGGGCGGAAACGTAGCCGTCCTAGCCAACGTCTCGATCAATCCCAAGGATCCCGTTTTCAACGCGAACATCACTCTCTCTCGGCTCAATTTCTCGAAACTCACCGAAAAATACTTTGGATACGATGATTCCAAGGGAGTCATTAGCGGACAATTCCAATTTAATGCACGAATGAAGGAAGAGTCCCAAATGATCGGCAAGGGCAGCCTCAAAATCGAAGATGGAAACGTTTTTGCGATACCGCTACTAGGGCCCTTCTCCTACATTCTTGGAACAGTGATTCCAGGCGTTGTCTACAACAACGCTCGAATAGCCACAGCGGATTTCACTGTCGGCAACGAAAAAGTCAGCACAAAAAATATCGAGATCCAAGGCCGCGGATTCAGCATGTATGGTGATGGCAGTATCCAGCTCCTGACTGGCGGATTGGACATGAGCATGCGAATCAACGCTCAGGGAATTCCAGGCTTGGTCTTTTTTCCGGTGAGCAAACTCTTTGAATACTACTCCAATGGCACCATGGCAGACCCTAAATGGAGTCCCAAAATCATCCCTCGTATTCCAGTCTTCGGCGGGGGGGCGGCGAAAAAGCCGGAAGAGCGTTAATGGAAATCGAAATCGGCCACCACGGCATGGTGATCGGAAACTTGCGTTTGAACGACTCGCCCAGATTTCAGTTCCAGATTCGAATTATAAAAAATGTGATCCGTAATGTAGGGACGTCGACGCCATGTCACCTCGGAGTTTTGAGCTGCCTGGTAGCCTGAGTCTTCAAACTGCCGCACGATCGTCTCCCCTGGCGCTGAGTTCATATCGCCAGTCAAGATTGCGGCCCCACCGGAATACAGCTTAAGGCGTTCCTCAATGATATTGCGTTGCTCGGGATGTGAGTCACTCGAGCCACCGATCATAAAAAAAGCTTGAAGATGCGTATTCATTAGCCGGACATCTCGCCCCTCGATCGTCGTGCTAGCCTCGATCAGAAGGCGCGATGAGGCTTGGCGCGTTTTCCCCTCAAATTCAAATTCCAGATTGGCTGCGGGCAGATGGACTTTTTCAAAATCACGAAGGGACGTCTTTGAAAAAATGGCCAACCCGAGCCCGAAAGGGATCTCTTTGTCATTCGGAATGGGATAGGAAAAAACCGAATCGTAATTCGGAAAGACCTCTTTCAGTCGGATATAATTCGGGGGTGGTTCGACCTGCCTGCCACCATCCCATCCCCGCTCGACCTCCTGCAGACAAAAGATATCGGGGGCCAAACTTTTAATGAACTGGCAGGTCCGATCGAGATCAATGGATGGAGGAGCGCAAGTGGTGTCGTCAAAAGACTCCCCGTTCTGAATATTAAAGGTGACAACTCTGAAGCTCATCGGGCCTACAAGGAACTATTCCAGCCTTACTCCGCTCCCAAAATGCATGCAAGAATCAAACACGTCTAAAGCGCCTGCACATTCCTGTGGTCGATAGGAGCGTATTTGCGAGCACCCCAAACCATAAGAAGCCCAAAAAACAAGATGGCCAATAGGGGTTTGAACCAAATTCGGGTCAGTTTGTAGATGTCACCATAGCAATCCGCACCAAAACCGATGCAAAGGAAAACAAGCAACGCAGTGAGAACGGTCAGTGATTTCTGCTGTCGAATCAGCAATCCCGCACACATGGCTACAAACGGCGCTATGATCACATAAGAAACGGTCTCCGTTCGAGGGTTGAACGCCATCAAATAGGCCGCCGAAAGTCCTGCAATTAAAAGAGGCCCGACTTCGGGAGAGTAGATTTTTTTGAGCCGCCAAGCGATTCCCAGAGTCAGGAAGGCAAATGAAGCTCGAACGGCAAACCAAGTTTGATCTGAACCATTGATGCCAAAAGTCCGGAACATACCCGCGATATCATCGAAACTATTGCTTGTTGGCGTGCTGGCGGTGCGCATCTGCTCAATGCACATTTGCCACTGGGATAGGACATACTTCGGATCGTAGTGAATGAAAGACATCCCCATGAAGCACAACATACCCACCGCCAAGCGCCACCAAAGGGCAGGATAGAGCACCCCGAACAAAAGAAGCGGCACTAGCCCGAGCGGCTTCACCAAGACCCCTAATACCAACCAAGTCGCCGCACTACCCCAACGCTTTTGAGTCACAGCCACCGTTGCCAAGATCATCGTCGCCGCAAGCAACAAGTTGAACTGCCCATTTCGACCAGCCGTAAGAGAGGCCGGAATAGTCAGGACCGTCACCAATGAAAACAAACTGGAGTAACGTGAATCGATTTTAAAAAGCTCACACATCCGCCAAACCGCCCAACATAAAAGCCCCAAAGAAAAAGCCCGATACAGAACCTCCGCTATCCTCAGCGGCAATGTCGGCAGTAAGGTTTCACTAAGAGGTTGCTTCTTAAAAACTGCAATGTTTTCGGGAAATTCCTGCCAAGCAAAGGGCGTGTAAAGCAAGGCAGATTGGGGGAAATACAAAAAACCATTCCCAGTTAATGAATACATATTTTCCGAATTCCACCAGTGATAGGCGGCGCGGCTATAGTGACAGGTGATATTCCGCTGAGTCGGCTGAAAGAAAGCAAGCAAGGCAACGATCGCGAAAAATAAAAGCCACAGACGCCTCGCATAAAGGTTCGAATTGTCGCTCCAGAAAAGAGTATTTAGCTTACCAAGTAAGAGGCGCATAAAAAAACAAATCGCAATCTGTTGGACGCACTCTCTGGTGGAAAGCTTATAAAATTGCCAATCCCAGAACCCCACTGCTAGAAACGAAGCCTAATAATATTTTACCGAATGTATAAACTTGTCCTCATCCGCCACGGCGAAAGCACCTGGAATAAAGAAAACCGCTTCACTGGTTGGCACGACGTCGAACTCAGCGACAAAGGCCGCTCCGAAGCCAAGGCCGCCGGCGAACTCCTCAAAAAAGAAGGATTCAGCTTCGATATCGCCTACGTTTCCGTTCTCAAACGCGCTCTCAACACGCTCTGGGGCGTTCTCACGGAACTCGACCAACTCTGGATCCCGATGGAAAAAGACTGGCGCCTCAACGAGCGTCATTATGGAGCTCTCCAAGGCCTCAATAAATCCGAAACAGCGGCCAAGTTTGGCGACGAACAGGTCCTCGTCTGGCGCCGCAGTTACGACATTCCCCCACCCCCTCTTGAAAAATCCGACGAGCGTTGGCCCGGACACGATCCCCGCTACGCCGGCATTCCCGAGTCCCAACTTCCCCTCACCGAGTGCCTCAAGGATACTGTCGATCGCTTTCTTCCACTTTGGCACGAAAAAATCGCACCCACTGTGAAGTCCGGCAAACGTGTCATCATTGCCGCTCACGGGAATAGCCTTCGCGCCCTAGTCATGTATCTCGACAACCTCACCGAAGAGCAAGTCCTCAAGCTCAACATCCCTACCGGCATTCCCCTCGTTTACGAGTTGGATGAAAACCTCAAGCCGCTCAAAAGCTACTACCTCGGCGACCAAGAAGCGATCGCAGCAGCCATGAATGCCGTAGCGAGCCAAGGCAAGGCGAAGGCCTAAGATCCATCGGAAAGATCCATCCTATCCATCAAGGCTGCCCTACGTTGATTTGAAAAATCAAAAACCATCACCACAACCGAGCGCACGCCCAGTCCTCGAGCTACCAGGCGGGAACAAAAAAGTTCTCCTCCACTCGTGCTGTGCTCCCTGCTCGGGCGAGGTGATGGAGGCGATGGCGGCTTCTGGGATCGACTACACGATTTATTTCTACAATCCGAATATCCATCCGCGCGAAGAATACGAACTCCGCAAGGCCGAGAATATCCGTTTCGCCGAAAAAGAAGGGGTCCCCTTTGTGGACGCGGATTACGATACGGACAACTGGTTCGCGCGAGCCAAAGGCTTGGAGTGGGAACCCGAGAAAGGCGCCCGTTGCACGATGTGCTTCGACATGCGCTTCGACCGCACGGCCCTCTATGCCCATGAAAATGGATTTCCCGTTATCACGAGTTGCTTAGGCATTTCTCGCTGGAAAGACATGGACCAGATCAACGGCTGCGGAGTTCGTGCCGCTGCAAAATACCCCGATCTTTCCTACTGGGAGTTCAACTGGCGCAAAGGCGGCGGCGCCCAACGCATGCTCGAAATTTCAAAACGCGAACAGTTCTACCAACAGGAATACTGCGGCTGCATTTACTCCCTCCGCGATTCCAATAAATGGCGACTCGCCAACGGACGCGAAAAAATCGAAATGGGCGTCAAATATTACGGTGATCCCGAACAGAGCCAAGCCGCTGAGTAGCCAGCATTCCCCCAGCAAAATATAAGCGCTGAAAGCAGTTTAGTTGATGTAACTTCATTTCACGTTTTGGGCTACTTTCGGCAGGCTACCCAGGCAGCGCCCGCTGGCATGTGTTCTCCGCTAACGCTCCGGTTTCCTCCTTCGCTCCCGCTCATGTCGCCCTGCGGGCTGCCTTCGGCAGGCTACCCAGCCAGCGCCCGCTGGCATGTGTTCAGGTTTCCAATTTCAGGTTTCAGGTTTTTTCTTCCTCCCCCCGTAGATGTCCTACCAGGGTTGTTAGGGTTGCTGGCGAAATGATCACCAAAATCCTTCGCCTCATCGAATGCATTCCACCAGTTACGCGCAACTCGAGACCGAGGCTCAGCGCCAAAGCGGCATCCACTCCGCTCATTTTAAGACTTAAAAACTTAATTGATGAAACTAAATTTCACCCTTCGGGCTGCCTTCGGCAGTCTTTCTCCGCTTCGCTCCGATTCTTAAAACTTAAAACTTGCACT
Source organism: Terrimicrobiaceae bacterium (assembly GCA_044377415.1). Lineage (GTDB taxonomy): Bacteria > Verrucomicrobiota > Verrucomicrobiia > Chthoniobacterales > Terrimicrobiaceae > UBA967. The sequence goes on along the minus strand of JBILZC010000029.1, from coordinate 18,021 downwards.
ATCTCCACGCAGAACCCCTTGCAGTCAGTGTTCATCAAGCAGGAGGAATTTGTTTTTGGCGAGCGGAGCCATCGCAATCACCTCCCGCGTTGAATCGGGCGGCCAATCTCAAAACTCACCATTCAACTTCGATGAAAAAGCATCAACTTCACGAAAAGAGATATCGCGTTTACGTGAACCAGCGTCCGCACCTCCCTGCCCAAGCCGGGCGCAAACTTTTCTTTGAGGCCAGCTCCCACAAAGAAGCCGTCCTCTTTTCCGAACAACTCGTGGGCACCATGGTAGAATGGTTTTTGGAAGATTACCGATTTTATGGATCGAGGCACCACGACGTCATAGAAACGCTGCGGAAGTTTGTTGTGAACTTATGGATCGAGCCGATTGACGATGCTCCTCTGCCGGGCAAGCCTTTTTGCGCGAAAAGACACGCTACAAAACTCCTAGAACCCCACCCTCACATCCTCGCCAAGGTCGCACCGCACATCTTCGGATTCCAAGCGTAAACCAAGCCCGTCCGATGAGCTCCACCCTCCTGAACTTATGCACTCATATCAAATGGAATAAATGTTTAATGCGCATCGAAAAAACCTCTCGACCCGCTTTTTTAACTCAATCTTGCTTTGTTTATCGCAGCTACATCAGTAGCCTATTTTGACTGAACACTTGTAAGCTGAAAAAACCATTCACAGAGGCTTCACTTCCACTCCATGTGCCCATTTTTCACAAAATAAAAAGTAATGAACGCTGACGCCCTGTTTCCAACTCTTTCCGCAGCTTAAATCATGGCACGCAAACCAACAACCGAGACCTCGACTGCCAACCTGGGCTTTGAACAAAAGCTGTGGCTCACCGCCGATAAGCTGCGCAACAACATGGACGCGGCGGAATACAAGCACGTCGTCCTCGGCCTCATCTTCCTCAAATACATCTCCGACACATTCGAGGAACACCGCTCCAAACTCCTCGCCGGCGAGGGTGACTACGCCGGGGCCAATGCCGAAGACCCCGACGAATACAAAGCCGAGAACGTTTTCTGGGTGCCCGCCGATGCCCGCTGGTCCCACCTCCAGGGGTCGGCCAAACTTCCCACTATTGGCAAGACCGTGGACGACGCCATGGTCGCCATCGAGCGCGACAACCCGCGCCTCAAAGGTGTCCTCCCAAAGGACTACGCCCGCCCCGGTCTCGACAAACAGCGCCTCGGCGAACTCATCGACGTCATCGCCACCATCGAACTCACCGCCACCATCGAACTCACCGCCGCCAGCGAGGGCGAGAAGACGCACCGCTCCGTCGATCTACTCGGGCGCGTTTACGAGTATTTCCTCACCCGCTTCGCCAGCGCCGAGGGCAAGAACGGCGGCCAGTTCTACACCCCGTCCTGCGTCGTGCGCTGTCTCGTCGAGATGCTCGCCCCCTACAAAGGCCGCATCTACGACCCCGCCTGCGGCTCTGGCGGAATGTTCGTGCAGTCGGAAAAATTTGTCGAATCCCACGGCGGCAAGCTCGGCGACATCTCCATCTACGGCCAGGAGAGCAACGCCACCACCCGCCGCCTCGCCGTGATGAACCTCGCCCTGCGCGGCATCGAGGCCGACTTCGGCCCCGAGCACGCCGACACCTTCCGCCGCGACCTCCATCCCGACCTCCGCGCCGACTACGTCATCGCGAATCCGCCCTTCAACGACTCCGACTGGTTCCGCAAGGACGACGACGTGCGCTGGCAGTTCGGCGTCCCGCCCAAGGGCAACGCCAACTTCGCCTGGGTGCAGCACTTCATCCACCACCTCGCACCCCAGGGCATGGCCGGTTTCGTCCTCGCCAACGGCAGCATGTCCTCCAACCAATCCGGCGAAGGGCAAATTCGGCAAGCCCTCATCGAGGCCGACCTCGTGGACTGCATGGTCGCCCTCCCCGGCCAGCTCTTCTACAGCACGCAGATTCCCGTCTGCCTCTGGTTCCTCGCGAAAAACAAAGCCGCCGATGCCAAACGCGGCTTCCGCGACCGCCGCCAGCAGACCCTCTTCATCGACTCCCGCAAACTCGGCACCCTCATCGACCGCGTCCACCGCGAGCTGACCGACGCCGACCTGGAGAAAATCACCAGCACCTATCACGCTTGGCGCTCTGCTCCGTCTCTCAACTCTCAACTCTCAACCCTCAACTCTCAACTCGTCCGCGTATGCGTATGCGGACGTAGCGGGATTTTGCAAATCCGCCACCACCGCCGAAATCGCTGCGCACGGCCACGTCCTCACGCCCGGCCGCTACGTCGGCGCCGAGGAAGTCGAGGACGACGGCGACCCCTTCGAGGAAAAGATGCCGCGCCTCGTCGCCGAACTGCACGCCCAGTTCGCCGAGACGGCCAAGCTCGAAGCCCAAATTAAGGCCAACCTGAAAGGACTCGGCTATGCCCTCTAAAAAGAAACTCCCCATGCCAAAGCCCGCGCCCGAACGCGGTTCGCGCGGCAGGACGCGTGAAGGCGCATTGTTCACTGCTGCACCACCAAAGCTCAGCTTGCCGACTGGTTACGCGGGCACTTTGCAGGACATCAAAGAGCATCTCCGCAGTGCCCGCGTCCGCGCGGTGCTCGCGGCCAATCCCATCGTCATCGAAGCCTACTGGCACACGGGCAAAATCATCCTCCAGCGCCAGAGCGAGGCTGCGTGGGGCGCGAAGGTGATTGACCGGCTGGCGGCGGACCTGCGGGAGGAGTTCCCAGACATGGGCGGGCTATCCCCGCGGAACCTGCTAGCGATGAAAATCTTCGCCCGCGAATTTCCTGAAGGCCCAATTGCGCAACAACCTGTTGCGCAATTGCCGTGGGGGCACGTTCTCCAGATCATGCAGCGGCTCAAAGCCCCCGCTGCCCGCGAGTTCTACATCCGCGAAGCCGTCGCCCACGGCTGGAGCCGCAGCATTTTGGAGATCCAAATCCAAGGCCAGCTCCACCTCCGCGCGGGAAAAGCCGTGAACAACTTCGCCCTCACCATGCCGCCGGCGGAAAGCGACATGGCCGCGCAGCTTTTCAAAGACCCTTACCTGTTCGACTTCATCGGCACCGCCGACCCGCGCCGCGAAGCCGAGGTAGAGCAGGCGCTCATGGACCACGTCCAGCGATTCCTGTTGGAGCTGGGAGCGGGCTTCGCCTTCGTCGGGCGGCGCGTGCATCTCGAAGTCGGCGGCGATGACTTCTACCTCGACCTGCTCTTCTACCACCTCCGCCTGCGCCGCTACGTCGTCATCGAGCTAAAAGCCCGCGCCTTCGAGCCGGGCGACGTCGGCCAGATCAATCTCTACCGCGCTGCCGTGGACGACCTCCTCCGCCACCCCGACGACCAGCCCACCATCGGCCTCCTGCTCTGCCGGGGGAAAAACAAACTGGTGGTTGAGTATGCGCTCAGCGGTTTGGACCAATCCATCGCCGTCGCCGACTGGAAGAAGCAAATCACCGAGACCCTGCCCGCCGAGTTCCAAGGCAGCCTGCCGACCATCGCGGAGATTGAGGCGGAGCTGGCGGGGAAACTCGACGCAGCCGCGAAAAAGGAAAAACCATGAGGCAACGCGAGGAAAAGAAACCGCGCCTCGTCGCCGAACTGCACGCCCAGTTCGCCGAGTCCGCGAAACTGGAGCAGGCCATCAAAGCAAACCTGAGGGGGCTGGGTTATGGCGGGTGAATGGCCAATTAGAACAATTGATGAACTGAAAGCGAAGAGCCGAGCCTCTATCGCAATCGGCCCATTCGGCTCTCGGATGAAAAGCGACTGCTACGTTCCGGCGGGCGTTCCTGTCATCCGAGGAACCAATATTTCAGACACGCGAGACTTGGTTGGGGAGATGGTTTACATCACCCCCGAAAAAGCGGAGGAAGTGCAGTCATCCATCATCTTCGCTGACGACCTATTCTTTCCACATCGCGGTTCAATCGGCTTGGTTGGAATCGTTCCTCGAAATGGTGCGCCGCGCTACGTCCAGTCGAGCAGCATGATGAAGCTGACCTGTGACCGAAGTCAGGTGGAGCCGCTCTATCTGTTTTATTTCTTCCGGTCCGCACAAGGCCGCCAAGAGTTGCTGAAGAACGCATCAACCGTGGGAACGCCCGGAATCGGCCAACCGTTATCATCGTTGAAGGCGATTCACGTTCCATACCCACCCCTCGCCGAGCAAAAAGCCATCGCGGCGGTGCTTGGGGCGCTGGACGACAAGATCGAGTTGAACCGGCGGATGAATGCGACGCTGGAGGCGATGGCGCGGGCGCTGTTCCAGAGCTGGTTCGTGGATTTCGACCCCGTCCGCGCCAAACTCGACGGCCGCCCGCCCTCCAACCTCGATCCCGCCACCGCCGCCCTCTTCCCCGAGCAATTGGAAGACTCACCGCTTGGTCACATTCCGAAAGGCTGGACGGCCGGAACAGTCGTCGAAGGGTTCAATCTCACGATGGGCCAGTCACCACCGGGCGACACCTACAACGAAGAAGGAAACGGATTGCCGTTCTACCAAGGTCGAACCGATTTCGGTTTCCGCTTCCCGACTCGCCGCATCTACTGCACTGCGCCGACTCGCTTCGCCAAACCCGGCGACACGCTCGTCAGCGTCCGTGCCCCCGTCGGCGACATCAACATGGCGAACGAGGAGTGCTGCATCGGACGTGGCGTCGCCGCCGTGCGCCACAAATCCGGCGCGACCTCATTCACCTATCACTCGATGGCAAATCTCTATCCCGATTTCGCCCGTTTCGAGGCGGAAGGGACCGTCTTCGGCTCCATCAACAAAGACAGCTTCGAGAAACTCCGCTTTGTCATTCCTCCTGACGAAATCATCGCCGCCTTCGAACGCCAAGCTGGCCCACTCGACGAACAAATCCGCACCCTCGAAAACCAATCCCGCACCCTCGCCACCCTGCGCGACACGCTGCTGCCGAAGCTGCTGAGCGGGGAGTTGAGCATGGCGGGCCTCGAATCCAAACTGGAGGCCGCATCATGAGCAAAAAGAAACCCACTCCCGGCGGTCGCGCCAAGAAGAAGGACGAAGTCTCCCTCGTCCGCTCGTCGGCGGCGGAATACCTGACCTTTGTGGCGGCCAGCGGGCAGGGCGGCGTTGAGGCCGTTTACGCGGATGAAAATGTCTGGCTGAGCCAGAAAATGATGGCAGTGCTCTACGATGTGGATGTCAGGACGATCAGCTACCACCTGAAAAACGTCTTCGCCGATCACGAGTTGGAGGAGAATTCAGTTATCCAATTTTTTCGGATAACTGCTGCCGATGGCAAAACCTACGACACCGGGCACTACAATCTCTCTGGCATCATCGCCGTCGGCTACAAGGTGAACTCGGAGCGCGCCGTGCAGTTCCGTAAGTGGGCCACTGGTATCATCGAGTCCTTCACCATCAAGGGCTATGCGATGGATGACGAGCGCCTGAAAAATGACGGCTCGATCCTTGGCAAAAAATACTTCGAGGAACAGCTCCAGCGCATCCGGGAAATCCGCCTGAGCGAGCGAAAGTTCTACCAGAAGATCACCGACATTTACTCGACCTCCATCGACTACGATGTCACCGCCGCCGCCACCAAACGGTTCTTTGCCACCGTTCAGAACAAGCTGCATTGGGCCATCCACGGCCAGACGGCGGCAGAGGTCATCCTTTCCCGTGCCGATGCCGCAAAAGACCGTATGGGTCTTACCACCTGGAAGGACGCACCCACGGGGAAAATCCAGAAGTTCGATGTGGTCGTCGCGAAAAACTATCTGACGGAAAACGAAATGGCGCAATTGCAACGCCTCGTCTCCGCCTACCTCGATGTGGCCGAAGACATGGCGCTGCGGCAGATTCCCATGACCATGCAGGACTGGGAAACCCGCCTCAATCGCTTCATCGCCGCAACCGACCGGGAAATTTTACAAGATGCTGGCAAGGTCACGGCCGAGATCGCCCAGGCCCACGCCGAGAGCGAGTTTGAGAAATACCGTATCGTGCAGGACCGGCTGTTTGAGTCGGACTTCGACCAAATGATCAAGGAGCTGCCGGGCAAAGGGGGCAAGCCATGAGCCTCAACGAATCCATCGTCGAAGACGCCGCCCTCGAATGGTTCTTCCTGCGCCAAGGCTACGGAGGACAAGTCGGAGATCTGGGCTATGCGGTCGGGCACGGGGCCGCCTTCGCACAGCTACGGCGGGCCAAGCCTTTCCTCGCGCCCAGTGAACCGGCGGCGGAGCGGGAGTCGTTTTCTGATGTGGTGCTGGTGGGGCGCTTGCGCGAGGCCATCCGGCGGCTGAACCTGGCCATTCCCGAGGAGGCGCGGGCAGCTATTAAGCGTTACTTAAAAACTCGATTTGAGAGGAGGGTGAACCCATGAGCACGGATTCAGAAACGCCAGCACCGGGCGGACAGTTCCTCGTTTACCAGACGCAAGACGGGAAGCTGAAGATCGACGTGCGGTTTGAGGGCGAGACGGTCTGGCTGACGCAGCAGCACATGGCGGAGCTGTTCCAGACGACCAAGCAGAACATCGGGCAGCACCTGAAAAGCATCTTTGCCGAGGGGGAACTAGTGCAGGATTCAGTGGTAAAGGATTCCTTTACTACTGCAGCCGACGGGAAGAACTACGCGACCCGTTTCTACAATCTCGATGCCATCATTTCCGTGGGCTACCGGGTGAAAAGCGCGGTGGCCACCCGCTTTCGCATTTGGGCCACCCGGCTGCTGCGGGAATACATCGTGAAGGGTTTTATCCTCGACGACGAGCGGTTGAAGAATCCGGATCAGCCCTTCGACTATTTCGATGAACTGATGCGGCGGATTCAGGACATCCGCACTTCGGAGCGGCGGTTCTACCAGAAGATCACGGACATTTACGCGACGAGCATTGATTACGACCCCACGCAGGAGGTGAGCCTGCTGTTTTTCAAGACGGTGCAGAACAAGGTGCATTGGGCCATCACCGGCCAGACGGCGGCTGAGATTGTGCACGGTCGTGTGGATGCGGCGAAATCCAATCTCGGTCTGACCAACTGGCGGGGTGCCGTGATTCGCAAACAGGATGTCTCCATCGCCAAGAACTACCTCAGCGAGCCGGAGTTGGAAGCGCTGAACAACCTCGTGGAGCAATACCTGATTTTTGCCCAGGGCCAGGCCATGCGGCGGGTGCCGATGCACATGGCGGACTGGATCGAGAAGTTGAACGGGTTTCTGACCTTGAACGACCGCGACATCCTCACCCATGCCGGGCGGATCTCGCACGAGATGGCGCAGGCCAAGGCCGAGCTGGAATACGACAAGTTCAAGGCTCTCAACGCCAGTGCCGCTCGCCCCGTTGACGCCGACTTCGAGCAGGCCACGAAGGATTTGAAGAAGCTGCCAAAGCCGAAGAAACCCAAGCCCCCAAAGAAATGAGCCTCAACGAATCCATCGTCGAAGACGCCGCCCTCGAATGGTTCGGGGAGCTGGGCTATGCGGTCGGGCACGGACCGCATCTCGCGCCCGGTGAACCGGCGGCGGAGCGGGATTCGTTTGGCGAGGTGGTGCTGGTGGGGCGCTTGCGCGCGGCCATCCGGCGGCTGAACCCGGCCATTCCTGAGGGGGCGCGGGAGGAGGCGTTGCGCAAGGTGCTGCGGGTGGGGACGCCTTCGCTCGTCCAGACGAACCGCGCCTTTAACCGGATGCTGCGCGATGGCGTGCCGGTGGAGTATCCCCGGCCCGATGGCAGCATCGCGGGCGATCATGTGCGGCTGGTGGATTTCGGCGATGTGCGGGCGAACGATTGGCTGGCGGTGAACCAGTTCACGGTGATCGAGGGGCAGCACAACCGGCGGCCGGACATCGTGCTCTTCCTCAACGGTCTGCCGCTGGGTCTGATCGAGCTGAAGAACGCGGCGGATGAGGACGCGACGATCTGGAGCGCCTACGCGCAACTTCAAACCTACAAAGCGGAGATTGCCTCGCTGCTGCATTACAATGCGGCGCTGGTGGTATCAGATGGCCTTCAGGCGCGCATGGGTTCCGTGACGGCGAATCAGGAGTGGTTCAAAGTCTGGCGCACGATTGATGGCGAGGGCGACGCGCCGAAGACGGCGCTGGAGCTGGAGGTGCTGGTGCGCGGCGTGTTCGAGCGGCAACGATTTCTCGACCTGCTGCACCACTTTATTGTCTTCGAGGAAGACCCGGATTCGGGCGCGCTGCACAAGATCATCGCGGGCTACCATCAGTTCCACGCGGTGAATGCAGCGGTGGAGGAAACTGTGCGCGCCAGTGGCATGACCGAGACCGGCAGCGTGCTGCGCGAGGATGCGGGCACTTACTGGTCTGGGCGTCAACACGGCGGCAAGCCGGGCGACCGCCGCGCGGGCGTGGTCTGGCACACGCAGGGAAGCGGGAAGTCGTTCTCCATGCTCTTCTTCGCCGCCCGCGTGGTGCGGCACCCGGCGATGCAGAACCCGACGCTGGTGGTGCTCACCGACCGCAACGATCTCGACGACCAGCTTTTCGGCCAGTTCCAACGCTGCGCGGACATCCTCGGCCAGACGCCGGTGCAGGCCAGTGGGCGCGAGCATTTGCGCGAGCTGTTGAACCGTGCGAGCGGCGGCGTGGTTTTCACCACGATCCACAAATTTATGCCGGAAAAGGGCGAGGCGATGCCCGAGCTGAGCGGACGGCAGAACATTGTCGTGATCGCGGATGAAGCGCACCGCAGCCAGTATGGATTCGGCGGCAAGGTGAATGAAAAGACAGGTGAGATGTCCTACGGCTTCGCCAGCAACCTGCGCGATGCCTTGCCCAATGCGTCGTTCATCGGCTTCACCGGCACGCCTATCGAGAAGACGGATGCGAACACGCGAGCGGTCTTCGGCGAATACATTTCCATCTACGACATCCAGCGCGCCGTCGCCGACAAGGCCACGGTGCCGATCTATTACGAGAGCCGGATTTCCAAGCTGAGCCTGAACGCCGCCGAGTTGCCGAAGCTGGACGCGGAGTTTGAGGAAATCACCGAAGGCGAGGAGCTGACGAAGAAGGAGAAGCTCAAGACGAAGTGGGCCGCGCTGGAGGCGCTGGTGGGCGATCCGAAACGCATCGCCCTGGTGGCCGCCGATCTGGTGGCGCATTTCGAGAAGCGGGTGGAGGCGATGGACGGCAAGGCGATGATCGTGTGCATGAGCCGCCGCATCTGCGTGGACCTCTACAACGCGCTGATCAAGCTGCGGCCCGAGTGGGAGGCGGAGACACTGAAAGTCGTCATGACCGGCAGTGCCGAAGACGGCCCCGATTGGCAGAAGCACATCCGCAGCAAAGATGCCCGGCGCAAACTGGCGAACCGCTTCAAGGACGCCAAGGACCCGTTCCGCATCGTGATCGTGCGCGACATGTGGCTGACGGGCTTCGACGCACCCTGCCTGCACACAATGTATGCCGACAAGCCGATGCAGGGCCACGGCCTCATGCAGGCCATCGCCCGCGTGAACCGTGTCTTCCGCGACAAGCCCGGCGGACTGGTGGTGGATTACCTCGGCCTCGCGGATCAGCTTAAGAAGGCTCTCATCACCTACACCGAGAGCGGCGGCCAGGGGAACCCGACCTTCGACACCGCTCAAGCCATCGCCGTGATGCTGGAGAAACACGGCATTGCCTGTGACCTGATGCACCCGTTCGATTGGGTCAAGTGGACCACCGGCAAACCCACCGAACGCCTCGCTCTCATCCCCGCCGGACAAGAGCACATCCTCGAACAGGAGGACGGCAAGAAGCGATGGGTACAGGTGGTGACGGAACTCTCCCGCGCCTTCGCCCTCTGCGCTGCCAGCGATGAAGCGACGGCGATCCGCGACGACGTGAGTTTCTTCCAAGCCCTGCAAGCCGCGTTGAACAAGCAAAGCAGCACCAACCGCAAGACGCCCGAGCAGATCGACGCCGCCATCCGGCAGCTCGTGAGCAAGGCCATTACGACCGAAGGCCAGGTGATCGACGTCTTCACCGCCGCCGGATTGCCCAAGCCGGACATCTCGATTTTGTCCGACCAATTTCTCGCTGAAGTTCGCGGCCTCAAGCACAAGAACGTCGCCGCCGAACTACTGGAGAAGCTGCTCAAGGACGAACTCAAGGTGCGCTCCAAACGTAACCTCGTGCAGAGCCAGGTCTTTTCCGAGAAGCTCAAACAGACTCTCAACTCCTACCACAACCGCGCCATCAGCACGATGCAGGTCATCGAAGAGCTGATCAAACTCGCTAAAGACCTCGACGCCGCCACTAAGCGCGGAGAGGACCTTGGCCTGACAGACGACGAGATCGCCTTCTACGATGCCCTTGCCTCCAACGGCAGCGCTGTGCAAGCGATGGGCGACGACAAACTCAAGCTCATCGCGGCAGAGTTGATCACCCAAGTGAAGAAGAGCGTCACCATCGACTGGACCCTCCGCGAGAGCGCCCGAGCCAAAATCAAAGTCATGGTGAAGCGCATCCTGAACAAACACGGCTACCCTCCCGACTTGCAGGAAGAAGCCGTGAAGACAGTCCTCGCGCAAGCGGAGTTACTCTGTGCCGAGTGGGTTTGAGGACGAATCAAGGATTCGCTCGTCACGAAGCATCGAAGGTATGCATTATTAAGAGCTGCTAAAAATGAACTATTCATAAGTAAACCTAGAGGCGACGAGATGCTGGATGCTAAGATCTGTTTGACGGCTTTTAGTAATTGAACTCAGATTCTGTTGCGGTAGGTGGATGAGAAATATGAGTCACCCTCGATGCATAAATAATAGCCCTTGGAATCCTCGAATAAAATAACATGAGAGCGGAAAATCTTTTGTGGTCTGGAACGCCATCCCAAGTGACAAACTTTGGCGCATTCGTGATTTGGGGGTTATTGGCTTGCACGCTTGTTTTGGCACCCATTGCCCTCTTTGTGATCCTCTGGAAATACCTCGTGGTCAAAAATCAGGTTTATGAATTGACCAACCAGCGTCTCAAAATGCACAGCGGGGTTTTGTCGAAACGTATCGAAGAATTGGAACTCTACCGCGTGAGAGACACCCAGTTTGAGCAGCCTTTTTTTCTGCGATTATTTGGCTTGGGGAATGTGGTTTTGCTCACAACCGATACCACATCACCCGAAGTCATTGTGCCGGCTATACCCAATGCTCAAGCCATCAGAGAACAAATCCGTGACGCAGTAGAAGAATCTCGCGATAGCAAAAGGGTACGAGTGGCTGAACTCGAATAAAGCTTCTGCCAAACTCGAGATGATCGCCCGATAGAAAGCCTGCTAGTGGTATTTATTCATTGGGGTCGGATTTCTCAGAAAAACGGATTCAATCTCCAGCAACGGCATCTTCAGCACAGCGAGTGTCATGCAGGGAAACAAAATTTCCGTTTCCCACAAAAACGCAACTAGCCTCGTGGGCAAAGATGACACGATCGAGGAATCCTTCGATCAATTGAGGGGCATCGTTTTCGCAATCCTTGCAAAGTCATATCAAAAGAATCACGCGTGCATCAGCAAAGTGATTGCATTTCATACCCCCTCTCGGCACGCTCAAGCCAGATGCCAAAGTCGCGACTCTTTATCCCTTTGTTGGGACGCCTGGGAAGCCAAACTCCCGCGCTTTCGACAATAAAACATTAACGTTATTTTGATTCTTTTTCGATATGGAAATTAATCCGCCCAGAGTGATCGCCAATCGTGAATCCAATCATGTTGATGAGTTTTCCGGTTCCCTGAAAGACGCTGCAATTCTGGTCGTGGATGACAGTCGTCTTATGCGCATAGTGCTCACAAAGGCACTTCGGGAACTGGGATTCACAAATATTTCTGAGGCAGTGGACGGTCGAGATGCCATTAAAAAACTGTCTGAGGGTTCCTATGAACTCATGCTTCTGGACATGGAGATGCCGGAGATGAACGGCATCGAGGTCTTGATCGCCAAGAACACTGTTCCCAAGCTCAAAGAAGTCCCCACTATTGTCATTTCGGCCACCGAGCAGGTCGATCTGGCTGTAAAATGCATCGAGGCTGGTGCCGAAGATTATCTCCTAAAACCGCCCAACAACACTCTACTGCGCGCGCGTGTCACAACCTCCCTGGAAAAAAAACGCCTTCGCGACATGGACCGGATTCTTTTTGCACGCCTCCAAGAGGAAAAAGAACTGGTCGAAATCGAAAAGGAAAAATCTGAGCACCTTCTCCTGAACATCCTGCCGGGAACGATCGCTGGGCGTCTCAAGGCTGGAGAAAAAACCATCGCCAACGGGCACCAGATTGTTTCCGTTTTGTTTGCCGACCTTTGCGGATTCACCAAGCTATCCCGCAAGACCAGTCCCGCTGATCTGGTGAGTATGCTCAACGAAATTTTCACTACCTTCGACGACATCGTGAAGAACCACGGCGTTGAGAAAATCAAGACTATCGGCGATTGCTACATGTTGGTTGGCGGCCTCCCCAACCCTCGCGATGACCACGCTCATGCTGTCGCGGACACCGCGTTGGAGATGGTTCAAGCTCTGGAGCGGATCAACAAAAATAGGGACATCGACTTGGCCATGCGCATCGGCATTCATTCTGGGCCCGTTGTCGCCGGCGTCATCGGCAAGATCAAGTTCACCTATGACATCTGGGGCGACACCGTGAATGTGGCTAGCCGCATGGAATCCTCAGGTCTTCCTGGAAAAATCCATATTTCGGAACAGACAATGGCCGAACTTAATTCCCAGTTTAATCTGGAAGAACGCGGCATGGTCGAATGCAAGGGCCTCGGACAAGTGAAGACATTTTTTGTCAACGGACGCAGCTAATAAACAGGGCGCTCCGTCACCGTTTTTTTCAAAGTTTGACAGCACGAGAAGAGGTACTTAAAAATGTCCGCTTGCCGTTTTTCAAAAGATGAAAACTTTACCAGCTAAGTGCAGTAATTTGAAGCTCATTAGCTGGGGCATCTACGTTATTCAGTCTACGGAAGTTGGCGTTCTCCCTAACCTCATTTCGCGGATCGCCACTTTGATCGTCGGTAAATGCAAAAAACTTTGTAAAAAGTTGCGTGGTTTTGGGAACGACGCGCTCGACCTTCCGAATCTGATGATGGTCTTTTCCACAATCATCAAAAGCACTAAGCTAAAAAATCTCCGCATTCCCTTCATCAATTTGGCGGCATCAAATACCTTTTCCTTTTGGGGGGCAGTGGAAACCCCGCTAAGTTTTCATTTGAACGCAATCTCATGACTCAGAGCCTCGCTACCACTCACGTTGCGCCTAGGGATTCTCAATTACTCGAGTTCAAATCCTGCGGTCGGCATTACGCCTGCGATCTCCTTTGGGTCAAAGAAGTGCTTCGTAGCCCGATCGTCACTCCCGTGAGCATGGCGGCATCCTATGTGCGCGGCGTTGTTCACCTACGGGGGCAGATTTTAACGGCTTTTGACCTTGAAGACCGTCTCGGTCACCCGTCTTCGCCAACCCTCCCACAAAACCGGTGCATCGTTTTTAAAACAGCTAACGATCTCGCTCGCTTGCCGCAACCGCCAGAAAATCACGACATGGCGGACTCCGACCCGACCGGCCTGCTGGTAGATTCGATTGGCGACATCCTTCCTGCAGGCACGCGAGTGCTTCCAGCTCCGCCCGAGGCTCTCAGTGGACTTGACACCCGCTTCATTGCAGGTGTCATCAGCTCCGACTTTGGACTCATCACTGTTTTGCAAATCAGCAATCTGGTCTCTGTAGCGGAACCGAAAAAAAACGGGGTATGATGACCAAAACCACAAATGGTATCCTTAAAAGCTCCTCTACCGGTCATTCGGGAACGATCAAATGTAACACTGAGGAGGCTTTCGGATGAACCTTGATCAAGAAATGCTGGACATCTTTGTTCAAGAGTCGAGCGAACATCTTCAATCGCTGGAGAGAGATCTGATCACCTTGGAATCGAATCCCGCCGATAGCTCCCCACTGAATAGTATCTTCCGCTCGGTTCACAGTATCAAAGGCTCTGCGGGCTTATTTGGATTTGATCCGATCGTTAAACTGGCCCATGTCATGGAAAGCGTGATGTCGCTCCTGCGCGATGGCATTCTCAAAGCCGACCTGGCGATGGTGGGCCTCCTCATCTCCACAACGGATAAGCTCAACCTCATGCTCGCCCAACCCGATCGTGCGAGTGAGGTTCCCTGTGCAGACGAAATCTCCGGCCTGCAGTTGATTCTAGACATTAAATCCGGAATAGCGGAACCGCCAGCTGCAACGCCAACGCCAACTTCATTACCAACGCCACCCCCAACGGCAACCCAATCAGCCGATCCAAAGCCTTCAAGTGCCGGGATGCATTCCTATCCCGACCCGGCCATGGCCGACTTCGAATTCGATCCACAGAGCCTAGTTGAAGGGTTGAAGCACGGGCAAAATTTCTACATCATCCAGACAAACATCGCTGCCGAAATCGAAGCGCAAGGGCAGACGCTGGAGGATTTTCTCTCCGAGTTGGCATCCATCGGAACCGTGATTTCGACGCATCCTTCCCTGCCTGAGAACACAAGCCTCGTCGGGTTTAAAAATACCGATACCACTCTCCGTTTGTTTTTAGCGACAACACTGGAGCCTTATATTCTCTGCGGTGCACCCGGCCTTGCGGAAGAAAACATTCTCCATCTCGATTCCGCTAAGCTCGGAGAGTGGGTGAAATCGCGCCCTGTTCGCCAAAAGACTGAAGTTGTGGCCGCAACCCCGTCCAATCCCGCAGTGGAACCCGATTCGCGAACTTTGGTTCCCTCCGCCTCCACTGTTGCAACCCAAGACCGTCAACCCCCGGCCAACTCGACTCCCGCTTCCACTCCCATAGATCCGAAGCCGCTGCCCTCGGCCCGCCGCAAGCCAGAAGAAACCATTCGCATCAACGTAGGCCTACTCGACTCTCTGATGAATCTTGCTGGCGAAATGGTGCTCGGGCGCAACCGCCTCCTCCGCATCGCCGGTCGCACGGGTCAGGGAGCCGAAAACTCCGAGATGCAATCGGTGGTGCAAGAGATCAGCTCTGTCACCTCCAATCTGCAAGACACCATCATGAGGGCCCGCCTGCAGCCGGTCGGCGGGCTTTTTGGAAAGTTCACGCGTATTGTGCGCGACCTCAGCCAAAAGCTGGATAAGGAAATCCAATTGGAAATTTTCGGTGACGATGTGGAACTCGATCGCACATTGTTGGAAGGTTTATCGGATCCCCTCACCCACCTTGTGCGCAATAGCGTGGACCATGGCATCGAGTCTCCCTCGGCGCGTGCGGCCAAGGGCAAGAAAACCTTCGGTACGGTGCGCCTTTCTGCCGCCCACCTCGCCGGTCGCGTTCAAATCGAGGTGCTCGACGACGGCGGCGGAATGGATCCCGAGCGCCTCAAAGCCAAGGCGATCGAAAAAGGCATCATCACTACCGACCAAGCATCGCGTATGTCAGATACCGATGCCCTCCAGCTCATCTTCGCGGCGGGATTCTCCACAGCGGCCGTAGTGAGCGACATCTCAGGACGCGGCGTCGGGATGGATGTCGTAAAAACAAACATCGAAATGCTCGGCGGTCATGTGGAGCTCGACAGTCGCCTCGGCCAGGGCACGCGCATCATTATTCGACTCCCGCTCACCCTCGCCATCGTTCCCGCCATCATCGTGGGATGCCATGGCATCAACTACGCGCTTCCGCAGATCAATGTGGACGAGATCGTGCATCCCGGTGAGGAATGCCCCATCAAAACGATGGGCGGCGCCCGTGTTCTCGATCTGCGGGGCCAACTCCTACCCGTGATCGATCTCTCGGAAATACTCGGTCACCCTCACAAGGAGTCAGTCAAAAACGAAACCTTCGTTGTCGTCCTCAGATTAGACCACTTCTCCTACGGGCTCATCGTCAACGAAATCATCAGCAACGAGGAAATCGTGGTCAAACCCTTAGGTCGCCACCTTCGATCTGTGCCCCTCTACTCTGGTGCAACAATTCTAGGCCAAGGCGAGATAGCCATGATTTTGGACCCGAGTTCTATGGTTCAAGGTCGCATCACGGCCTCACATCTCGCTCTCGGTTCGACAAAACCTGCCGAGGTTGCCTTGAGTGATGCAAACACCCAGCGCGTCCTCATTTTTCAGGAAAGTGACGGCGAATACCTTGCCATCCACCTCACGCGTGTCATGCGAGTGGAATCTATCTCCGCCGACGACATCGAACGCATCGGCCCGATGGAGTGCTTGCGCAAGAATCACGACGCCACACTCCGCCTGGTCCAACTTTCCGATATCCTGCCTCTCCGCCCACCGAACGAACGCAAAAAGGATTTTTTTATCATTGTGCCCCGACCTCCCTTCGACGGCATCGGCATCATTGCGTCCCGCATTGTGGACTCCTTGGACCTAGCGGATTCCCAAATCGACACGACAACCCTTCAAGCGCGGGGGCTACTCGGAAGTGCCGTCCTTGCGGAGCGACTCTCCCTTGTTCTCGACTTGGATGCCATCTTGCAAATGCTCAACCCCAGCGGAGATCAACAAGCCCTCTTCGCACAAGGGCACTTCCTCCTCACTGCAAACTCTCAACAACAGTCCAACCGCACACCACAACTGCTCAAACCACTGCCTCCTATCAAAGGGCAACCCACTCTCACTCATTAAAAAACCAAAATGAAAATCAACCTCTCTACCCGAATCATCCTTAGCATGGCCATGGCCGGCCTGATCCCATTGTTCGGGCTCGTGGCACTCGCCATCAAGGAAGCAAACACCATATCCAAAATGGCGTCCGAGGAAGTACTCACCCTCGGTGTGAACTGCATGGACACTATCGAGCGAAATCTTTTCGAGCGCTATGGTGACGTCCAAGCCTTTGCGACCAACCAGATCGTGCAGGCTCCGAATTGGAATGACCCAAGCGTCAAAGCCACCTTGATCGAAGCGATCAACAACTATGTCCGCCTGTACGGAATCTACTCGCTCAGCATGGTTCTGGATAAAGACGGACGTGTGGTAGCCGTCAATTCCGTCGATGCCAAAAACGCGAAGCTCGATACGGCATTCCTGATCGGGAAGGATTTCTCAAATGCGGATTGGTTTAAGGATTGCAAGGGCGGGCGGTTCACAAAGAGTGAAGTCCTCACGGGAACGGTTGTCAGCGATGTCGCGCTTGATAGCGACGCCAGCACCGTTTTCGGCCCAGAAACCCTTGTAGTCGGATACTCCGCGCCCATTCTCGGAAATGGCGGCGAGTTTCGTGGTGTGTGGAGAAATCTCGCGGATTTCACACTCGTGGAAGACATCATCCGAGCTTCATACGTCTCCCTAGAAAAACGGGGCATCAAATCCGGTGAAATCACACTGGCCACCCGCCAAGGCACTCTGCTTGCCTTTCTCGAACCATCACACTCCGGCACCTTGAATTTCAACCGGACCAAATCCGGTGTTCTCAAAAAGACTAAAGAGGAACTCGGCACCGAATCCATCAAACAAGCAGCTCAAGGCAAAGAGGGATTCCTGAGAGAGGTTTGTCCCGATAAAAATGTCTGGCAGATCAGCGGATTCACGAAATCCTTAGGAGCTCTAGGTTATCCTGGCCTCGGTTGGATCATGACCGTCAGTGTGACCGAACAGGATTTACTCAATCGCGTGCACGGAAATACTTTCGGGCTCAGTCGTGTGCATGAGCTTGTCTATGGTATAGCCGTTGCCGCGATTATTATCGTTCTGGTAGCCGCTTTCTTTATCGGTCGCTCGGTCTCCCGGCCGATCGTCGCCTGCTCGCGCGAGGTTCAAAAACTTGCCGAAGGTGATCTTACGGGAGGTGTCAATCTTAAGCGCCAAGACGAGTTGGGGGTCCTTGCCAATTCGGTGGACACCTGCATCGGGAACCTTCGTAAGATGGTTCAAGAGATAACAAACACCTCCGAGGCGCTCACTGAATCCGCCGCGATTCTGACCGAAACGGCAAACTCCCAAGCCGCCGGAGCTGAGCAAACTAATGTCCAAGCTCACACTGTAGCCGCCGCCGGAGAGGAACTGGCCATCAACTCGAAGTCCA
>JBILZC010000165.1:0-2792 GCA_044377415.1 Terrimicrobiaceae bacterium | reverse complement strand
TGTTGCGGCATAGTTGATATCAGCCAGGTTTTTGACTTCCACATATGCCGAGAATCCACGCTCTGAACGCCAACCGATTTTCGCACCGAAAAGCGCATAGCTATCCGTGAAAAGCGTGTTCATCGAATCGACCGCATAACCCGCAGGAACATATTCGATATTGGGCCCAACATATAATCCGCAGGGATGCTCATAAACGAGTTCGGCACGGATATAATGCTCGGGAATACCGGGAAGCGCGCGATCTCCGTATGTGGAATCACCGTTGTAGCGAAAATGATTCCATAGGTAATTCGCACGAAGCGTGACACGGTCAAAGCTAGGTCTTGAGGAATAAGCCCCTTCATCGCATGATCCCGGCTTCAATGGGGATTCCTTTTTAAAGATATCGTGAAGGATATCGTAGGAACCACCCAACTCGATGCCTTGGTGCCTCGTTTTGCCAGCATTCACTGTCGAACTAACTCCAGGAGCCACTTCATACTCCATCAACTCGTTTTCCAACCACGAGTAGTAATAAGCCAAATCCCAAGTGGCATATTTACTGCGTCCACGGGTTCCGATTTCAATGGTGGTCACCGTTTGGGCCTCGAGGTCTTTGGCGGGTGTGTCGGTGAGAGTGAAATTCGGAAATCCCGAGAGGTTTGACCCTACCAGTTCCCCAAACGATGGAGGCTCAAAGCTGCGACTGACATTACTGAAAATCTGCGTGTTCTTGGTTGGCTCAACGAGAAAGCCAAGTTTAGGACTGAATCCCCACCAATCCTGCTCATTGTTATAGGCGGCATTGGTTCCAACCGCTTCGTTTTCAATTGTGCGCTGGGCGTAGCTGATCTGACTTCCAAGTGAGATGGCCGTTTTTTTGGTAATCCAGAATTGGTTTTCCGCATATAAATCCAAGTTGCTTGCAAATTGAGACATTTCAGCGCGCTTCGCCCCGGATTTACCGCGCACATTGTCGAAACGATCGTCATTCGTAACACCCCATGAAGGATTGAAGCCTAAGGTAAAGCGATTTTTATGATCGGCGACATCACCTAGGAAATCGTAACGTAAACCTGCGCCAAAATCGTTCGTAAGCTGATCAATGACAAACAAAATAGGATGCTGCAGATCCTTGCGTGACCAATAAGTGGCCACGGATAATCGGTGATCTCCATCTCTCCAACTCGTCTTATTCGCGATCCGTAAAAGCTCAAAATCCCGTTTCCAATCGCTATCAATGTAATCGAAAACCCTGACTCCACTTCGAGCCGCCTTCGTGGGATCCTCATTCAGTTGGGCCTTCGTGATGTTTCCCGGCAGTTCCGAATCAGTTTTGGCGTAGGTGAAGTAGAATCGGGTTTCAAGATCTGGATGAAACTGGTAACCGAAGTTCGAGAATAGGCGCTGGTTGGCTTGTTTGCTGTGCTCGCGATATCCATTTAGCGAAAAAAGCGAGAGACTGGCATAGTAGTCGATCGGACCCGCCACATCAGCCGCAGCGACCTGCGATCGGTAACTCTCGTAACTGCCATGCTCGAATAAAGCGGAGATGCGTGGCGCATCATGACCCGTTCGAGACAGAAAGTTCACCGCCCCACCGAGCGTCGTGGCGCCATACTCCAAAGCATTCGCGCCTCTAAACACCTCAACCGCCTTAGCTGAAAGCGGCTCGATGACTTGAAAATCAAATCCCCCATCAGCGAGATTCACGGGAATCCCATCCTGAAGAAGCTTCAAACCGCGGCCATGAAAGGTGCGTTGGATGCCAGAGCCTCGGATTGAAAGGCGCGATTCCTCGGCACCGAAACGGGACTGGATAAAAACCCCAGGGGCATAATCCAGAGCGTCCTTGAGTGTTGTGGCGCGACCTTTTTTGTAGCTCTCGGCGTCGATCACTTCGGCCCCACCGGGAACATTCGCGTTCCGCTCTCGCAGCTTTTCCAACGAGGGACTCGTGAGCGATTCGCCCTCAGCGGTAATGACCGTTTCAGGGAGCGTCTGTGTTGCAGAGGGCTCTGGCGTCGAGATTGGAGTGGATTGCGCTAATCCCAGCGAAACGCAGAAAGTTAGAGCTAATATATTAGCAAGTAGTTTTTCGTAAACCATATAGGTGTTATTTGAATTGGAAGCAGAGAGGCAAGCCACAAGTGGTTTAATGCCAGTTAGAAAAAGTCGAAATTCCCGCAATGGCGGGCAACGACATCGAATCCTAGAATCAGGATTTCAGAAAAAAATTAGCCGAGGGCTAAAATGGGAACCGGCTGCGGAGGTTCCTGACTGCGAGACCGAGACGCCTCATCAGACGGATGCGGGTAACTGAAATCTTGGAGAAACGGAGTTTTGAGCACAAAAGATAAAGCTAGACAAACGCCCTCGATTTTTTTATCCGCTTTGATGGATGAGGGAATTTTGGACTGGTCCTGCTGTCCGGCGTCAACAGCTTTGCAAAGCTTACACGGGGCGGAACCGCTGAATGTTTTCGTGACACCTTCAACAAGTCCGGACTTTTGAGAGTAAACAAGAATCATGTTCGCCCAAGCAACCGACTGAAGGACGAAAAGATGTCCGCCAGCGATGGCAAACATCGCGCAAAACAACAGCGCAAATCCAAAAGAACGTAACATCGGGTAACTCAAAGTGGCCGTCGTTATCAAAGAAACAGCATGCCAGTGTCAAACAGATTCCCACCCGTTCAGGTTTCATTTTTGCTGTTGAAATGCCATTTCTTTCGTGTGCATTATTAGTTCGTTACCAGTCACAGGTGGTGATTGGGTAATTTATGTTGAAAACCCTCATCAAGGCCCATT
>JBILZC010000164.1:0-2819 GCA_044377415.1 Terrimicrobiaceae bacterium | reverse complement strand
CCCGCACAGCGCCCGCCATTCACCTCCCTACAAGTTGGCCTTTGGCTATTAAAATCTTTCGCCCACACGCTTCCGATAGGCCAAGGGAGAGATTCCTTCCCATTTTTTGAAAAGGCGTGAAAAAAAGTAAATGCCGCTGAATCCGGTTTTCTGGCCGATTACCGTTACGCTGAGCTTGGTGTGGCGAAGGAGCTCGCGGGCCTTATCTATTCGGATATCGATCAGGTATTTTTGGGGTGCCCTTCCTGTATTTTCTTTGAATAATTTCCGAAAGAGAGAGTAGCTCAAGCCGAGTTGCTGGGCGAAGTCGCGCATTTCGATCAGTTGCTCGAAGTGCTCTGAAAAATAGAGCCGCGCGTTTTGTATTTTGGTAGCGTATTCGCTTTCTATGGTATCCAAGATCGGGCGGTTGAGTTCGATGATGGCTAAAGCGTCCATGACTCGAGCTGCGGCGCGGTGCTGATATCCCGGAGGCGCTTTCTGCATAAGCTCAATGGTTGAGCTTACGAGTTCGAGGAGTTCTTGATTCTCGCCAACTTGGATGAGGGGCCTGGCGGGCGTAAAATATTCTATCATGATCCGGCGTGCCGCATCCCCAGTGAATGCAACCCAATTTTCGTTCCACCCCAATTCCGTGTTCGGCTTATATCGATGCCAAACCCCCGGAAAAAGCAGGAGCACCTGACCAGCTCCTACGTTGATTTTTCCCGTCTGAGCGGATTCAAAAACACCTGCACCGCTTGAGATATAAATGAGCTGGTATTCATTCAAAACGCGCCCCTTTTTCCAAGAAAAGAGGTATTCGTCTGGATGTGCCTTCGCGGGGTAGCTAGAGCCTGGCTGGATTTTCGAGGCTCCAGCTGCAATCACATGCAGCCCCCATCGCAAGGTGCCAGCCGGGTCTGGCAATCCGTAAACGGTCGTGTTTGTATATTCTGGGGCGGGGTTCATTGTGGAAAGGGGGGCTGGGGAGCGGTGCATTTTGTAAAAAATGGGTTCAATCGACTAACATAATAATGCTCATCGAGTCAACTGCCAACCTAGCCATTCGGCTAGGTTCCTTCCGTTTCTCTTGCTGCTGCCAAGGATTCTTTAAATTGATTCACTGCCGCTCACCCTTTGGGCTGTCTTAGGTAGTCGTTACTACGCTGCGCTTCGGTTGCCCACCCTAGGCTACACTGTTGACTTTCCCTTTTACCATGGCGCTATCGCGCGGGTGTTGCTCCGCTTCGCTACGGTTGCCCACCCTAGGCTACACTGTTGACTCTCCCCTAAAATTAAGTGCGCTATCGCGCGGGTGTTCTCGCGTCTGCCCCGACGCTCGGTTCTCCCTCCGTGATCCCCGCGTCTCAGCGTGAAGCCCTTCCCTCTTCCGCACTGCCTCCTGAAAACTCTGTCGACTCGCCGGTTTTATCTTGACGAAAAGTGTTTTTCAGCTTTGGTGAGTTTGCATGAGTTCCGTAGCCGAGATAGAAGCCGCGATCGAGAAATTGCCTATACCGCAAGTCGATCAACTCGCATCTTGGCTTGAGGATTTTTGCCGGCGGCGAACCTCGTCTCCTTCCGTGGAAAGTTGGTTGCAACGCGCTCGTGGCGCTGCGATTAACGGCGTTGAGACGCAGGAAATCATGCGGTTCACCCGTGGAGAGGAATGACCCTGCTCGACACGAATGTTTTGCTGGATATCGCCACGGCGGATCCAGTTTGGCTTTCTTGGTCGGAAAAAGAGTTCCGCAAAGCCTCGGCGAACGGGCCGATTCCGATCAATCCGATTATTTACGCCGAACTCGCTCCAGCGTTTGCTACTGCTGCCGACTTGGACCAGTGGCTTGATCCAGCGATTTTTGAGCGACTGCCTTTGCCTTACGCCGCTGGTTGGTTAGCAGCCCAGGCGTTTTTGAAATACCGTCGCAGCGGCGGCGTGAAAACCTCGCCGCTACCGGATTTCTACATCGGAGCGCATGCGGAGGTCAGCGGACATGCGCTCGTCACGCGAGACCCGTCTCGATATCGCACCTACTTCCCGAGTGTTCGGCTTATCGTTCCGCCGAATGGCAAAGGTGACCCACACTAAAAACAATCACCGATCCGAAACTCATCGAAAACGCCATGTCACTCGCCGAACAACTCCGCCAAGAAGGTCGTCAGGAAGGTCGTCAGGAAGGTCTCATTGCCTCCAAGCAACAGGATATCATGGAAGCTCTGGAGATCCGTTTCGGGACAGTGCCGGAAGGGCTTCGTGAAGAGATAGAGCTCATCGGCGATCCCTCCAAGCTCACCAGCCTGCACCGCGCGGCGATCCTCTGCGGGGACATCGAATCCTTTGCCCGCGAGTTGTAAAAAAGCCGGACAGGATGGCAGGATTTATGGGATTCAGCAGGAAGGGTGAAAAAATGGTAGGGTTGGCGCGCTCTCCGAGGCGAAGGCTACGAGCCGGAGGCCATCTTTTCTGGAATAAAATCTGGTAGGGTTGTTTCGCCGAAAAGACCCACTTGAGCGGCATAGCCGCCCCCATCTACGCTAAACGCGCCGGAATCTTGGGGCATCTCGGCGATCTGCCCCTACCTTGGCCACGCATTCCTCAGCGCCTTCGTATCCCGATTCCCTGATCGGCGCGATAAATCCTGACGAGTCAGGATAGGGGTGGGAAAAAACCGCACCTGTGACAGCTTGCTTTTGCAGGGTGGGGGATTTTCAGCCACTCCATTCGCAAAGCGAATGCCAGCGCCGATCTTTATCCTCGGTGTCCTCGGTGTCCTCGGTGTCCTCGGTGTCCTCGGTGTCCTCGGTGGTCAATTTGCATTCCTCTATGTTGACTT
>JBILZC010000028.1:0-25114 GCA_044377415.1 Terrimicrobiaceae bacterium | reverse complement strand
TCTGTTCTTTTCTCCTCAATCCCAAGCAGGCTGTTGCACATGAGGATTCCTGGTTGGTGCGGGCTATGAAGCGGGGTTTGCGCGGAACCATGCTGCGACTCGGACTCGAGCATCCGTGGCCTGTTTTGGCCGTACTTAGCATAGCTGTCGTCGCGGCTTTCTCGCTTTATCCGAAAATGGGAAAGGATTTTCTTCCTCCCTTTAAAGAGGAGACCGCCCTCATTGCGGCGACATCGGCGCCCGGCACATCGCTGGAGGAAATGAACCGGATTTCGGACGTCATCGAAGAGCAGATTCTTTCTGTTCCGGAAGTCCAGAAAGTCGGCCGCCGTCTGGGACGAGCGGAACGTGGTGACCATGTGGTGCCCGTTTCGACAGCGGAATTCGACGTTGATTTTCGGATGCGCGAGCGAGGTGAAAAGACGCGCTCACGACAGGAAATCTTGGATGAAATCCGAATGCGAGTGAAGGCGGTTCCAGGCGTGTTCGCCGTTGTAGGCGGTCCGCTGGCCGACCGCATCGGGCATATGATGAGTGGCGTCTCCGCTCCGGTTGCCATCAAGGTATTTGGTCCCGATCTTGAGACGCTTCGCGGGATAGGCATTCAGATCCAAACCATCGCGAAGACAATCCCCGGCTTCGAGGATGCCAAACTGGACCAACAATCCTTGATTCCCCAACTTCGCATCGAGCCTGACCGCGCACGCTGTGCGAGCTACGGGATCGCTCCAGGCAGCCTCAATAATCGTCTCAGCACCCTCATTGGAGGTAAGGAAATCGGGGAATTGCGGGAGGATCAGCGCGCCATCAACCTTGTTCTCCGCCTCCCTCTGGCTTGGAGAGATTCGCCCGAGAGGATCGCTCAACTTCCTATTCAGGCTGACAGTGGTCGGTATTTTCCGCTCACTGCCGTGGCTGATGTGCGCGAAGCCAAAGGTCCGAATGTGATATTTCGTGAAAATGGGCAACGCCGCTTCACTATCGCCATCAAGCCCAGCGTGCGTGACGTTGGCACGCTTGTGAATCAACTTCAGGGCGAGGTTGCCGCCAAGGTCGAGCTCCCTGAAGGCTACTTCATAACTTATGAGGGGGAATTTCAGGCCCAGCGCGATGCCACGTGGCGCATCGCTTTCATGAGCCTCGGGGTCTTTCTTTTGGTCGTTATGCTGCTCTACGGATATTTCCAAAGTCTTTCGCTGGCGCTGCAAGTTTTGATCAATATCCCTCTGGCTCTTCTCGGCGGTCTCGTGCTCACGTGGTTGCTCGTAGACAACATCAGTATTGCCACGTTGGTCGGCTTCATTGCCGTCGGAGGCATAGCCGCCCGCAATGGAATCATGATGCTATCGCACTACCTGCATCTCATGAAACACGAAGGCGAAGGATTTTCTCGCCGCATGGTCGAGCGAGGCACGCTCGAGAGGATGGTGCCTGTGCTTATGACGGCGCTTTCTGCTGGCATTGCTCTGGTTCCGTTCGTGCTCGCGGCAAACGAGCCGGGAAAAGAAATCCTGCACCCCGTTGCCGTTGTCATCGTCGGAGGGCTCCTCTCCTCGACACTCCTTGACTTTTTAATTACCCCGTTGATTTTTTTCCATTTCGCCCAGTCGGCCGCACAACGAGCCATTGAGCGAAATGCCGCCGCTTCACACTAAACTATGAAAACCACCACCCAAATCCTGTCACTCGCCATCGCCCTCCTCAGCTCGCTTACGCTCCAAGCGGGCGATAACCATAGCCATGAAAAGAAAGTCCCCGGACCCAATGGCGGCCGCATTTTGAAATCCATCGAGCCGCACGCCGAATTTTTCCTCACAGCGGATCGCAGGGCACAGATCACCTTTGTTAACGATGAAGGCAAGGCCATCGCGCCCGCCGAGCAAATCGTTATCGTCACAACCGGCGAGCGGTCGGCTCCGGTCAAGATGACCTTTGCAAAAAATAATAACGTCCTCGTTTCCGATCAAAGCGTCCCAGCAGGCAACAACTTCCCAGTCGTAGTCCAAGTCAAGACCACCCCGGATGCCAAAACCCTTGTCGAAAAGTTCACCCTCAATTTGTCGAATTGCCCAGATTGCAAACTCGCGGAATACGCCTGCATCTGTGCGCATGCCCACTGAAGTGTAAGCTGCATCGAAACCAATCGAATGTTATTCGGCATTCATTTTTGGGTGTCCAAAAAGCCAATCTAACGCGCCACGGATTCTCTGCATGATGCACCTTTTTGGGGAGAGGGCGTGCTGTATCTGGGGTCTGATAGACAATCTGGCGCGAGGGCAAGACAATTTGGTTGATGGATGTAATTCATCATTTTCACTGCTAGTAGTTTGGATAATAAATACAACAGACAAAAAGGCAAATATACATGCATTTATCGTTTGCAGAAGACGAAAAATGCATGTATATAGCTGGGGGTGATTCGAAGAAATTTAGAGCACAAGATCGAACGGGCACTGAAGCAGTTTCCTGCCGTGGTGTTGCTCGGAGCTAGACAGTCTGGAAAGACGACGCTGGCAAAAATGCTCCGTCCCGACTGGAGATATGTGGATCTCGAAAAGTTCTCGGATTACGAATTTGTAAAGAGGGATTATGACTTCTTTTTCGCAACAAATTCGAGCAATATCGTCTTAGATGAGGTGCAGAATCTCCCGGAACTTCTTTCCGAACTGCGTGGCGTGATTGATTCGGATCGCGAAAGGAAGGGAAGATTCATTTTGACGGGTTCGTGTGCACCTTCGCTTCTGAAAGGCGCGGTGGAAAGCCTTGCCGGGAGGGTTGCGCTGATTGAGGTTGGCACGCTCAAACTGAATGAAATCCAAGGCAGGGAACTTCCAGAGTTTTACAAAATTCTAACCAGTTTTCCATCCGGAGATCATGTGGATCTACTTTTGCGAATGAAGGTTGGCTTCTCGAGAGATGAAGTGCTGGGTCACTTTCTCTGGGGAGGTTACCCGGAGCCTGTCTTGTCAGGTGACTCCGATTTTCAATCCTCATGGATGGCCAACTACGAGCGCACCTACCTGGATCGCGATGTCCGCGCTCTTTTTCCCCGCCTCAATGTGCAAAATTTCCGGCGCTTCTTGGGTATGCTCTGTGAGTTGTCAGGCACAATCATCAACAGATCCGAGGTAGGAAGGTCGCTCGGGGCAAGCGAAGGAGCCGTGAGAGATTATCTCGATATTGCCGAGGGAACATTTCTTTGGAGGAGCATAGGCAGTCTGGAAAAGACGGCCTCCAAATCGATGGTGAAAATGCCTCGGGGATATATCCGTGACAGCGGTTTGCTAAATCATTTGAAAGGGACAAGGACTCAAGAGCAATTGCTGACGTGGGCAGGGGTGGGGTCAGCCTTCGAGGGGGCCATGCTGGAGGAGATCCTGCTTGGGATCGCTTCCTTGGAAAATTCTCCTTGGCCAGCTGCCTATTATCGGACGCGTGGAGGAGCTGAGGTGGATCTCGTTTTGACCGACCCAACTGGGCTGCGCATCCCGATCGAAATCAAATTCGGAATGTCCACAAAGCAGTCGGATTTGCGTTCTTTGTCGGGTTTTGTCGAACAGGAGAAGTGTCCATATGGAATTTTGGTCAACAACGCAGAGGAAGTGCGTCTGCTTGCGCCTAAGATTATACAGATTCCCGCAGGGTTTTTATAAGGAGCTGGAGATGAAAAGTCTCAGTACCCAATGGTGGAGGGCGTCTGTAGTCCATCGAGCCAAGCGCGGAATTTTTTTCGGTGGGAAACGAAAAGTTCACCCTCAATTTGTCGAATTGCCCAGATTGCAAACTCGCGGAATACGCCTGCATCGGTGAGCATGCCCACTGAAGCAAGTGGGAGAGATTTTGGCAGGTTTCGAAAGCGGGGTTGACCTGATCGTGAGTGGTTTTAATCTCCATCGGATTACATGCTTTTGACCTCTCATCCCTCTCGCGTTTGGTTGACCTCTTGCGGGGTGCTTTGTGGCGGGACGGATTCGATCGACGCGCTTTTTGAGGCGGCGCGGGTGGATCGGCGAGTGATCGGCAGCCCGCCGGATGGGGATTCGCTGGCTGTGCTTGCGGGGATCGGAGCGGGCGACTCATCGATTCTCGCCCGACACCAACTTCTGGCGCTCGCGGTTGTCGAGCAGGCATGGACGGCTGGGGGGCTTTCTTCGGTGCGAAACCGCTTGCGGGGGGAGGAGGTCAAGCAGCGGCATTCGCGCTGGGGGTGCGTGAGCGGGAGTTCTCTCGGCGGGTTGTGTGCGATGGAATCGGAGATGGGATCTGTAAAAAAATTCTCACCCTATTCGATCAGTCGCTGGCGGAGTAATGCGATTGGCGCGGTGACGACCGTTCGCTACGGGCTCGGTGGGCCCGATTTTTCGCTCAATGCCGCTTCTGCGACCGGTGCACAGATTTTATATTTGGCGGGATCGTTGGTGGCTTCCGGGATGGCCGATTTGATTGTGGCCGTGGCCGCAGATGCCGAGGTCACGCCGGTGGTGCGTTCCGCGATGGAGCGAAATCGGAGTGTCTCGAGCAATGTGGATTGCCGCCCGCTCAGCGCTGGTCGCTCGGGGATGGCTCCTGTGGAGGGGGCGGCTTGCGTGATACTCGAGTCGGAGGAGCACGCGAGGCGGCGAGGAGTCTCGCCCATGGCCGAATGGATCGGCGGGGAGTTGGCCAATGAGGCCAGTCATCTCATGGCGCCCGATCCCGATGCCCGCGTTCTTGAGGAGTTGCTCCATCGTGCCCGAGTTAGTGCGGTGGACAGGCGCGGGGAGGGGAGCGAGGTCGATTGGATTTCCCTCCATGCCACGGGCACGCCTCGATTCGATGCGGCCGAGGTGGGGTGTTTGCATCGCGTTTTCGGGACGAGTTTGCCTTGGATTTCCGCCCTCAAAAGAACGACAGGTCATGCGTTGGCTGCCTCCGGTTTGCTCGAGGCGAGCTTGATTGCGGAGGGGTTAAGGGCGCGCGCGGTGCCATCCTGGCCAAGCGAGATCGATCCCGCTTTGGGTCTTCCCAACTTTCCTCCTCATGGGGGCGAAGTGAAGCCCAAGTTGGCGGTGCAGATCGGGCAGGGCATGGGGGGCACGGTGGTTGTGAATTTGCTCGGCGCCGTAGCGGAATAATGGTCGGGCCTTGGCATGGCGAAAAAAATATCTATGTTAAGGGAAATGTCGCTTTCACCGCAGATCACGATGGCCGAGTTGCTCCAAGCCTATCCCGGAGCCCAGCGCGCCCTTTTTCGCCACTATCACATTGGAGGTTGCGCGAGTTGTGGGTTTCAGCCCGAGGAAACGCTCGAGGGGGTTTGCGCAAGGAATGAGGGAGTTGATCCCCAAGAGGCCCTGGCCAGAATCCTCGAAGCGCACGAGCAGGACGCGTTGGTTTTCATTTCACCCTCGGATGCGGCTGAAGCGCTCCAGAGCGGTGCGGCCCGCTTTCTTGACGTGCGTACCCGTGAGGAATTTGAGGCTGTCTCGATCGAAGGGTCCCAACTTTTCAGTCAGGATCTACTGCAAGAGATCATGGCGCATTGCCCCAAGGACACGCTGCTCGTCCTCGTTGACCACACGGGAACTCGAACGCTGGATGCCGCCGCGTATTTTGCCGGACACGGATTTCAAAATGTGAAGGCGCTCCGAGGCGGAATTGATGCTTGGAGTTGCGAGGTTGCACCGAATCTTCCACGTTATACCACGGAATGAATACGGAAGAAAAAATCGACGAGGCCATTCGGAATCCCAAAAACCTAGGGGAAATGGCGGAAGCGGATGCTATTGGAACCGCTGGCAGTAGCGACTGCGGGGACATGCTGAGGATGTGGATCAAGTTTCGCAATGATGAGGACGGACGTCGCGTGATTGACAAGGCTACGTTCCAATCCTTCGGATGCCAGACCGCCATTGCCGTCGCCAGCATGGCCACGGAGTTGATCAAAGGAAAAACGCCATCGGAAGCCTTAGCGATGTCCAACGAGGATCTTTCCGCACCGCTTGGCGCGCTTCCCCCTATGAAAATCCATTGCGCCCAACTCGTCGAAGGAGCCCTCAAAAACGCGCTCACCGGAGAGGTCGCCGCTCCCAAGGCTCTTGCCCCGACCTTATCGGACAGCTTCCAGGCTCCGAAAGCGGTCAAAATCAAATTCACGTAAAAATCGCGAGATTTGCTTGACATGGGCAAGTTTTAAGCTACCTATGACACCTCGCGCCCAATCCAAAAATGGTGCCGTTGGTCCTGTGGCCGCCATCTCCGATGAGCAGCCGTAAGCGCACAGGGAAACCCGGTTACTCGATAAAAAAATACAAAAACATGCCAGTACGTCTCGCTCGGTTCGAAATGCCGAAAACACTCGTCAAAGACGAGAACACAGTCACTGATAAATACACCCAATTCACAGCCGAGCCATTCGAGGCTGGTTACGGGCACACCATCGGCAACTCGCTGCGTCGCGTTCTCCTGAGCTCGCTCGAGGGTGCCGCTATCACTTCGGTGAAAATCGAGGGCGCTCTTCACGAGTTCAGCACTCTGCCTGGCGTGGTCGAAGACGTGGTCGAGATCATCCTCAATCTCAAAAAAATCAAATTTAACGCCCACGATCACGAGACCCGTATGCTCAAGCTCGCGGTGAACCGTGAAGGCGCTGTGACGGCTGGTGACATTCAAGGCAACGCTCAATGCGAAGTTCTGAATCCAGACCAACTCATTTGCACACTCGATAAGAAACAAAAATTCGAAGCCGAATTCGAAGTTCGCGTCGGCCGTGGATTTGCTACCGGTGACGAAAACAAGCGTGCAGACCAACCGATCGGCGTCATTGCCATCGACTCCGTATTTTCTCCTGTGACTCGCGTGAAGTATGCCGTGCAAAACACCCGCGTGGGTCAGCGCACCGATTACGACAAGGTCATCTTGGAAGTTTGGACAGATGGTCGCATCAGCCCCGATGACGCTTTGCTCCAGGCCTCGGCGATCCTTCGCCACCATCTCGACGTGTTTGTTGGTTTCAATGACGAGCAAGTTGAGTTCGACGAGACTCCACAAGAGGTGAGCCAAGAGAACAACCGCATGAAGAAGCTTCTGGCCATGAGCGTGAACGAGATTGAACTCTCGGTTCGTGCCGCCAACTGCCTCAACAATGCGAACATCACCAGCGTCGGTCAACTCGCCCTCAAGAGCGAGGCGGAGATGCTCAAATACCGCAACTTCGGTAAAAAATCTCTCAACGAAATCAAAGAAAAACTCCAACAACTCGGTCTCGGACTCGGGATCAAGTTGGATGCTGCTAATCTCGAAGCTTAGTCGATAACCAAAGAAATAATACGCCATGCGCCACCGTAAGAAAACCGTTAAACTAGGCCGCAGCTCGGCCCATCGTGATGCCTTGCTCGCCAATCAGGTTTGCAGCCTCATCGAGCACAAACGCATCAAGACCACTCTCGCTAAGGCGAAAGCCGTTCGTCCTCTCGCCGAGAAATTGGTGACCTTGGGCAAGCGTGGCGATCTCCACGCCCGCCGTCTTGCCGCTGGCAAGCTCGGGCAGAAGGACGCCGTCAAAACCCTCTTTGCCGAAATCGCCCCACGCGCCGCAACGCGCAAGGGTGGATATACCCGCATCATCAAGCTCGGTCGTCGCATCAGTGACTCCGCTCCTATGGCTTATATCGAGTGGGTTGATAACGACACCGCGACTGCCGAAACGGCAGAGACAGTTTCTACCAAAGCTGAGTAAACTCGCTAAACCGAGAGCTTAGTTTCTAAGGAAGCCCATCAGAAATACACCGATCCGGTAAATGAATGGGTGAATGATTTCTCCCGAGGAAATCCCCTGATGGACCGGGCGGAACCGAAAGGTTCCGCCCGTTTCACTTCCTTTAAGTATTGGATTTTTGAAGCGGCCCACGAACACCTGATTTTTAAGATTCCGACAAAATGAGTCTCCTTTCAGAAGAATACGCTCGTTACATCGTTCCTAGTTACGGTCGATTTGATTTGGACCTAGAGCGTGGTTCGGGTTGCCGAGCCTGGGGACCAGACGGAACGGAATATCTCGATTTCGGAGCCGGCATTGCTGTTTGCTCGTTAGGCCATGCGCACCCCGAAGTCACTGCCGCCGTGTGTGCGCAGGCGGCGAAGCTCGTTCACACCTCCAACCTCTATCGCACGCAACCGCAGATCGCCTTGGCCAAGCGCTTGGTCGAGATCACGGGACCGGGAAAGATTTTTTTCTGCAATAGCGGGGCCGAAGCCAATGAGGGTCTTATCAAGATCGCTCGCCGGTTTGGGTGCGTAACAGGGCGTCATGGGATTCTCACTTTTGAGAGTTCCTTCCACGGACGCACGATGGCCTGCATTTCCGCGACCGGTCAGGATAAAGTGAAAAAAGGTTTTGGCCCCCTGCTAGAGGGGTTCCGCCATTTGCCGTTTGGTGATCTCGATGCCGTTCGTACCGCCGTGGATGAAAATACGGTCGCGATCCTTGTCGAGCCGATCCAAGGTGAGGGGGGAATCCATATTGCGAGTGCGGAATTTCTGAAGGGCCTCCGCGCGATTTGCGATGAGCATCGGCTTCTGTTGATGTTCGACGAGGTTCAGTGCGGCTTGGGGCGAACAGGCGACTGGTGCGGATGGCATAGTATCACGCGCGAAGTCGAGCCGGATGCTGTTTCTTGGGCCAAGGGCATTGCGAATGGGTTCCCGCTAGGGTCATTCTGGGTTTCCGACCGTGCTCTCGACGAACGTGGTCCGCTCTGCGATTTGCTCGGCGCTGGCAGTCACGGCACGACCTATGGAGGCAATCCCGTAGCCTGTGCCGCAGGAATGAAGGTGCTTGAAATCATCGAGCGTGACGGCCTCCTTGAATCCACGCGCGCCCTCGGAGCCCATCTTGCCGCGCGCCTGCGGGCGACGGGTTCGCCGCTGGTGAAGGAAGTTCGCTCCATCGGGCTCATGGCGGGTGTTCAGCTTTCCGATGTCTTTCCGAAAGGCGATCGCGCGCCTGCGTTGGAGGTCGTCGTTCGGGCGATGGCGTCTGGGTTGCTTCTCATTCCCTCGGGAGAATCGGTGGTTCGCTTTCTCCCGCCCTTAAACGTCTCCCTCGCGGAAATCGACGAGGCTGTTGACAAGTTCATTGGCGTTCTCAACGCCCTTTCTCCTAATCACGAAAAATGAAAAATCTTCTTTCCATCGAGTCGCTCACGGCGACTGAAATCTTCTCGATCGTGGACGCCACAGCGACCATGAAAAGCTCGCGCACGCAACCCGTATCAAAGCCGTTGAGCGACCAATGCTGGGGGCTGATTTTTTCCAAATCCTCTACAAGAACTCGTGTTTCCTTTGAAGTGGGCATCCGTGAGTTGGGTGGGGATGCGATTTTTTTGGCAGCGGCGGATATCCAACTCGGTCGTGGGGAACCGATCAAGGATACCGCTCGTGTGATGGGGCGAATGCTGCACGGCGCGGTGATCCGCACCTTTGCACAGAAGGATGTGGAGGACTTTGCAGCCTACAGTAGCATTCCGACGATCAATGCTCTCACCGACGAGGAGCATCCCTGCCAGATCCTGGCCGATCTTTTCACCATTCGCGAGACTCGGGGGACGCTTGACGGTCTTCGCGTGGCGTTCATTGGCGATGGGGACTGCAATGTGGCCCGCTCGTGGATTTGGGCCGCCGCCAGATGTGGATTCCATCTCTCCATTGCCTCACCACAAAAATTCCAACCACCGGCAGAGTTGCTGAAGCGCGCTGGCGGCGACATCGTTGTGACATCCGATCCCGCTAAGGCCGCCGCTGGGGCTGATGTTCTTTATACAGATGTTTGGGTGAGTATGGGAAAAGAAGAGGAGGCCGCCTTCCGTATCGCGCAGTTCCATGGCTACCAGATCAATGCCGCCCTCTTGGCCGAGGCTCCCCAGGCTCTCATCTTGCATTGCCTGCCAGCATATCGCGGCAAGGAAATCGACGAGGCGACGTTTGAAGGTCATGCCGATACCATTTTTCGACAGGCCGAGAACCGCTTGCATGCCCAAAAAGCGATCATGGCCCGCCTCGTTGCAGATCGATCAACCTAAGAGGGTGCTCGGAGAAGAGATCCCTGTAGCGGCGGTCTGAGACCGCTGAGATTTGGCGTACCACCCTTCCCAAATGGGATGATTGCGAGCCCTCTTCTAACTATCTGCTATTGGGTGACTCGTATCTTGCTGATTTGGACATTGGCATCCTCCGTGTAAAAGCCGATTTTTCCATCGAGCGTGAGTTTGTCATTAACTGACAAATAATACGTGAGATATTTTGTTCCGTTGATGCTGATGGCGATGGACTTCGATTGCACGTTCATATCCACCGCGTAGGTTTGCCCTATGAAGAAGAAGTCTTTATTGAGTGGTGAGGTATATAAAAAGTTTTGAGCGTCATTCAGCAGAGATTCACCTAACTCAAGACCATAACCATTTGGTTTAAGAAGAAAGTATTTAAATTTCCCATCTGGTTTATAAGCAAATACAAACCAACCAACTTCCCATGGGTTTGGCGCTGAGTTTTGGCGTAGTTGAGCTACGGTTGTGAGGTTGAATTGAACGCGATAAGGCGGTTTTAGCGATGGAATGCTCACAACAAAAGCAGAATGCGTTTCCGATGGTTGCGTTGAAACTTTTGGAATGAGTGTAAGAGTATTGTTGGCCCAAGTTATAGATCCATACCCATTCCATAGTTCTTCGAATTGTTTAGATCCCCATGATTGCGTTGAGGATACTCTGGCGGCAATCAAGGCGATCGCTACAAGTCCAGATAAGCCATAGATTAATGCCGTTGATATCGAGCGCTTTTTGATTTGAGGTTTTGTGTTCATATTGAAATTCCCTACGATCACAATCTAAGAAGCGCCTCGGTTCTCCGCTATGGGGTCAAAGACTACGTGAGAAATACCAAGTGTGGCACAATTGGAAGTGCCCTGGGGTGAGCAATATATTCCCTTTAGAACTAAGGCACACTTCTTGCAGGGAGTTTGATCCCGTCAAGAGCGAGGCCAATCGAGACAAGCAAAATCGATTTCAAGGAGGCGTTGTTGGTCAAGCGACTCCTATTCGAGCAAGAGAACATTTTCTGGTGACCCAATGAGATTTTTGCGGGCAAGATTTGGACTTGATAATCCAACAATGGCTGGCAAATTGCCATCATGGTAAAAACACAGATTCAAATTCCTGATCATTTATTCAAGGAGGCAAAGCGCATAGCGAGTGAGTGTGAAATGAGTTTTGCACAAGTAGTTAGAATCGGTTTGGAGGGCTTGGTACGGCAATTTCCGCCAGGCCGTCAGGCGCCAGAGGATTGGCAACCACCTGCGCCGATAGATATGGGGGTGCCTTTGGTGCCGGAGGAGGAGTGGGACGCGCTTTGTCACGGGGAGGAGATGAATGATTAGTTTTGACACCAATTTGGCTGTTTATGCGATGAATTCGGCATCGGAATTTCACAAGCCAGCACTTGAGTTTATGAGTTCCTTGTCGAAAAGGCGGGATGTGGTTGTTTGTGAGCTTGTTTTGGTCGAATTATATCTGAAGCTACGCAATGAACGGATTTTTCCACGACCCCTATCCGCATCGCAAGCCACAGCGGTCTGTCAATCCTATCGTCAAAATCGCATGTGGAAAATCGTGGAGGCGGCTCCTGTCATGGAAAATGTATGGAAGTCAACTGGCGAGGAGGGATTTGCCTTTCGGCGGATCATTGATCTAAGGCTCTGCCAGACTTTGCTGTATGCCGGAGTGACGCATTTCGCGACTTCGAATGTGAAAGATTTTAAGCAACTCGGATTCGAGAAAGTGTGGAATCCATGTACAGATTTAACCAAATTATCGGAATAGGCGGTAGGGGCAGAACTGCAGATATCCAGGATTGCAATCCACCCCGATAATCCTTTCTTTACTCGGCGGTGGCGGCGCGGTGTAAAACTCCGCAGCCACTGAGCGGCATTCTTTGAAAGGCGTGTGTCAACCCATCGGGGGCGAGCCTGGGCTCAAGGAGTCGAGAAACTCGAGGGATGGATTTTCTCAAAGGCGCTGCATCAGCGGATGCGATAGGAACCGTCGCCAACGCTGAGGACTTGGATTTTTACCGTTGTGAGGCCTTGTTTAACGAAGCCGAGTTCGCGCGCAACGGGGGTCGTGACATCCAGCATGCGGCCCGCAATGAATGGGCCTCGGTCGTTCAAGCGAACTGTGGTCGAGCGTCCGTTTTTGAGATTGGTGATACGGATTTTGCAGGGGAGGGGGAGTGTCTTGTGGGCGGCCGCGCGGGTCCAAGGCCAGATCTTCTCGCCTGTCGAAGTTCTGCCGGGAAAAATAAGCCCGCTTTCGTCGTAGTGGGAACAGATGCCGGTATCGCCATATCCGACGGCGTCGCGCACTTGCATCGGTTGGTAGTGGATGCCGCGAATGGTGTAGGGTTTGGTTTTGTAGCCTTTGATGGAAGTCGTCGTGCAGCCGGTGAGCACCATAAAAAGAAGGGCTAGGGAGGCTTGCAGTAGGCGAAGAGAGATTTTTTTCATGGTGCGGTTCGTGGGTTTAGCAAATCTACTGCTGCTTTACGCGAGGCGGGGATGCGTCCGCAATAAGTTTCGATGGCAACGAGCGTGCATGTTGCGGAATCTTCGATGCCCATGAGGCGGCAGAGTTCGTTTTCAAAAAACTCGAGCGAGCGGTTGCTGGCAGGATTGTTACTCAGGTGTCGGCAAGCGCGGTTGAGCAAGTCGAAGATCTCCGGGGCGGGGCAACCGGGTTGGGTGACGAGATCAATGAGTTCGGCAAAGTAGCCGCAGAGGAAAAGATTCGTGGTGCCAACGGAGTCGAAGGACTCGATGAGACGGACCTCGCGGAGGGTGTGCACCGCGCTCTTGCGGCTGCAAACATAGGCGATCTCGACGCGATGGAATAAATCCAACCCGCCGGCAAACGGACTGCCCGCTCGCCGTGCGGCCTTGGCTACCGTTGTCACCTTGCCGTGATTGGCGGTAAACCAAGTCGTGATGAGGCTGGTATCACTCCATTTCCGTTTCCGGATGAGAATGGCCTCGGTTTGTTCCATGGAGTCCGGCCTGTCGTCGCTCCCTTAGAGAGAGATGACTTGGGCGGAGTGGATATCAGCGTCGGCAGAGATTCTCAAAAGGACGTCGGCATCGGGAAGACTATCAAGATTGAGCAACGTGAGCGCGCGTCCGCCCTGTTCGGTGCGGGAGAGGCTCATGCTGGCGATGTTGATGTTTTCTTTACCGAGCAGCGTGCCGATGTGGCCGACGATGCCGGGACGGTCGCGGTTCTCGAGGATGAGAACGACGCCGGAAGGAGTCACTTCCACCGATTGGCCGTTCACTCGCACGATGCGGGGATCGTTTTTGGCTCCGAAAAAGGTGCCGCCGACAGAGACTTTGGCTTCTCCGCTATGAACGGCGACGTGCAGCCATTCGTTGAAGTCGGTTTGCTCGCTGGAGCGGATTTCTTCCACATCAAGGCCGATCGTGGCGGCCATGCTGCGGACGTTGACGCTATTCACTTCTTCGCCGCCGGCGTGTTTGAGGAAACCGGTGAGGATCGCGCGGCTGATGGCATCGGTCGGCATTTCTACTGCTTTGCCGCCGTAGGTGATGACGACGCGGTCATTGCGTTTTGGGGCGAGTTGCGCCACGAAGCGACCCATTTTGTCACCGAGGGTGATGTAGGGTTTCACGATCTCGGCGGTCTTGGCGTCGATGCTCGGCATGTTGACCGCGTTACGAATTTCGCCGTCGAGGAGGGCGGCGCGGATCGCTTGGGCGATTTCGATGCCGACATTTTCTTGGGCTTCCGCCGTGCTGGCTCCGAGGTGCGGGGTGAAAACAATGTTGGGAAGATCGCGCAGAGCGAAGTCCGCTGGAGGAGGCTCGATTTCAAATACGTCGAGTGCGGCGGCACCGACTTGGCCGGACTTCAAAGCTTCGCCGAGTGCGGCTTCATCCACGAGTCCGCCACGAGCGCAATTCACGATGCGAACGCCTTTTTTGCAAATGGCCAGACGGCGGGCGTCGAGCATGTGGCGGGTCTCATCGGTGAGCGGCATGTGCATGCTGATGAAATCGGCTTGAGGAAGGAGCGAGTCGATATCCTCGATGAGTTCCACTTGCATGCTGCGGGCACGGCTTACCGAGAGGTAGGGATCGTAGGCCAATACACGCATGCCAAAGGCCATCGCGCGGCGAGCGAGTTCGGTGCCGATGCGGCCCATGCCGAGAATGCCGAGGGTTTTATTGTAGAGCTCAACGCCTTCGTATTTTTTACGATCCCACTTACCGGCTTTGATGCTGGCGTCGGCCTGCGGGATGTTGCGGGCGATGCTCACGAGGAGCGAGAAGGCATGCTCGGCTGTTGAGATCGTGTTGCCGCCGGGGGTGTTCATGACGATCACGCCATGGCGGGTGGCGGCGTCCACGTCGACGTTATCCACGCCGACACCAGCGCGGCCGACGACCTTGAGTTTTGTGGCAGCCTCGAGAACGGCTGCGGTGACCTTGGTCTGGCTGCGAACAACGAGGGCTGAAAATTCGGGTATGATCTTGATGATCTCGGCTTCGGGGAGGCCGGTTTTAACAACAACTTCGAGCGAACCATTTGCGGCGAGTTCTTCGACGCCACGTTGAGAAACTGGATCGGCGACGAGGACTTTGGGTGTGTTTTGTGACATTTTCTTGGTTTGTTGATGAATGTAGTAGATTCGCTAAGTGGCCGGACTGGTTGCCGGGTGATCTATTAAGCCCGAAACTATTCCGCCGGAAAATCAATTTTTATGAAATGGTCCTATCGAATTGCCCGCATTGCGGGAATTGACGTCAAAATTCACATCACATTCCTGCTCTTGCTGGCGTATTTCGGGGTGACCGACTGGCGGGATGGTGGGGCATTTCAGGGCATTTTATCGATGGCCTTCATCTTGCTACTCTTCCTTTGCGTGCTTTTGCATGAATTCGGGCACGCGATGGCGGGAAGGCATTATGGTATTAGGACTCCGGATATCACGTTGCTTCCGATTGGCGGCGTAGCCCGCATGCAGGCGATTCCGGAAAGGCCTTGGCAGGAATTTGTGATCGCCGTTTCTGGTCCGGCGGTGAATGTCGCGATCGCCGGAGCGCTTTGGGTGGTGCTTTTACTGTTCCCAAATCTCTTGGGAAGGGCCTACCCCATAACCAGCGAGATCCTACCCAATCTTATGACGATCAATCTGGCGCTGGTGATGTTTAATATGATCCCGGCATTTCCGATGGACGGAGGCAGGGTGTTGCGGGCTTTGCTGGCGATGAGGCTCAACTACCTGAAGGCGACAAAAATTGCAGCTCGCACGGGTCAGGTCTTCGCAGCGGGATTTGTGCTCGTGGGGCTCGGATGGAACCCCATGCTGCTTTTTATCGGGCTTTTTGTGTTCACTGCGGCAAGGCAGGAGTTGGATGATGTGAGGTTTCGCGAGCAGATCGAGCAGGACGGGGGTTATCGGATTTAAAAAAGCAGTCGCAAATCCGATTGCAGCCTATCCGCTGTTGGGGGTAGGTTCGTCGCCATATGGGAAGACAATGGCTCCACGCTAAACGAGAGGTCGCAAACCTGAAAAAAGGCCAAGTCGTTGGCAAGCTCGTCCGAGAAATCATGGTCGCAGCGAAATCCGGTGGGGCTGATCCGGCTGGTAATGCTCGCCTTTTTGCTGCTCTGGAAAAGGCGCGACGAGCCTCTGTGACTCGCGATGTGATCGACCGCGCTATCAAGAAGGGATCCGGAGTGGGCGATGACAAACTCGTGCTCGAGCACATGGTCTTCGAGGGCTATGCGCCCCACAAAATAGCCGTCATTGTGGAAGTTTTCACCGACAACATCAACCGCACAGCCCCCGAGATGCGCTTGCTCTTTAAAAAAGGCCAACTCGGCACGGCGGGTAGCAACAAATTTTTATTCGATAACGTCGGCATTGTCGAAGCGCACCATCCCGATGCAGCGATCGATATCGAGACGGCGGCCATCGAAGCCGGCGCGAATGATTTTTCGGTGCTCACGCATGCGGAGAATGACGACATCCCTGAGGGAGTGGCTGGCGCCCGCTTTATCGCCGAGCGCACGGCCACATCGACCGTCTCAAAATGGCTCGCGGACAACGGCTGGACCGTCGTGACAAGCGAGCTTGGCTACATTGCAAAGCAATGCCCCGCCCTCTCGGACGATCACCGCGCCGAGGTCGGAGAATTTTTGCAGGCTCTCGAGGATCACGATGATGTGCACCGCGTTTGGGCGGCATTGAAGTAACCGCCATGGAGGCGACAGCGACGCGCATCGTCATGCGTCTGCGGGAGGCAGGGCATGAAGCCTTCTTTGCCGGTGGCTGCGTGAGGGATATGTTGCTCGGAAAGTCCGCGCACGACATCGATATCGCCACAAGCGCCCGACCGCAGGAAGTTCAAAAACTATTTCCCCGCACGGTTGCCGTTGGCGCCCAATTTGGCGTGATCGTCGTGCTTGAAGATGGCGGAGAATATCAAGTCGCCACATTTCGTTCGGATGGGGCTTACATCGATGGGCGGCATCCGGATTCGGTTGTATTCACTACAGCCGAGGGGGATGCCCAAAGGCGGGATTTCACGGTTAACGGGCTTTTCTACGATCCAGTGGAAAAACGCGTGCTCGACTATGTCGGTGGCGAGGCGGATCTGAAGAGCAAGGTGCTGCGCTGCATCGGCGATGCGGATGCGAGATTCCGCGAAGATAAGCTCCGTCTGATCCGGTGCGTGAGATTTGCGGCGGTTTTGGGTTTTGAGATTGAGCCTACGACTTGGGAGGCGCTGTGTCGCAAGGCGCCCGAAATCACGGTCGTGAGTGCCGAACGCATTCGGGACGAGTTGGTAAAAATCTTCACTCATCCGTCGCGGGTGAGGGGATTCGATCTGCTGGATCAATGCGGTTTGCTGGCGGTTTTGCTTCCGGAAATCGACACACTGAAAGGCTGCGAGCAACCACCGGAATTCCATCCTGAGGGCGATGTCTTCGTCCACACCCGGCTCATGCTTTCTCTACTCCCTGAGTCTGTCTCCGCCCCACTCGTCTTCTCTGTTCTGCTGCACGATGCCGGCAAGCCGGCGGCATTCCATATCGATGAGACTGGGCGCATGAGATTCAATGGACACGAGGGAATAAGCGCCCGCATCACCGAACGGGTCTTTGATCGCCTGAGATTCTCCAACGCCGAGAAGGAAGCGACCATCGTCGCTGTAAAAAATCACATGGCTTTCAAGGATGTGCAAAACATGCGCGTCTCGACGCTCAAGCGCTTCCTGGCACGACCCACGATCGATGACGAGTTGGCATTGCACCGCGTGGACTGTTTGGGCTCGCACGGAATGTTGGACAATTACGAATTTCTTTTTCGCAAGCGGGAGGAATTTTCTAGCGAACCTTTGATTCCTCAACCACTCATCACGGGTCGTGATTTGATGAAAGCCGGTCGCAAATCGGGGCCGATTTTCAAAAAAATTCTCGATGCGGTTCAGGCGCTTCAGCTCGAGGAGACTCTGAAATCGAAGGAGGAAGCACTCGCTTGGGTGGCCGCACAGGAAGAATTCAACGAAGTTCCTGCGAATCCTTCGGCTTCATGAATCGCTGACGCGCGGCGCGCCAGACGAACCATCCCACTCCGAAGGAGAGGAAGATCGAGACTACGACATCCGAGGGATGGTGGGCTCCGATCACGATGCTGGACCAGGCCACAGCGCAGGCGCCTGCAATAGCCGCCAAGCCCCATGCGGGTGAGGCAAGGACGATCACCGCGGCGAAACCAAAAGCCGTGGCTGTGTGGCCGGAGGGGAAGGAGTTGAATCCGGCTTTGCCTATAAGAAGTTGGCCATCTTTCCATGGACCGTAGAAGCCCTGCTCGTATTTGGGACTCTCGCGAGGACGGGTGCGTCCGGTCGTTAGTCTTGAGGTATTCGCCAGGGCTCCAGCGAGAGTCGAGGCGATCATGGCTGCAAGGAGGATCCGTCTCCAGTGAGGGTTTCCGCGCCAGTGCGCTAGGAGGACGCCGATCAAAGCGAAGCCCATCAGTGGCGGCCAGTCACCCCAAGTGCGAATGGAACCGTGGATTTTTTTTTCGAAGGATTTGCTCCAATCCGGGCCTTGCGAGGCGACGATCGATTCACGAACTGGCTTATCTATTTGAAAGGCGATGGTCACGCTGGTCGCGATCACTAAGGAAAGAATCAAAAGGAGCCCAATTTTTGGCCGAGGATTCATCGGTTTAATTGCGTAATCGGGCAGCGACCTCGGGGGCAAAGTAAGTGAGAATCATGTCCGCACCAGCCCGCTTGATAGCGAGGAGGGATTCGTCGCGCGTCCGCTCATAGTCGAGCCAACCGAGTTTAGCCGCCGCATGGATCTGGGCATACTCACCGCTCACTTGATAAGCCGCCAGCGGAATGGTGACGGCATCGCGAACGCTTCGGATGATGTCTAGGTATGGGCCGGCTGGTTTGACCATCACGATATCGGCGCCCTGTTCGACGTCGAGGAGCACCTCGCGAATGGCCTCGCGGGCATTTGGGGGATCCATTTGGTAAGTTGCCTTGCTGATGGCATCCTTGCCGATCTGGCTTCCTACGGCGTCGCGAAAGGGCCCGTAGTAAGCGGAGCTGTATTTCGCGGCATAGGACATAATGGCAGTCTCTTGAAATCCGGCGGCATCAAGGGCACGGCGGATTTCTCCCACCCGGCCATCCATCATGTCCGAGGGGGCCACGATATCCGCTCCTGCGGCGGCCTCTTGGACAGCGAGGCGGCAGAGGGCCTCCACGGTGGTGTCATTTTCCACTGAGGCACCGTCTTCGGACAGGATGCCATCATGACCATGGCTCGTGTAGGGATCTAAGGCGACATCGGCAATGACGAGCAGCTCGGGAAAGCGTTTTTTGATTTCCCGCACCGCCCTGTAGAGGATGTTTGAGTCCTTGAGGGCATACGTGCCCTTGGTATTTTTGAGCGAGCCCTCGATACAGGCAAAAATGGCCACGGCTGGAATGCCTAATTGCTGGGCTTCCTCGCAGGCTGCCAAGAGCGAGTCGAGGCTGCGTCTCGAAACACCGGGCATCGATTCTACGGGGTGATCGGTGTCGATCGCATGGACAAAGAGCGGCCAGATCAAATCCTCGGTATGCAATCTTGTCTCGCGGACAAGGCGGCGGAGATTTTCGGAGCGCCTGATGCGGCGGGGACGTTGCAAGATAGAAAGATCCACCCCTCCACCCTGCAATCGCTCGCGTGCGCAGTCAAGCCAGACGCCAATGCAAACGCGAAAAGTGATTTTCAGTATCCTCCGATCTGAATAAGATCCCGAAGTGTTGAAATGAACCATTCTATCCCATCGGATCTTTGGCTGATTTGCCCGCGTTGCCATGCCGAGTGCCTGGACCGCAATCTCGCTAAAAACGAGTATTTGCGGTGCACGCGATGCGGGGAAGAAATCAAAACGCCCTTTGTTGGTGGGACGATACCGGCTGCGTGGGCGCTTTCCACAACGGGTCTCATTCTGATGGTGCTGGCGAATATTTATCCGATTTTGAGCTTCAGTATCGCTGGAAACTCGCAGGCCAGCTTGATTGTCACGGGCATTGCGGGTCTGTGGTTTCAGGGTTACGGGTTGCTCTCGGCGCTGGTTTTTTTCTGTGTTATAGCGGCCCCAGCGCTTTATTTGGTTACAGTTTGGTATGCTTGTGCAGCTTGGTGCCTCCACCGTCGCTGGCGCGGACTCCCTTCCATTCTGAATATGGCTGCCTTTCTGGAATCGTGGAATCTGGTTCCGGTTTTTAGCGTGGCCTGCGTCGTCGCGACAGTGAAACTAAGGACGCTGGGCTCGGTGCGTTGGGAAATCGGAGCTTTCTGGATGGTCATCTATGCGCTTTGCATCCTTCTGACGATTCAGTTTTTTGATCGAAAAAAACTCATCCTTTATGTGGAGGAGGAGCAACTTTGAGTGCCCGGCTGCGTCTCCACCTTGCATGGGCTCTCGTTGTAACGGGTTTGATCCTCTATTTGCCTGCGAATCTTCTGCCTGTGATGACGATCACCATCACGGGCGCTGTCGAGCCCTTGACTATAATGGGGGGAGTCCGTGAGCTTTACAATACTGGCCTTGTTCCTGTTGCGGGCATTGTCTTTTTGGCTAGTGGCGTGTTGCCAGTGGTGAAGTTGCTCATCATGGCTTGGATGCTCGCGCTACACGGATCCGAAAGATCCCGTCGTGCCCGCATGGCCATGCACGCCTTTCTTCTGAAAATCGGGACATGGGCGATGATCGATATATTTTTGCTCTCCATCCTGACTGCTGTAGGCCAACTTGGCATCCTTGCCAGTGTGAGGGCCGAGCCGGGTGCATTATTTTATTCAGCTTTGCTTGTTTGCAGTATTCTTGCTGTGGATATCTATAAACCCTACATGATCTGGCAGGACTCGCCAAAAAAGGCCCAATGAATACAGAAGAAACCAAAAGAGAAAAAATCGATCGCGGCGAGATCGTTGCCACGCACACTGGAAACATCGCATGGGTGTGGAT
Source organism: Terrimicrobiaceae bacterium (assembly GCA_044377415.1). Taxonomy (GTDB): domain Bacteria; phylum Verrucomicrobiota; class Verrucomicrobiia; order Chthoniobacterales; family Terrimicrobiaceae; genus UBA967. Next base: position 4,528 of record JBILZC010000028.1, on the reverse strand, counting down.
ATTTCCCATCTTGGCCGCCATGGTCGCAGGTTGGCTTTTCTGGAAGCAGTCGGAATCCCTTGGGCCAAAAATTGAAATCACATTTGAGGATGCTCCCGGTATTCAAGCCGGGAAAACCCAGTTGCTTTATCGTGGGGTCAAGTCGGGTGTCGTTGAGGCCGTCGAGCTGGATAAAGATCTCAACCACGTCGTGGTCAAAGTTCAGTTGGAGGGCTTTGCTGCCGATTTGGCTTCGAAAAATACGGACTTTTGGATCGAGCGCCCCGTTATTTCCATCACGGAATTGAATGGCCTCGAGTCCATCATCCAAGGCAACTCAATTCAGGCCAGAACGCAGGGTGGGCCTCCGCAAAGCCAATTCACGGGACTCGCCAAGCCGCCCCTTTTGCCTTTGGAGAAGGGAGCCTTCACGATTCGGCTTCAGAGCCAAACGATCCCCCTCATTAATCGTGGGGCCCCTGTTTACAATCGTGGCATCAAGGTCGGAGTCGTCAGAGAAAAGGTATTGGATGAGAAGGGACGCCCCACTTTGGATTTGTATATTGAAAAAGAATTTCGATCTGCGGTCCGCACCAACTCGAGATTCTGGCCGATCGAGGCCACCGCGCTGCAGTTTGGTCAGCAAGGTCTCAAGCTCGACATCGCTGGCATTGATGCGCTCATTCAAGGCGGCATTTCCTTTGATCATTATGGTGAGCCGGGGGCCGAGGCCGCCAGCAATAGCGTCTTTGAGTTCAGCGCAAATGAATTTGACGCTCGCACATGCGGAAAATCCTTCACGGTCATGTTCCAAGAAGGACGTGGGCTGATTGCGGGAGTGACCAAGGTCTGCTATCTCGGGCAGCCTGTCGGCCTGATCGATACGGTGGAAGCCGTTCCCGCCTCCCATAGCGTTAAAACCACGATGCGGCTCTATCCGGAATATGACGCCTTGGTTGATTCCGCCACGAGACTCTCCCTTGTTTGTCCGCGGATTTCCTTGGATGGGGTAACAGGCTTGGACACTCTCATTACGGGGGTTTACATCGATATGCAGCCGGGTGTCGGTGGGCAGCCCGCGACCGAGTTGCTCGGACGCACCGTTTCGGATCGGGAGTGGCAGACCATTCAAGATGAGCGCAACGGCATGTTGCTGACGCTCTACGCGGAGAAATTACCCACTATCGACAAAGGTGCCCCCGTGCTTCACCGAGGACTTACGGTGGGGGCGGTTCTCAAAAAATCCCTCGATGACAAAGGGCGCCCGATTTTACATGTCGTGATCAAGCCTGAGTTTCGAAATGTCATTTCGCCTAACACCCGGTTCTGGCGCATCCCTGCCACTTCGATCAAAGTCGGTCCCGGTGTCCTGCAAGTGGAGTTGGAAAGCGTCGAGGCCCTCGTTCAAGGCGGGGTCGAGTTCGACAGCTTTGGAGCGACGATTAAAAGCGAGGTCCCCGTTTCCGAGTTTCAGCTTTTTGATGATAAAAAAACGGCCCAGGCGGAATCCACTCCGATTCGAATCCGCTTCGACAATGGACGCGGCTTGGTCGCGGGGCGTAGCGAGCTTCGCTACCTAGGAGTGCCGGTCGGAATCGTTGAGGAAGTCGAAACCAAGGATCAGCATATCTGGGTGGTGGCTCGCCTTAACTCGGGTTACGAATTTCTCAGAACCCAAGATGCGATTTATTCCGTCGTTCGCCCAAATATCTCGCTCCAAGGCATCACTGGATTAGAAACCCTTGTGAGCGGCGTTTACATCGAGTGCACGGCGGGAAGCTCAAAAAAAATGGCCACCTCCTTTGTTGGCAAGACCACATTTGACTCCGAGGAAATCACCCCGACCGGTCTGAGTGTTAAACTCAAGGCTGAGGGGAGTCCGATCAATCCCGGCGCAGCGATTTATTACCGAGGAATCAGCGTCGGTCGGATTACGGAAAAATCGCTTTCTCAGGATGGTCGTGATGTTGTGCTGACCGCCGTCATTAACCGCAAGTATTCCCACCTCATTCATGAGAATACCAAGTTCTGGGATGCCAGCGGACTCAAGGCCACTCTGGGTTTCCTTAAGTTCCGAATCCAAACGGGATCTGTGATTGTCCCAGATGGCCAGATCTGCTTTGCAACGCCAGACAATGCCGCTATGGGGCCAGCCGCGCGTGATGGCGATACTTTCCCACTCTATCCCGAGCCCCAAGCTGACTGGGCCAAATGGAATCCCTCGATACCGACTAACGAGTAGTGGGATAGAAATGGCACTTATCGTGAAAATCCGGCGAATACGACCGAAATTTCTCAGAAAAATTAAAACGCATGACGTGGAGTGATTTGTGTTGGCTTGATTTGCGGATTCTAATCACAAAATCTTCTGAATGATGCGCGGGCGCCAGCGACCGCCGAAGGTAACGGTTTTTAGTGGCGGGTGTATTGGCGGTGGTTGGCTAATACGATGCCGGCGATAATCAATGCCATTCCAAGTATCGCGCTTGCGGGCGGTACTTCGCCTAAGAGCGGAATGGCGAGGAGCGTAGCAACAACGGGGGTGAGTGCTCCGGCTATAGCGGCGCGATCCGCGCCGAGTTTAGCCACAGCATAGGCATAGCTGATTGTTGAGACGAGGCCGACGCCGATACCTTCAAGGAGAATCTGGGTGGCGAGAACATTGAAAGGCAGGTGATGCAGTTGCAAAGGTTCGCTGCTGAGAAGCAGGTCGAGGCCGAGGAGGGGAATTGATCCGAAGGTGACCACGGCAGCCCCTTCGAGGGCTTCCAGTCCACTGCGGCGCAAGGCAAGGGTAAATGCGGCCCATAGAAGGCTTCCCAACAGGAAAAGCCCATAACCCCGCCACAATCCAGCAGCAGCGTGGTTGAGTGAGAACACAAGCATGAGCAAGACACCGATCAAAACGAGCAGCAGTCCGTTTCGGCGCGTGGATGTGATTTTCTGACCGAGAAGGAGGAAGGCAAGCAGTGAGACGAACAATGGTAATGCCCCTGGCACAAGAGTGCTTCCATCCGCCACGGACGCGAAACGCATTCCTGTGCCGGCCACCAAAAAGTAGGGAAAGCCCGCGCCGCATACGATTGCCAGAAGCAGCGGCCATGGCACTGCGATGATCCTATGCCAGCGCCTCCACAACACAGGCAGGAAGCATAGCGCGGCAGGAAGGAAACGGAATGCGGCTAGCTCACCCACAGGCAGAGCCGCTTTCGCGCCGGCACGCAGGGAAAGGAAGAATCCCGCCCAGACAAGGATGGTCAATCCGAGCGCGAGCACTCCAGCGAACTCCACAGACACAAGCGGTGTGCGTGGCGTTTTTTTATTAGTATCCATGGAGGTGGTGCTCGGGTTTGGAGGTCGGTAAGAAGGCGGGAGGTTGGAGCCCAAGGTGGTTTTGTAGGAGGTCCTCGGCTGTCATCAGAGCGCCTTCCACCCAGCCCTGAGCGTGGGAGTAGGCCTCACCACAGATGTAAACTGGCAGTCCGCTCACGGGTTGGACGATGCGCCGACTCACCTCGCGGCTGTTCACATGCTGGCGCCAGAAGTTCGCACCTCCACCGTAGGGATCGTCGCCCCAATCGCGGTAGGCTGCGGAATACGGCTTCCGTTCGGGAGTGTCCTTAGCGTTGTGCATGGCGAGGATTTGCCTGTGGGCCTCCTTGACCATGAGGGCGGGGGCGGGATGCTGTTTCCATTCCTCCGCTGGTAACTGAGCCTCATCGAGATGGGGTTCGTTCATAAATTTGTCGGGGTGTCCGCGCAAACCCTCCCAATAGTCCATGCCGTAGCCATCGTTGTAAATGAGGATGGCTCCAGCCTTGGTATTGCCACCCACGGGCCAGTAGTAGCACTGGCGGAGGGGAAGGTCAGTTACGGACTGTCCGCGTGTGATGCCTAAGTCCTCCCACCAGCGGTTCCGGTAGCAAAGAACGAGCTTGAAGAGCGGGATTGGAACGACGGAGCGAATGAGTTTGTGGACATCCTTATGGGTTGATCCAAGCACAGCACCGCGCTGCTCTAAAAGCTCCAAGGAGCGTCGGGGCATGGCCAGAATCAGGCGGCGCGCGTGCACGACTCGCTCCTCTTGTCCCACCGCGAAATGGAGTTTCACGCCTTCGGTTCCGTCGGCAAGACGCACCATATCGAACCGGATCAGCCTATGGTTGCAGTGTACCTCCCCGCCGGCTGCAAGGTAGCGATCACGAAGAGTGATTGGTACGGTTTCAAATCCGCTCTTCAGCCGCCAGTAGCTAATGTCCGAGCCGTAGTCATCAAGGTTCCAAACAAAGCCGTCCGCAGCGTTCCATGTGCGATAAATGCTCCCGTAGCCGCTACTGTCCTCGGCGAACTGAAAGGATTCGTTGTTCATCGAGTGGCTGAAGGCATACCGCATTGTAAGGTCGGTGACGGCATGGTCGTCGTAGATGCCCTTCTCTGCTACGGCATCCCAATCCACATTTCGTAGGTCCACATCGGGAGTATTGAGCACCTTACCGAGGAAGCGTTTCGCTGCGAGTGCGGTGAACCCGCATCGGAAGCCTTCATAATC
>JBILZC010000163.1:0-2831 GCA_044377415.1 Terrimicrobiaceae bacterium | reverse complement strand
GGTCTCAGGTCTCAGGTCTCAGGTCTCAGGTCTCAGGTCTCAGGTCTCAGGTTTCAGGTTTCAGGTTTCAGGTTTCAGGTTTCAGGTTTCAGGTTTCAGGTTTCAGGTTTCAGGTTTTTTCCTAATGCTTCCACGTTTACTCATCACCGGTTCCAATGGTCAGCTCGGTTTCGAGCTCCAGCGTGCGCTGGCTCCGCTCGGTGAGGTTGTGGCATTTGCGCGGGATGTCTGCGACCTCTCGAATCCCGACTCGATCCTTGCTGCCGTGCGCGCGGCCAAGCCCGATGTGATTTTCAACGCAGGCGCCTACACGGCAGTCGATAAGGCCGAAAGTGAGCCTGATCTGGCCAATGCTATCAACGCAGTTGCTCCTGGCATCATAGGAGAAGAAGCCGCCAAGATCGGGGCGCTGGTTATTCACTATTCGACAGATTACGTTTTCGACGGAACAAATGCAGAGGCTTATCTCGAAAACGATACTCCAAACCCTCTCGGCGTGTATGGTACGACCAAGCTCGCCGGCGAGCAGGCACTCGCTACCAGCCGTGCGATGCATCTCATTTTCCGCACAAGTTGGGTTTACGGTCTGAACGGGAAAAACTTCATAAAAACTATCCTGAGACTGGCAAGCGAGAGAGCCGAACTCAAAATTGTAGCCGACCAATTCGGCGCTCCAACAGGCGCCGCTTTTCTTGCCGATGTTTCCGCGCAGGTTGCCGTCCGCTACCTGCGCGAAGGCGCTGATAGTTTTCCCTTCGGACTCTACCATTTGGTTGCGAGCGGGGAAACCAGTTGGCATGAGTTTGCCCGCCATGTCGTCGCAAAAGCCACCACCGCCGATTGGAAACTCCAAGCCACGCCAGATCGGATCCTGCCCATCACAACGTCCCAGTATCCCACCCCCGCCGCCCGTCCGGCTAATTCGCGCTTGAATACATCTAAATTCAGCGAAGCTTTCGGTCTTCAGTTACCGGATTGGCATATTGGCGTTGATCAGGTAATGGATTTACTTTTGCAAAGGTGAGAAGTAACGCAAACAAAACCAAGTTAGAATCCTTTCTGGAAGCTTTGGGCAATAAATCGAGGTAGCTCGGGGGGATAAATGTCGCAGCCAACTCGATGGATGCGATAAGTAGGAACGAACACATTAAAATCTGAAAGCGGATATGCTGAAATTCGAGAAGCATAAAAAAATTGCGGTCATTAAGCTTGATTATTACCGCTAAATATGCGGTGATTATGGAATGATGTATGTTTGGCAAAATGCTTCATGGCCGCAATGGCGGTGTGATTTTGATCGTTTGAATCCTCTTTTGCAGGATTTAAGGATAGAGTTTGGTCGCCTTCAAGGAAGGATGGAGATGATCGGGCTCGAGGCTCGGGGGCGTGCGCGTTTTGAGACGCTTGTGGTAGAGGCATTGCAGACGAGCGCGATCGAGGGGGAGGTGTTGAACCCGGCGGCGGTGAGGTCTTCAGCAGCGCGGCGTTTGGGGTTGGAGACAGCAGGTTTTTTGCCGGTTGATCGTGTTGCCGATGGGGTGGTAGAGATGGTATGGGACGCGATGCGGAACACGGGCGAACCTTTGACCGAGGACAGGTTGCTTGGTTGGCATGCGGCGCTTTTTCCCTCCGAATACAGCGGGACTTCAAAAATCAAAGTGGCCGCTTGGCGTGATGATGCAACGGGTCCGATGCGTGTGGTTTCCGGAGAGATCGGAAGGGAGCGCGTGCACTATGAGGCTCCTCCGGCAGACCGTATCCCAACCGAAATGCGCCTTTTTTTGGAATGGATTAACGCTAACGGAGAGGTCATGGATCCGTTTGTGAAGGTCGGTCGCGCGCATTTGTGGTTCGAGGTTCTTCATCCATTCGAGGATGGCAATGGCCGGATCGGGCGGGCGATTGTGGAGTGGCTTTTGGCGAAGGCGGCGGGCGAATCGGGTTCAGGATTTTTTAGCATCTCGCGGCAGATGGAGAGGGAGGGAGGAGATTATTACCAGCAGTTGGAAATGTCTTCGCGCGGAGACTTGAATGATGAATTGTGGCAGGGCTGGTTTTTGGGTTGTATTAAGCGAGCGATCAAGAATGCCGATGAGATCTTGGATGGTGTTTTGAAAAAGGCCCTTTTTTGGAACAAATGGGCGGGAGTGGCAATGAACCAGCGTAAATCAGCTATGCTTAATAAGTTATTGGATGGGTTCGATGGGAAACTTACTTCATCAAAATGGGCAAAAATCATGAAATGCTCTCCGGATACGGCACTGAGGGATTTGAGTGATCTGGTCGCGAAAGGAATTCTTGTTAAAGCCGCAGGTGGTGGCCGAGGAACGAATTATGCTCTTCGGGAAATCTGGACAGTGAACTAAAAAATTTCAAATCTGAAACAATGAGCATTACCCAAAGTGCTGAAAACGCGTGCTGCAAAACCCTGCCGAGCGGCAACGAATGTTTTTGCTGCGTTTTTGTATGGTTGAGGCTGCCTTTGCATGGAACAGCGATTATCGAGTGATTGAATCTTAAAATTCGATTTGAGAATATTATATTCTCAAAATGAATAACTAATCACATTTCGGAACTTGCAAAACTGGAAAACCAGTCTTCCGCCGATTCTAGCAGTTAGGTGGTCCTTTATGGTATCTTCTTGGGAGTTGAATGGGGAAATATGTGTTGCCCCCAGTCACTGGGTGTCACGAAATGAATGGTAGATGCATCTACTAAAGGGAGGTTTGATAAATTACAACATATTCTCCATCAATGTATTTGGCATGCTTCTTGCTATGTAATTGGCAATGAAAAGCTACCAACCAAGTTTCTTTGATGACAGTGATCGT
>JBILZC010000027.1:0-25437 GCA_044377415.1 Terrimicrobiaceae bacterium | reverse complement strand
CCTGATGAGGCCCTCCGCAATGCTGGTCTCGAGTGCGCGATGAAGGATATCCGTGCTGCCTTTGTGTGGAAGGCCAATTTGATCAATGACATCATTCACACGGCGCTCCCACGGTGGATTAATTTTGATGCCCAGCTTCAGTCCAAATTCTCCGCGGGTCTGGTGCTAGAGGCGCGTCCCGGGCCGAGGTTGGAGCTCTCTCTTTCTGGGGTATTTGCTAGTGAGATGGCCGCAAAGGAACTCCTTTCCCGCCTGACGGGGTTGATCGTCACGCTCGCTGATTTTTACGATAAGCCAGTCTCCCGCTTGCCGATTCTGATGCCTGAGGAGATTGGCGCTTTGCGTGACTGGTCTCGCGGGCCAGAGCTTCACGAGTTGCCGGTCTCCGTCGTTGAGGCCTTTCGAAAAATGGCGGAGCTTCACGGGGACCGTGTCGCGGTGAGGTTCGGCGAATACCAAATGACGTATGCACAGTTGGACTCCCTCTCCGACAAGTTGGCTTCGCATCTGAATCAGTTGGGGCTTGCGGGCGGATGGCACGCGGGGCTGTTTTTGTCCCCCTCCGCTTGGATCGGGGTGGCTCTTCTGGGGGTATGGAAAGCGGGCAACTCGTGTTTGGCGATTGATCCGACCTCGCCTCCGGAGTGGGTGGAATCGACTCTCGCCGCTCATGATGTGAGCGTGGTCATTTGCGATGGTTCGAGCGAATCCCAAATTGATGCGTTCCAGCGTCGCCGGATTATCATCGATCAAGATTGGGATTCTCTTGAGGTGGAACCGATGGAGAAAAGGGAGATTCAGGCCGATGAGCTTGCTGCCTCTATTCCCGGGCATGTGGATGGAGCGTTGCCAATGATTCGCGCCCTCACCCATAACATGCTCGTCACGGCTGCCATCGAGGGAGCCCGTGTATTGAATTTCAAGTGCGGCGATAGCTTTTTGGTTCGTGCGACGCCGGGTGGGGGAGCTTTCTTTGACGAGTGGATCATTCCACTCCTTTCCGGCGGCATCGTGCATGTGGCTGGAGTTGATTTTTTGGAATCTGCTACAGCTCCTGTGACGCATCTTCGTTTGACGTCACCCGAGTGGGCGAATCAAGCTGCGGCATGGGCTAGGGGTGATACCCCGGCCTCTGAGTCGCTTCGTGTCATCGCCGTCGAGGCAGGGGCACCATTCGCGACTTCGCACAAGATTTGGAGTGATCAACACCATCCACCCATCAAGCAGGTTGTTTTTTTTAGTCCTGCCAGCCTTTGTGGCTTGGGTGTGGCCGGCGAGGTGCGGCGCGATGCCTCTCTGCTTTCTGTTGGGAAGCCCACAGCGGAAGTCGAGGTTTTGATTTGCGACGCCGACGGATTGGCCTTGCCGATCGGGTATGCGGGCGTTGTGTATTTTAAATTTCCAGGATGGAAGAATCTCCCCGCTAGCACGGATCGCCGCGGTGTGCATCTTGGGTTGATGGGTTGGAGGGATGGGGACGGAAACCTGCACTTGGAGAGTGCGGGGCGTGCGCATGCGGGCATACCTACTGCCGAACAGATTCGGTCCATGCAGCCGTTTGTTCAGCAGTCATTTGATGTCTTTATCGGTACAACTCCCTATGTCTTGGCTCCGCAAGCCATCCCTGGCACGATGCCGGTTAATGAGTGGCTCCTCAATCGCGCGGGATGGATTGATGAGAATGCGCTGCCGAAATCGCAAGTCCCTTCCTCGGTCGTCGCCATTTCGTCTCCTTCGGTTCGTTCTAAGCCACGTGAGGACGAGGTGAATGCCGCTCGCCGCTCCAGCAAGGAGCCATGGGTTCCTATCGTCAAAATGCAGGAGGGTTCGGGTGGGGAGTTGCTCGTTTTGGTTTCGGACTCGAGTGGTTCACCTGAGATTTATCGCGATTTGATCCAGGCATTGGGGCCATCACGCCGTATCTTGGGCATCGCGGCGCGTGGGGAGAATAGCCCAGAGGCCTGCCATCCCTCGATTGAAAGTGCGGCGGCACAGTATATCGCCGCATTGCTTGAAGATGAAAATCCTGTCACTTGGAAACTCGCGGGATTTGGTTTTGGGGCCGTGATTGCCCTTGAGATGGCCCGTCAGCTTGATTCTGCGGGACGAACGGTTCCACAGCTTGTCTTCATTGGTGCAACTTTACCGGTGGTTTTGCAACCAGTGGGGTGGCTGGAGTCCGTCAAAAAAGCCCTCAAAAAAACATCCTATTCTCCTAAAATGGAGCCTGCTTCTGCATTCAGCGAAACCGCTATGCGGCATGAGAGCGCTTGGAAAAAATATCGTTTCCCAGTTTCCGCATTCTCCGCAACTCTCGTTCTGCCATCCGATATGCCATTTGAAGCAGTCGACGTGTGGAGAGAATTTCTTCCCAATGTCCTGTTTGAACCGGTGAAATCGACCTGGAGAGATATGTTGTCTCACCCCGCCGTCAAACGAATCGCCTCCATCCTTAATAGCACGGGAACTCCCGAACTATTCTGACGGCGTAAGGGGAGTCAGGAGTGGGATTCCTTAAGTGCTTTGGGGTGCGAGTGCCCGATTAGCCCGGAAGGTTTTTAAGCAACAGGGCGTTGGTGGGGTATTTGCGAATGAAGAAAAGAAGGCGTTCGATGGCCTCGAGGGGCTTGTGGCCTGAGAGTCCTCTGCGAATAACGCTGATTTTGTGGAGGTCTTCTTCAGAAATGAGCAGTTCCTCGCGGCGAGTGCCTGATTGGAAGATATCCACGGCAGGGTAGATTCGCTGGTCGCTGATCTTGCGATCAAGGACGAGTTCCATGTTTCCTGTGCCCTTGAATTCTTGGAAAATAAGGTCGTCCATTCGGCTATTGGTCTCAATGAGGGCCGTGGCAAGGATAGTGAGGGATCCAGCTTCCTCGGTGTTGCGGGCTGCCGCAAAAAGTTTGCGTGGGATTTCCAATGCTCGGGCATCCACACCGCCGGACATCGTGCGACCGCCACCGCCTTGGGCGTTGTTGAAGGCACGGCCGATGCGGGTGAGGGAATCCATGAGAACAAAGACATCCTTGCCCATTTCGACAAGGCGTTTTGCGCGGTCGATGGCGAGTTGGGAAATGCGGGTATGGGTTTTGATATCGGAATCGTTCGAGCTAGCCATGAGTTCGGCGGTCGGAACGGTGCGACGGATCTCAGTGACTTCCTCAGGGCGTTCATCAACCAAAAGAATGATGAGCTTCATTTCCGGATGGTTTTTCACCACGGCGTCGGCGATGTGTTGGAGGAGCGTGGTTTTTCCGGTGCGGGGAGGGGCGACGATGAGACCGCGTTGGCCCTTGCCGACGGGAGCTACCAGATCGATAACCCTAGTCGTGAAACGCTCGGGAATAGTTTCCAATACGACACGTTCATTGGGATTGATCGTGGTGAGTTCTTCAAAAACGGGAAGATTCTGGAACTTCTCTGGGTCCTCGCCCTCAAGCTCGGTGAGCTTGTGCATTTGGGGGCCACGGTTACCGCGACGTGTCTCCCCACGAATCCACATTCCATCACGGAGTCCATATTTGCGGACGATTTCCGGAGTCACAAAAATGTCGTTGTTCGATTGGGTGAAATTGCGTTTCGCTTCACGAAGAAAACCGAATCCCTTACCTGAGACTTCCACGATACCTTCGGCATAGACAGGTGGTGGAGGAGGTGTTGCGGGAGCAGGCGGGGTTGGAGGTTGAACGGAAACAACTGGCGCCGGGGTGGGCGCCTCGATGGGTTGCGTTGGCGCGGGAGATTGATCGACCGGCGCAGTTGCCTCCAGTTGAGCTGAAGGTGAGTTTTCCACATTTACTGGAGTCGGGGCGGAATCCTCGGGAGTCTTTGTGCTCGCCACTTTGCGGCGGGTGCGACCGATCCTTGGTGTGCGTGTACGCGGGCGTTTCGGTGATTCCTTGGTTGCAGAATCATCTTTGGGTGCGGCCTTGGTTTTGGGTCTCTGCTCTTCTTCAGTCATGGTAAAAAAATCTTGTTCGGTTCCGTTTTGCCGACATCTGGCCTTATACAGGTCGGCGATTGGGAGTCATCTCGTCCGGATGGTGTGTCGGGATATCGTGGATTTCCTAAGACTTGCAGGGAATCACGGACGATGTCCGTCGACGGGTGTTTCAAAATCTTAACTTCGCAAGCGGAGGGGTCAGCACAGCGAGTCAGGAGAATGGCTGTAGTAAATCCCTGATCTGACATGTTGTCAACGTCTATTCCTGAATATATTTTTGGCCGGTCGCATTCTAGTGAAGGAACGCGTGAGAATTTATTTTTTTAAACGAGGCGAGTCGGGTGTCGTTGACTTGGGATGGCTAAAAATCTGTGCCAATTCCAACTCGCTTTCGATGTCGTCAATGAGGCCGAGATCGTGGAGCTCAGGGACAAAGACGCGTCGGTCGGAGACATCCTCCAGCGGCAGATACATGTCTAGGTAGCGAGCAATGATGCGGTAGTCGGTGTCGCTCGGGCTTTCATCGATGGAGCGAATCGGAGGTTCGCTTGGGGCCAGATTCGAGGACTTGCTTTTGCGTTTCGCTGGTTCTGCTAGCTGGACGGTCGAGTCGACTTGTATCCAGGCATCGTGACGCATAGTGCGATGCTCGCCAGCGAGCCACAAAAGAACCGCCCCATTAAGAAGGCAACTGCGCGCGTTCGTGGTGAGGAAAATCCCAGGCGGCCGATTCATTAACTCGTCATAAAGCATCAGGGCCGTATCGGCCATGATGCATCCTGGGCCGATGATCTCGAGTTCAATGCGCGGTGACTTTTTGGCCAACCCAGCGCGCAGTGTATTAAGAAGGATCGTCGGGTGAGTTTCTGCTAGGTCGAGTTGGATGTTTTTATGGGTCATCGTGGAAATACTGGCAGAAGTGATAGGTCAAAAACGGTCCAACTAGCGGGAAATATTACGAACTTTTTTCTGAATGCGGGAGGATGTTTTCAAACCGAGCGTCGAGGTTGGAGTAAAACGGATAGGTGCCGACTGGCGCGTTGGAGGGTTTGTAGCGCCATTGTTTGTAGCTCCAGAGCCAAAGCTCGGGGTTCTTTCGAATGATGGGCTCCATGGCGTCCCAGCAGGCTTGGGCGATTTGTTGATGTGTTGAGCCCTCGGGAATTTCCAGTGCGGGATGGTAAACGATGCGAAAAAAACCATCAGGTTCGGGGAAGATCTGGCTGGGGATAAGGCGGGCATTGCCGCGTTCGTACAGGATGCCTGCCATAGGACTCAAAGATGTCCAGAGGCCAAAGCAGCGAACGGGAACGGCTCCTAGTCTGGGGTTGATCCTGAGATCGGCGGCGGCTCCCACTATGCCGCCGGCCCGAAGACGTTTGATCATGCGAACGAGGGCTCGAGAGGGCGGAATGATGGAGTGGCCGCCCAGACTGCGGAGGCGGTCGAAGATAGGGCCGAGCAGAGGGTTTTTGAATGTTTGAGCAATCGCCAAGCCTGGGCCCATGGCAAAGGAACTGCCAAGGCTGAGCCATTCAAAATTCGAAAAGTGGGAAAGAATATAAATGCCGTGTGCATTTTTGCATCCGTCGATGGGGTCGATGTCCAGACCTTCGATACGGATGTATTTCTGGTAATTTTCGTGAGTCAGGTTGGGGGACCAGAGGAGGCAGAGCATCGTGCGTGCGAAATTCTGGAATGAGGCACGGGCGATGCGATTCCTAGCAGCGATGTCGTAGGTATCACCGAAAGCAACGCGCAAGTTATCGATGGCCACGGCGCGCCCGCGTGAGTCCAAGTAGTGAAAGAGAAACCCGAAAAAGTTGGCAATTGGCTGAATCCAGCAGTAGGGGAGCCTCGGAATGAGGGCGCAGATGAAGCGAAGACCGAAAAATTCGAATTGATAGCGAAGAGACTTCAAGCCGGGCGTCGGTTTTTCTCTTTTGGGGCTCGGCTGGACCATTTGTGTGGTCTCGCTGGAGTCTGTCGTGCTATCTGGGTTCACTTCCTGACGGGCTTTCAGTTGGTTGATTTATAGATCTAGTAAAGCGGGGAGTAAAGAAGACAACGGCGGCATGGTAATGGGAGGTTCGGACGCGCTGAGGGATCGAGTTTAGCAAAGGGCGAGGCCGGATTTTGCAGGTGAGTCAGGTACTACTTGCAGGAGTCGAGTATCCAGGTGGAATAGATCGCGGACGCCTCGGCTGGATCAAAGGCGACAATCTCGGGATTTTCGTAGGGATGAAGCGATTGGAGGGCGGAGGAAAAAATCGAAAAGTGCGTTGCGGGAATTTTGAAGATCACGACCACCTCGGAAGTATCTTCGATGGAATCCTTCCAACGGTAAATCGAGCGAGCGGCGGGGAGGAGTGTGCCGCAGGCGGCGAATTTCTTTTCAACCAGCTCATGAACGATCGCAGCGGCGGAAGTTTCGTCCGGCAGCGTCGTGACCACAAACTGAATCATGCCGGAACGGGGGCTGGCTGGCGGACGATCCAGCCGCCACCGACGACGATATCGCCATTATAAAAAACAGCAGCTTGGCCGGGGGTGATGGCACGCTGGGGAGAGGCAAGATCGATTCGTGCTTTGCCGCCGGGAAGCGGGTGAACGAGCGCATCGGCACCCGGGTGGGCGTAGCGAATCTTGACGCTGATCGCTTTGGGTTCGGCGGGTTCACCATCGAGCCAGTTGACGCGATCGACCTCGAATTGTTCCTTCACGAGGTCTTCCTCATCGCCGACGATCACGCGATTGGTATCTGGATCGATGTCGATGACATAGCGTGGGCGAGGGGATCCGCCTGGGAGACCCTTTCGTTGACCGATCGTGAACATTTCGATGCCCTCGTGGTCGGCAATAAAGTTCCCCTGCGTGTCGTAGATGCCACCGCGGTGGAATTCCTCCTCGCCGAGATGGCCGCGAAGGAAGGCCTTGTAGTCATTGCCGGGAACAAAGCAGATTTCTTGGCTATCGACTTTGTCCGCGACTTTGAGTCCCAATTCTCGGGCGATCTCGCGGATAGCGGGTTTTTCCATTCCGCCGAGGGGAGTGAGGGCGTGCTGGAGTTGGTCTTGGCCAAGGCTAAAGAGAAAATACGATTGATCCTTTCGCGCATCGCGACCTTTGCGAAGGACCGCTTTGGATTCCAGATGATCAATGATGGCGTAGTGGCCGGTGGCGATGAAGTCAGCGCCAAGCGAGCGGGCTTTCGTCCGGAGATTGCCGAATTTGAGGTGCTCATTGCACATCACGCAGGGATTCGGAGTGCGACCAAGACGATACTCGCTGGCAAAATAGTCGATAACGATTTTTTCAAAGTTATCGGCCTCATCGACGACGTAGTGGGGAATTCCAAGGCGGTGAGCGACACCGCGAGCATCGGCAATGGCCGAGGGGCCACAGCATTTGTCTTCCGCGCGGGAGATGCAATCCTGCGGCCAAACCTTCATCGTGACTCCGATGACGTCCCAGCCATCCTTTTGTAGAAGCGATGCCGCTACGCTGGAATCCACCCCCCCGCTCATTCCGAGCAAGACTCGTCTGCCATTACCTTTCATGCGCGGCCAATATACGGGATTACAGGGAGGCGTCAAACAGGGAGAGCAAGAGCGCTAAACGAACCGCTCGCGGGAGACTTATTTTTTGCGGTTGCGGGCGATTTCTTCAAACAGCTCGACGATGCCGTCATCGACTCGTAGATCGACTATTTTCCATTGGTTGCCGGATCGATAAAAATAAAACCTCCAGCGCAGAGGAAGGTCTTCATTCAATGAGATGCAGGTTTGGCGGTATAGAGACTTTCCGATTTCCAAAGTTTCCACGACTTCATAGCCCTTCACGGGGCCAAAGTTATCAATCGCGGTGCGAGTCTTTTCTTTGAGTTGAACGACGTTCTCGGGGCGCGCGGCGATGATGGTGTTTTTTACCAAGTCGGAATAGGCGGTTTCCAGTTGATCCGCTTTTAGCGCTTCAAAGAAGCGACTGAGCGCGGCGCTCGGGTCCGTTGCCGAGTTCGAATGGGGCGCGGATGGAGTCGCCGGGTCGCCTTCTTTCGAAAAGGAGTAGCGCTTTTTTTCTGGACCGGATTTTTCCTCCGCGAGAGCGGGCAAGGTGCAAAGAAAAAGGACGATAAGGAAATGTCGCATCATCAACGTCTCTCCGGTTTTTCGGCGGGCTGCAAGCCTGCGGGAAAGTTTCTAGCCTTCTTGGGTATTTTGGACCGAGCGGAGCGCAACCTCGCCGATCTCGAGATCCAGTGCCCGAGCGGCTGTGCGAAGGAATCCCTCTGTTGCATCAGTGAGCGCGACTTCCAAGCGGCCTAGTCTTTCAGGCGGGGCGGAAAGGGAGGCGTTCGCCAAAAGGGATTGGACGGCTAAGGCGCAATTCTGGGCGGAATCGACTAAGGTCACATCCGGTCCTGCCATGCGGGCAATCGCATCGCGGAGCAGGGGGTAATGCGTGCAGCCGAGGACAAGGGTGTCTATGCCGCTCGAGAGGAGAGGGGTGAGATACCGGGAGAGCATGAGGTCGGTGATTTTGTCATCGAACATCGCCTCTTCGATGAAGGGAACTAAAAGCGGGCAGGCTGCGCTGAAAACTTGGATATCGGGATCGAGGCCGTTGATCGCATGCTCGTAGGCGCCGCTGGCCATAGTCGCGCGGGTGCCAATGACACCGACTTTTTTGTTTTTGGTATTTTGAACAGCTGCCGCCGCTCCTGGGGCAACCACACCTTGAACAGAAACTTTAAAGATATCCTTCATGCGGGGTACGGCGAGAGCGGACGCCGTGTTGCACGCTACAACTATCACCTTGGCGCGCTCCGCCAAGAGGAGGCCACCGATCTCGATACTATAGCGCTCCACGGTTTTTCGACTTTTGCCTCCATAGGGCACGCGAGCAGTGTCTCCGATGTAAAATATATTTTCCGCAGGGAGGAGGTTTTGAAGCGCGGCGACCACAGTGAGTCCGCCGATACCCGAGTCAAAAACTCCGATGGGATCCAAAGAGCGATCAGTTGGCATTGGTTTTGGGTGGTTGGGCAGTGGCCGAGGGCTCGGCCAGTTGCTGGGAGGTGCGTTGGACCGCCTCGTTAAGATGACTATTCAGGTTATAGGGTGAAAGCGATCTTGGAAGATTCGGGATGGATGAAGGGTCGCTTGCGGAGGTTGTGGCGGAAGGAGATTGAGTGGCGGACTTGCCGCTCACGGCACTTCCATATCGGGTAACTCCCTCAAGAATGGCCTGAGCAAACGCATGGCGATAGGAGGAACTGGCAATAAGACGACCATCGATGGGATGATTGATAAATCCACCCTCAAGGAGGACTCCGGGGATGACCAGATTTTTAATGACCACAAATCGAGCCCTCTTGATGCCGCGGTCAGTGAGTCGCATGTGGCGAAGCATCGACGAATGCATAGCAGTGGCGAGGGCGACATTCTCGGGATCGCGGGCATGCCCAGGGTATGTCTTCAAATCGCTGTAGCTGAGGTTTTCCTCGTCCATTGAAGGCACGCCCCTCGGAGCCAGTGCGAAGGTTTCGATCCCCGTTCCACCGACCGTTTTACTTTTATTAAAGTGTACGCTCACAAAAACGGCATTCTGGTGGCGGTTGGCAAGGGCTGGTCGCTTCTCGAGAGGAATGAAGGTGTCGTTGGATCGAGTGAGATGGACTTTGTAGCCTCTCTCCAAAAGCAAGCGTCTTGCGCGGAGCACCACGTCGAGTGCGGCATGCTTCTCGATTCCCCGAGAACTTGTTGCGCCACTGTCATGTCCGCCGTGGCCGGCATCGAGAATGACTGTGGTAACGGGAGCCACATTTTTAATGAGTCCGGGTCGCATCACGGGTTCGATGATCTTGGTGACATCCATCGCGGAGATCAGTATCGAACCGCCTTTTTTGACGATGGGAAAGCAAAGGACGTATTTGACGTTGTTGATGAAGACTTCTCTTGCGCCACTTTTTCCTTTGATGGTTTTTGTGGCGCTCTTGATCGCGAAGCTATCTTCCTGCTTCACAGGAGGGCTCAGGTTATAGAATTTCGAGACGTTTTCGACCGGCACATAGCGGCGGTTTTCATGTAGAACAACGTCCCAAGCTGAAGCCGCACCCTGGCAGAGCAGGAGAAGAAATAGCAAGAGAGGAAGTCGCACGGTCGCTCAGGTGGTTGGAGTGCGATGGGATGTGCAAAGGGGGGGCCTGGGTTGGACGATGGCGACGGGCATATCTGAATCAATGCTGGGCTGCTCTTGGACGCATTTGAGGAAAGAGAATCACGTCACGGATGCTTTCGGCTCCAGTGAGCATCATCACGAGCCTATCGATACCAATGCCGATGCCACCCGCCGGAGGCATGCCGTATTCGAGAGCGGTGAGGAAATCCTCGTCGAGCTTTTGAGTTTCTCCCCCGCTTTGATGTTCGAGTCGCTCGCGCTGGAGGTCGGGATCGTTGAGTTCCGAGTAGCCTGGTGAGATTTCCTGGCCGTTGATGACGAGTTCGTAGACATCAACCACACTGGAGTTGGTGGCGTTGAGTTTGGCGAGCGGGACGAGTTCCTTCGGACAGTGCGTCACAAAAAGAGGATTCATGGTTTTTTCTTCCACCAACTTTTCGAAGACATGTTGGGTGAGTTCGAAATCCTCGTGGCAGTGGGTGACATCGATTTTGTGCTCCGCGCACCATTCGCGCCGTTGCTCGGTGGTGAGGTCATACCAGTTAGGAGCGACTCCGCGAATGAGGTCCGAATAGGACGTGCGGCGCCAGGGGCGGGAAAGGTCGATTGTTTTGACGACATTGCCCTCGGCATCGCGGTGCTCGATGAGCAAGGAACCGCAGATTTTTTCGGCGACATGGCAGACCATTTCTTCGACCAGACTGGCCATTTGCTCGAAATCGGCGTAGGCCCAATAGGCTTCCAGCATGGTGAATTCAGGGTTGTGGCGCCGGGAGATGCCTTCGTTGCGGAAATTTCGGTTGAGCTCAAAAACCTTATTGAATCCACCGACAAGCAAACGCTTGAGGTAAAGCTCCGGAGCGATGCGCAGAAAGAGATCGACCCCGAGGGCGTTGTGGTGCGTTTCAAACGGTTGGGCCGCAGCTCCACCCGGAATCGACTGCATCATGGGTGTCTCGACCTCGATGAACGCACGATCTTCGAGGAAGCGGCGAATTTCACGAACGATGGCGATGCGCTTTTTAAAAATTTCCAACGACTCAGGGTTGGCGATCAGGTCGAGGTAGCGTTGGCGGTATTTGATTTCCGTGTCCTGAACTCCGTGCCACTTGTCGGGAAGGGGACGAAGGGATTTCGATAAGACGGTGAAAGCGGTTGCCTTGATGCTGGGTTCCCCGGTTTTTGTAGTGAAGGTCTGGCCGTCCACACCGATAAAGTCGCCGATGTCAAGGTGGTCGAAAATGGCGGCCGAATCGGGCCCGATTTCCTTCGAGTTAATGTAAATCTGGATCCGTCCTGAGATATCCGAGAGGTCGATGAAGTGGCTTTTGCCCATATTACGATGGGCGGTGATGCGTCCGGCCGTGCGAACGTTTAGCCCCTCGACAAAATCGGCTCGGATGAGGCCCGGTGTGCCGGTGGTCTCAAAGCGAGCGCCATACGGATCGATATTGGCCTCGCGGATGGCATTGAGTTTTTGTCGGCGAATAGCCAACAGTTCATTGTGTGTGATTTCTTCCATGCTTTGAGAAAACTGCGGTTTTCAGCCTCGGGCGTGGGCTGGTTATTGGTTTTCTAGAATTTTAGAAATTTCTAGAATTTTGTAAACGGCACCGGCGAAGGCCAAGGCGCCAACAAGAGCAGCGATGAGGAGGACGGTCTTTCCTGAGCTGTTTTGATTTGTCTCCCGTTTGATCGGAGAGGAACTCACGAAGTTATCCGGTCTGTGGCTTTCTGTGGTTGCTTCGGTGGGGAGACTTGCGGGGGCTCCAGTGAGGTTTTCTGGCGGAGCTTCGGATACGCCGAATCGGGTGATCACTGAGCCGAAGCGCAATTCGTCACCGTCATGAAGGAGGGATTTTTCGATTTTTTCTCCGTTGATGAAGGTGCCGTTAGTTGATCCCAGATCACGCACAAAAAAGCGGTCATCTTCGGCAAATATCTCAGCATGGGAACTGCTCACGGAATCGTCCTCGATCTGCAGCGCATTTTCCGCGAGTCGACCTATGGTGGTGGTCTGCTCCGAAAGGTCGTGGATGATTTCTTTGCCCGATGGAAGGGAGATCTTGAGCTTGGCCATGTGGTGAATTCCTAGTTTGCGGCTTTGGCCGCAGCGACTTCTTTGACAAACTCGGCAAAAAAGTAATCCGCATCGTGCGGGCCGGGGCTGGCTTCCGGATGGTATTGAACGCTAAAGGCGCTGTGTGTCTTGTGTCGAAGGCCCGCAACGGTACCATCATTGAGATTGGTGTGAGTGACTTCCACGTCGGAAGGAAGAGTCAAGGGATCGACCGCATAGCCATGGTTCTGCGAAGTGATTGCGATTTTTCCCGAGCGAAGGTCTTTCACAGGCTGATTGGCCCCGCGGTGACCGAACTTGAGTTTGAAAGTTTTCCCACCAAGAGCACGGGCCAGAATCTGATGTCCTAGGCAGATTCCAAAAATCGGCTTTTTCCCAATCAAGGCGCGCACGGTCTCGCAAGCGTAGTCGAGGGCTTCGGGATCGCCTGGTCCATTGGAAAGAAAAACTCCATCCGTACCGAGGGCAAGAATGTCTGCCGGACTTGATGTGGCAGGGAGGACGGTGACTTGAAAACCTTTCTGTCGGAGGTAGCGGAGGATGTTTTTTTTCATCCCGAAATCCAACGCAGCGAGAGTGTGAGTGACTGGAGGAAGGGGCGCGAAGGTGTTACCTTTTTCGTCCGAGTCTTGAGTGGAGTCCGCTCCTGATCGCAGGACCCAATCTTTGCTCAGGGAATTTTTTTTGTCCCACTCGTAATTGGATTGAGTGCTCACTTCTTGGACGAAATCAATTCCGTCGTAGCTGGCGGATTTGGCTTTTTCGATCGCCAATACTTCGTCTGTGATTTCCGTGGTGATGCAGGCCTTCATGGCTCCGCGGGTCCGCAAGTGTCGAGTTAAGGCTCGGGTATCGACTCCTTGGATTCCAAGGATGCCGTGTTTCTCCAAGTATTCATGCAGTCCGCAGTCTGCCCGCCAGTTGCTAATAACAGGGCTCAACTCCTCGATCACGAACCCTCGAACCTGAGGAATGTCGCTCTCCACATCCAATCCGTTCACGCCATAGTTGCCGATCTCAGGGTAGGTCATCGCGACGATTTGGCCTCGGTAAGAAGGATCTGTCAGGATTTCCTGATAACCGCTCATGGACGTATTAAAGCAAATTTCCCCAGTCGAAGTGCCCTTGGCCCCGAAGGACTCGCCTCGAAATACCCGACCATCTTCCAATGCCAGCAATGCAATCATGCGTTCACTTCTAGCATTTGTATCTGCTGGGTAAAAGCATTTCCCAAGTGAAATATTTTTTTATGCAAGAAGTGACAAACGGCACCTATGCGTTCAATGTGACCCGCAAGTGCATTAGTTTGATGTTGTGCTTTGGGGGAGCGGATCTCATTATCCACTCCTAGTCGTTTCATTAATGAAAAATATTTTCATCATCGCAGTTTTAGCCGCGATTAGTTTTTGGGGATGGAAACACTATACGAAGATGCCTCCTCCTACCCCGCTGGAAAATGCGGAGAATTGTTTGCGACAGAGTTCGATTCCATCGACTGAGCTGGCGAGGATTTGCAATGAATTTCCGTCTCTTGTTTCAGCTAGGCTGAAGAATCGAAAAATCACAGTGACTGGGACGCTGAAGAAAGCCCTCGTCAAGGGGGTGGATCGACGGGATTTGATATTGGAGATGGAGGGGGCGGGTCAGCGTAATGTGACATTCACTTCGGATGCGGTCTCATCAAAGAGGCTTATTGGAGTGCCGGCAGATTCTTTATTTCAATTTCAAAAGCATGGTTCTGAAATTTATGTGCAGCAGCACTCAAAGGCCCCCGAAAAAAATGAATCTGCTTCAAAAGACCATTCACCTAAGATGCAGTCGGTCATTGCTTTTCGCGAAGGCGATCAAACGGCCCTCGAAGGAATGTTTTTATACATTAGGCCCGGTTCGGTCGAGTTGGAGTGGATTCAACCGAGTGGGTTTTGATTTTTAAGCCTCGGTTTTCGCAGGTTTTCAATAAATCCATTCATCACCATTCGTGAAATGTGCTATGATTCACGTATGGAGGACAAATCCAAGCGAGTTTTTAAAGTGCAAATCCCCATTTCAACATGGGTGAAATCGATCTTAATGGGACTGCTAGCATTGGGATTTATTGTGTTTGCGATTTGGCAAACGGGTAAACCTATTGTTGATGCCAAAATGACGGGGACTGTCGTTTCGAAGGAGTTTAAACCCTTCGGGAAGTCGGAAAATCAGATAACCCTTAATCGCGATGGGGCTGTGCGAACAGATAGGATCGATGGGGAATACATCATCAGCGTCGAAGTCCTGTTAAAAGATGGTTCCAAAAAAACATTTACGGTTTGGTTGAATGACCAAAAACGATTTGATTTCATCAAGGTTGGCGACACATTTGATGTAGGTCCCTATTTGGTAAAAGAATAGTCGACCGGGTTAAGATGGGATTCTCACGAGGGGAGGAGTGGGCGCGGCTCTTCTTAAGCGTTTAAGGTTTTCTTGAACGAAAAATGCTCCATTCTGTCTTAACGAATTCGCTTTTCTTGATATTTTAAACAATCCATCTCCAAAAAATCATCTAGTATATATGAGCATCAACACATCCGAACTCACACGACATGTTCAAGAAAACAGGCATTGGGTTGAACCCTTAGTGAACGAGGTCGGTCGAGTGGTAGTGGGGCAGAAGGTTCTCATTCATCGTCTGTTGATCGGTTTGCTTTCAAATGGGCATGTGCTCCTTGAGGGCGTGCCCGGTTTGGCCAAGACGCTTACGGTGCGAACCCTCGCAAACTCGATTCGCACGGGGTTTCAGCGTCTTCAATTCACACCGGACTTGTTGCCGGCGGATCTCGTGGGGACGATGATCTACAACCCCAGGGAGAGTGTCTTCACGACAAAGCTAGGGCCGATTTTTTCCAACCTCATTTTGGCTGATGAGATCAACCGTGCTCCGGCGAAAGTGCAGAGCGCGTTGCTGGAGGCGATGCAGGAGCGTCAGGTCACGATCGGAGAAGAGACGTTTCCGCTGCCCGATCCGTTTCTTGTTTTGGCCACGCAAAACCCCATCGAGCAAGAAGGCACATATCAACTGCCCGAAGCCCAGTTAGACCGCTTTATGCTCAAGGTGCATGTGGGATATCCGACTCGCGAGGAGGAGCGCTCGATCTTGGATGCCATGGCGACGTCCTCACCGAAACTCAATGTGGACGCCGTGGTGGGGCCTGAGGACATCATTCGTGCTCGTGGAGTGGTGAACGACATTTATGTCGACGATCGCGTGAAGGATTACATCGTGAACATCGTTTGGGCCACTCGCGATCCTGCCTCCTGCAATTTGAAGCTGGACGGGATGATCCGGTATGGGGCATCCCCGAGGGCGACGATTTTCCTCACTCTCGCGGCCAAGGCAAACGCCTTCATCGCCGGGCGTGGGTATGTGACGCCTCAGGATGTGAAGAGTGTTGGCATGGATGTGTTGAGACACCGCATCGGCGTGAGTTACGAGGCGGAAGCCGAAGCGGTGACTACAGAAATGGTGATCGAGAAGATTTTTGCAGGAGTTCCTGTACCCTAATCAGAAGCTCCGTTTTTTCGTCATCGCTCACATTTAGGCTATTCATGATTCGCGATCCCAAGGAGATTCTCAAAAAAATCCGACGCATTGAACTGCGAACGCGCAGGTTGGTTAACTCCAGCTTTGCTGGTCAGTACCACAGTGTTTTCAAGGGACGTGGGATGAATTTTGAGGAGGTCAGGGAATATGCCCCCGGCGATGAAATCAGGGCAATCGACTGGAATGTCACGGCGCGCATGAATGCGCCCTATATCAAAAAGTTCACCGAAGAGCGGGAGATGACCGTGATGCTCTTGGTGGATGTGAGTGCTTCAGGTATTTTTGGCAGCGTGGAATTGAGCAAGAGGGAACTTGCCGCCGAAGTGGCTTCATTGCTGGCGTTCAGTGCGATTTACAATAATGACAAGGTGGGTTTGTTGCTCTTCTCGGATGAAGTGGAACTTTTTATTCCTCCGAAAAAAGGTCGCCTTCATACGCTGAGGCTGATTCGCGAAATGCTATACTTTGAGCCTAAGGGAAAGGGGACGAATTTGACCGTTGCCTTGGAGTATATGAACCGGGTCATCAGTCGGCGGGCTGTGGTGTTCATGATCTCGGACTTTCTTGCGCCAGATTTCACAAAGGCCCTCAATGTGAGTAGTCGCCGCCATGATCTCGTCGCCATGCCAGTGACGGATCCCGGCGAGAGTGAGATCCACAACGTTGGCATTATCACATTGGAGGATGCGGAAACAGGCGAGCAGGTCGATATCAATACGAGTAGCAGGGCGGTGAGGCGTGGCTTGTTGAGTGCCAATGTGGATCGCCGCCGTCACCTCGAATCTCTTTTTCGAAGTCGTCGTATCGACATCGTGCCTCTATCCACAACGGAAGATTACCTCATTGCGATCCGAGCTTTTTTTGTCCAACGGGAGCGTCGCATGGCCGCATGAATCCACCCGAGCCCACTCCCGTTCCGATTCATGACATCGTTGGCCCAGTTTGGTTCTGGCCCTACCCCCTATGGATGACGATCTGTGCGGCTTTGGTATTTTTATTGGTTTTCGCCGGCTTTATTTATTTGGCGCAGCGTTTATTAAGACGTCGAAGCCGGATTCTCACAAATCGTGAGCGAGCGATTGAGTCCTTGAATGCGCTTCGCGACCGTATGTCTAGGACTGATCCCTACAACTTTGGTGTTGAGGTATCCGATGATGTTCGGAGCTACATTCAGGCCGAGCATGATCTCTCCGCCACACGACAGACTTCGATTGAGTTTCTGCAGTCGATCGCGGACCACGCTCTTTTCACGGACAATGAAAAAGCGGGACTAGCCGTATTTCTTGAGAGAACTGACATGCTCAAGTATGCGCGTGCGGAGTCAGGTGAATCTGAAATGCTCGATCTGCTCGAAACGGCGGTGCGTTTTGTTCGTGGTGAGGTTGCGTCCAGTCAAGGGAAGGAGGCGCCGGGGAGCAAATGAGAGACTTTTCTTTTGCGAACCCTTGGTTGCTGTGCCTGCTTTTGGTGGTGCCGATACTGGCTTATTTCAAGGGTAGGTTTGGAGGCATGGCTGGGATCTTGTTTTCTACCACGTCCACGCTTTCCCAGATTGGGCAACGCCGCCGATCTAGAGCGGGAGCGATTCTGGCGGGGCTTATTTATTTCAGCCTCGCGCTCTTTGTCATTGCGCTTGCCCGCCCACAACTCGGCCGCGTCGTGACCCGGGTGCAGGCGACCGGCGTCGATATCATGCTCGCCCTAGATGTGTCTCGTTCGATGCTCGCTGAGGATTTTACGATAGGAAATTCTCGAGCGAACCGAATCGAGGCGGTTAAGCGGGTGACTGAGCAATTCATTCGTGAGCGTCCTAACGACCGCATAGGGATTGTTGCGTTTGCGGGGCGCCCTTATTTGGTAAGCCCACTCACACTCGATCACGATTGGTTGATCCAGAATCTAGATCGCCTTCGGATCGGTCTTGTTGAAGATGGAACTGCCGTGGGTTCCGCTATCGCTTCTGCCTCCAATCGGCTGAAGGACAAGGAGGCCAAAACAAAGCTCATCGTTCTTCTCACCGATGGTGACAACAATGCAGGGAAAGTCATGCCACTCACGGCTGCCGAGGCTGCAAAAACTCTGGGGATCCGCATTTATGCAATCGGAGCGGGCACGGAGGGGGAGGCTCCTTTTCCCATGACCAATGCATTTGGAAGAACAGTTTATCGCAATGTGCTTGTGAGGTTTGACGAAAAGGCTCTTCAGGAAATTGCGACCATCACCAATGGAAAATTTTTTCGTGCTACGGATACCGAATCGCTCAAAACCATTTTCGCCGAGATCGATAAACTTGAGAAGTCTAAGATCGAAGTTGAAAAAACAGCCCAATATCGTGATCTCTTTCACTGGTTTCTCATCCCCGGCCTAGTCTGCCTCCTTCTAGAAATGCTGCTTTCCCAAACGTTATGGAAACGACTCCCCTAACTTTCGGTAGTCCTCAATGGCTTTGGGGCCTCGCATTGTTGCCTGTATTGGCTTGTGTTTATCTGTGGGCACACCACCGCAGTCGCACGCTCATTGCTAAGGTCGTGGCCCCTCGTTTGCGTAGTCAGCTTGCCGGATCGGTGAGTGTGCCGCGTCGAGTTTTGAGAGCCTTTTTGCTTTTGCTGGCCCTTGCTGGGGTGATTCTCGCTCTTGCCCAACCGCGCTATGGGTTTATTGAAAAGGAAACCAAGCAAAAGGGACGGGATGTCGTGATCGCGTTGGATACCTCAAAAAGCATGCTGGCTACAGATATTGCGCCCGATCGCCTCACTCGGGCCAAACTTTTCAGTCAGGATCTTCTTCGATTTCTCAAGGGGGATCGCGTGGGGCTCATTGCTTTTGCGGGTTCCGCCTTTTTGCAGGCTCCGCTCACTTTGGATTATGCTGCCGTGACTAATGCGCTGGATGAGATGGATGCAAGTGTGATTCCAATGGGTGGCACAAACATGGCCACCGCCATAGCTACAGCTAGGGAGGCCTTTGGGAAGGCGGAGGGGCAGACGAGGGCGTTGGTGATTTTAACCGATGGAGAAGAGTTGGATGCCGATGGAATCACTGCCGCCAAGCAGGCCACATCCGAAGGGATTCGGATTTTCACTGTTGGGATCGGTTCGGCGGCTGGATCGCTTATTCCTGTGCGAACTCAGGATGGGAGGCAGGGTTTTGTGCGTGATGCCTCTGGAAAACCTGTGAATTCCAAGCTGGATACCGCTCGCTTGACCGAAATCGCGCAAGCGACAGGAGGATTCTTTGTGAATATCGGCCCCGATGCGGCTAAAGAGATATTCCAAAAAGGCATTGAGCCGATGGAACTCACCGAGAATGGGGTCTTCACTTCTCGCCAGCCAGTTGAACGCTACCAATGGCCACTTGGTTTTGCGGTTTTGTGTTTGATGCTTTCGGTATTTCCGGGTGATCGACGCCGCAAAGTGCCGCTCGCGGTGTCGTTGCTGACCATGTTTTTGTTCCCGGCGCCCATGGGCCACGCTAGCACCAATGGGATTCAAGATTACAAGGAGGGGCAATACGAGCAGGCTGGGGCTGCATTCGAAAAAGGACTCCAATCCGAACCTGATTCGCGTCCCTTGCAATTCAATGCCGGCGCGGCAGCATACAAGTTGGGAAAATTTGACCAAGCCATCACCCACTTCACGAAGGCGCTTCTCTCTGAAGATAAAAAGCTCCGGGAGGAAGCCTCCTACAACCTCGCCAACTCGCTTGTGCGAACTGGTGAAGCCGCTCAGGAAAACGAGGCGAAGAAGACGGCGTGGAAAAGTGCCATCGAGCATTACTCCGAAGCGCTGAAATTGAATCCCGCAAACAAATTGTCCAAAGAAAATAGGGAGATCGTTGAAAAGCTTCTGAAGGATCTTGAAAAACAGGAGCAACAAGACAAAAAAGATCAGAAGGATCAGAAGGATCAGAAGGATCAGAAGGATCAGAAGGATCAGAAGGATCAGAAGGATCAGAAGGATCAGAAGGATCAGAAGGATCAGAAGGATCAGAAGGATCAGAAGGATCAGAAGGACGATCAGGGCAAAGACCAAGACAAGAAAGATCAAGACCAAAAGGAAAAATCAGGTGATCAGGACAAAAAAGACTCTGAGCAAAAGCCTGAGGATAAAAAACAGGACCAGAAAGATCCCAAGGAGTCTCAAGACAAAAAGTCACAGGACTCTAATAAGGATGAGGGCGAATCCGAAAAAAATAATGATCAGAAGGCACCATCTCCATCCCCTACGCCTGGTGAAAAGAAAGAAGGCGATTTAAAGAGTTCTAAGCCGGAGTCGCCCAAGTCTACGCCTGAAAATCAAAAGTCGGAACAGGGTGCGGCGGGAGCGGAGGAGGAGAAGGTGGGGCAGATGTCGCCAAGTCAGGCTCGAGCGCTGCTCAATTCACTTCGGAACGAGGAGGAGAAAGTCAATCTCATGGAACAGCAAACCTCGCAAGAGGTGCTTCGCGACTGGTAAAAAACAATGAAAATGCGCGTTCTCATTTTGTGGGTGGGTTTTCTGTTGGCGGCATCAGCCTTTCTGCAGGCTCAAGAAGCCACGGCAGGATTGAGTAGTCCGAGCACGATAGTGGGTCAACCTGTCGAGTTGGTGGTGACGGTTCGTGATACTAGAAATGCGCAAGTGCCCCAGACTCTCGATGTGACTGGTCTTCGGATAGAGCTTTTTGGGCGGGCTACCCGATTTGAAATGAATAATTTCAAAGTTACATCCGCCCTCACGTTCACCTATTCGGTGGAGCCATTGAATGCAGGAGAGTTCACGATTCCGCCGATTGAAGTGCGGGTGGATAATAAAACCCTGAAAACGGCGCCTGCGCGTCTCACGGTTATGGCGGGTGCTCTGCCTGGAGTGACCAATCCTCCTCTTCCAAACGCGCCCTTGCCCAGCGCCGCCAATGTGCCGCCTCCCGCTGGACAAGTGAATCCGTATTTTGGGGATCTTCTCCTCTCAAAAAAGAAGGCCTATGTTGGCGAGGTGGTTCCGGCGGAATTGCGGTATTACTTCCATTCACGAATCAGCGGTGAAGTTGGGGATCGCCCGAATTTTGGGGGAGAGGGCTTCACGGCTCAAAAGCTAACTCATGTTCCCAAGCGTGAGCAGATTGTTAATGGTGAAAACTATATTGTTTTTGGTTTTCAAACTGGGATCACGCCTGTGAAGTCCGGCGCGCTCGAGATTCCGACATCGAGTCTGGAGGCCCGCTTGCAGGTGCCTGGAAGTCCGCCGCCTGGTTTTGCGGATATTTTCCAGCAATTTGGTGGAGCGCTTCCGCCTGGGATGTTTACGAGTAGTCGGGATGTGAGAATCGAGACAAAACCGGTCACTTTGGAGGTGGTTCCCGTGCCGAAGGAGGGGAAACCGGAAATTTTCTCTGGAGCGATCGGTAAGTTTAAGATGGAAGCGAGTGCGACTCCAAAAAAAGCAGCGCCCGGAGAGCCTGTCACCATCAAGGTTCTGGTTTCAGGGCAGGGGAACTTTGATGCTATGGGGGCACCGGAATTGACGGAAGACGAAGGTTGGCGGTCCTACCCTCCCACGGACAAGTTCGATCCGAGTGATCCGATTCATTTTTCTGGAACAAAGACTTTTGAGTTCATCCTCATTGCGAAGCAAGAACGGGCTCAAACTCCCGGGTTGAAGTTCACCTATCTTGATCCCGCCACAGGGAAATATGAAACGCTCACCCAAGCTCCATTTGTTGTCGAGGCCAAGGCCGGTGAGGTGGCGCCGCCGCCAGATCCGCTAGCCGTTGCCATGCCCTCAGCGTCCCCTAAACCTGAAGTATCGCCACTCATGCCGGCATCTCACGATGACGGCGACTCCAGTTGGACGCCGCTTTTGAAGCAGCCTGTATTTCTCTGGGTTAATTTGTCCGTTGCCTTCATTTGGGTGCTTGCGCTCATCTATTCTCTGATCAAAAAATTCGCCCGTTCGAAGTTCATGCGGAAAAGGGCCGAGGCAAGTCGTATCCATGCAGCGATTGCCGAATTAGTAACTTGTGAGGCTGCCCGTTTCTATGATCAGGCATCTAGCTGTCTTGTTTCGATTGTTGGGAGTGATGCCGAAATCGGTGGCCTGATCTCCGGATTGCCAGAGGCGGACAAAGAAGTTCTTCGGGTCTTCCAGGAGCGTGCGGCGGAATCCAAATATTCATTCCATGCTGGAGTGAAGCCCACCCCCGATGAACGAGGGCGTGTCAGCCAAGTCCTCTCCCGTCTTGCTTCTCAATATGCGAAATAGAATCACAAGCTTTCTTCGTTGTGCCATGGTCGCCGTGTTGTTTCTTGGCGTGGCAAGCCAAGCTTGGTGCGATGATCTTTTTGAGGCCAGATTGAGAGCGAAAAATGGGGACCATGCAGAAGCCATTCGTTTATTTGAGAGGCATCTGCAAACGGCACGTCCATCCGCGTCTGTGTATTATGAGCTAGGCGGGGCGGCCAAGAATTCTTCAAAACCCGCTTTAGCCGCGCTGAACTTACGTAGGGCGTTGGTTTTGGATCCTCGCTTTGATGCCGCTCAAAAGGCCTTGGCGGACACGAATCTGTCTCTCGGAGTTGCATCAGATCTTGCCGATTGGAAAGCGGGCTTTGCTAGCAAAGCGCCACTCAAACCAATTCTCATGGCGGGTATCGTTCTATTCTGGGTAGGGCTTTTTATTTTGCTTTTCGGCTTCCATGGGAACGCGCGACGATTTTTGGTTGTAGGTTTGATTTCAATTGGGGTGGTGTTGATCGTGCTTGCTTGGGTGTGTGATCCGCGGGTGAATCTGACTCGGCAAAGGTTTGTCATGGCCACACAGGGATGTGAGGTTTTCAATGCACCTGTCGACAATTCCGAGAAGCTCACCAAGCTTCCGCAGGGAAGTGTGGTCACCGCCTTTTCTGAGCGCGGTCGTTGGATTTATGGTCAGTTGCCGGGTGGAGCTAGGGGATGGTTCCTGAGCGAGGGGCTTGAGTCAGTGATTCCGGCAAAGTGAGGAAACCCGCTCGCTGAATATTTTAGTTGGCCACGTGTTCTCGGAATTGGTCTGCTTTGAAAATAATGAATCCTATCACTGCGAAAATGGAAACGAAGATTCCGTCTGGTTGGATAGAGCCAGGTGCTCCACCGTTGGAGGTGGACTTTGGATGTCATCGTGGAGCTTTTTTTATCGGTATGGCGGCAATGAACCCTGACACTCATTTTCTGGGTTTGGAGAAACAGGCGGATCGCGTGAATAAATGTCTACGAAAGATTAGCCGTCTGGGTCTGGCGAATGCATTTGCGATTCAAGGGGTGGGGGCCGAGCCTCTTGAGAAACTGCTGCCGCCGGCTAGCGTAAACACATTCCATTTGTATTTCCCCGATCCATGGCCTAAGCGCCGTCATGCTGGACGTCGTGTATTTCAGGCCTCTTTTCTTCAAGAAATCCGTCGCGTATTGCGCCCTAGTGGCACATTACGATTGATGACAGATTGCGAGTCCTACTTTTGTGATATGCGGGAATTGACGCGCGATGGTTGGAGCGAGATTCCATGGGACGATGGAAGAGAGAACGTGGAAACCGCATTTGAAAAAACCTTTCGAGCGATGGGGCTGAAGCCGCATCAAGTCTGTCTCCAGCCGATTGCTAGGGATGTGTCGGTAGCAACTTGAGTTCCTCTGGTCGGATTTGGGACTTGTTGATAGTTGCGGTGATCTTCTCGGCTTCTTGAGTTTTTCCTGCCGCTTGAAGGACCGCTGCGCGCACGCACTTCGAGGAGTCTTTCGCTTTAAGCCAATCAATTTCTTCTGCGTTGCAAATAGCGTTCGCCTTTTCGATTTCCCCCATTTTGAGAAGCCCGAGTGCGGCGGCACTTATGGCTGGGAGGGAATCCGGCGAATGCTTGAGTAGGCTCAATGCTCTTGCCGCGGCTTCGGTCGTATCCCTCTCCGTAAGCAGTTCTAGGTAGGCCTGCTCAATTTGTTGCCCGGTGAGGTTGGGGAACGATTGAAGGAACTCATCGTAAACAGCGAGGAGGTTTTCAGCGGAATCATTTTTCGGCCAACAACGTGTGATGCCGAGATACCCCTCTAAAGCAGTATCTCTGCGGTGGGCCATAATTTGATAAGCTTTAATGGACTGTTCGGGTTCGCCGATACGAAATGTGTAGGCGGCAACAAAAGAGGCAATTTCGGGTTTTTCAAAAGCCAAGCTACGGTGCATTTCACGCCATAGGTCATCAGCTTCGATATCTTTTCCCGCTTTTTTTGCAGCCCGCGCCAGAAAGAGAAGTCGAATGCTCTCGGAAAGCTCCACAACGGTATCAGCATCAAGAAGGGTGAATACGTCGCCCCAACGGTCGAGACCGGCATGGGCATCGAGGTAAACAAGAAGCCAGTCTGCATCAGATAGCGCTCGGTCTTTACCTATGAAGTTGACGGCTTCCTGGTAGTCAAAGCGACGATTAAGCCAACGGGCAAACGCAATGGCATCTGGGGTTGGGGCTGAGTAGCGGGAAGTGGCGAGATCCGCGATGATCTTTTTCTTTTCCTCTGGTTTTTCAAAAATCCGGAGGTCAGCAACCACAAGCGCATCATCACTGGTGTGGAGTGGGTGGGATTGGATTCGTGCTGCGATTTCCTCTGGTCGGATCGCGCTATTTTTGGCCTGCAAGCTTTGCTGGCCTGCAAGTAAGCGTAGAGCCTCGATGCCGGTAATATCAGTTTTCTTGGATAGGGGGATAAGAATGTCCTGGCTGGATTTTGGGTTTATTTTTAGAAGCAAATCTGCTGTGACGAGTAGGATCTTTTCGGCATCGGATGCGGAAAGGTTGGGGAGGGCATTTTTGGCCAACTCGACCGCTGCGGCTGGATTTCCAGAGAGCGTGATGAGTTGCATTTCGATGGAGATCCTGCGAGCGGAATGGTCTTCCGTGATTTTATCAATGGCGGCCTGCGCCATACGTGGCTTGCCGGCTTTGATTGACTGTTCTGCAAGGGTGAGGAGTTCCTCGGTGTTGGCGAGGCCATTATTCATGAGGGTTTGAAGCTCGGTGATGGCGGACGTGTCGCCCATGGCAGCGCCTACAATGTGGATCTTTCGTTGAATGAATTCGTTGTTCGGAGCAAGTGTATTGGCTTTCTGAACGAGAGCCATGGCTTCTAAAAGTTTCCCGTTTGATGTGGCCGTGTCAGATAGTTCTATGAGTTGATTGGCACGCCACACATCTACGGCATCGCATACAACCGGAGTGAGAAGCCATACCGCAATCAGAGTCAAGATCAGGGCTAGCGGAATGTGAATCCGAGGGTCTCTGATGCGGCCTAACGAGCCTCGGTATTTTGAATCAGGGGAGTAAAATATATCATGATCGGGAAGGGGGGGGTGATCAATCAATACCTCTGCCTCAGGATTGTTGTCGAGTTTGCTGGAAGTGAGGCCTGAGCGGCGATCTGGACTAGGGGTTCGAACAATAGCTTTAGGTGGAAGTTCGTTCATCGTAGCACGCAGTCCAATACGTTAAAACGTGAGTGGGGGCGTGATTTATTGAGGTTTTGAAATGAATCAAAAACGAGTTCCATGGTTCTAATAATAGAGTCTGTTCACATCAGTAATGAGACCAAGGGTGGAAGAGCGATCTTTTGAGGTGCAATGCCCTTGATCAACTTGGACTTAATATGGTGAATGGTGAAACAT
>JBILZC010000094.1:0-8728 GCA_044377415.1 Terrimicrobiaceae bacterium | reverse complement strand
CGAGTGACAGGACATCGGCAGTAAGTCGAAGCCCATCTCATCTTTTCCCAGACTTGCGTTATTCACGCCCGTCCGAGCTGGATTTGGCACCTGGGCCTGGATGCGGGGTGATTAAATTCATCACCTGCACTTCAGCGGTTGCCGTGGCTTCACAGGGCCAGTCCCTCTGCCACTCTTGATAAGATGTTTTGAGTGATACGCCGCAGGGACTCGATCAGTCAAGGAGAAAAATCCAGTGTCTGGCATTTTGTCGTCGCCCCGGAACTCGTAAGCGTGTTGATTGGCTTGGTAACAAATCCAACCGATACTGTGGATCTCTCCCTTTTTAAAAATTCGGAATTTTCCCGAGGCGCGCCAGCTTGGATGGAGGCGCTTTGGTGGTTAGCTCGCTCGTTGTTTTTTGAGAGTTGGTTTCCATTGCCGTCTTCCCTTCGAGTCGCGGTGCTGCGAGCTTTCGGAGCAAAAATCGGAAAGGGCGTTGTGATAAGGTCCCGCGTGAATATCACCTTCCCGTGGTGGTTGGAGGTCGGGAACCACGTCTGGATCGGCGAGGAGGTTCTGATACTCACGCTCGACCGCGTCTCCATCGCCTCCAATGTGTGCCTGTCCCAACGGGCGTTTCTTTGCACCGGTTCGCACGATTTTAAAAAGCCCACCTTCGACCTCATTACGAAACCGATTGTGATTGAGGAGGGTTGTTGGGTTGCGGCAGGCGTCTTTATAGGCCCTGGAGTGACGCTGAGGGCGAATACCGTTTGCGCTGCAGGCGCCGTAGTAGTACGCGATGCCGGACCGGATGTGATCGTCTCGGGCAACCCAGCTACCATCCGTTCGCGTCATTAGAGCATTTTAAATAATAATGTGGCCGTTAATTTGCGAGCGCCGAGGGTTGCTGGGGGGCGGTGGCTGTGAAGCGGCTGTGTGAAAACACACTGCCCGAACTGACGACGCAGCTCAGCGGCTCTCGTCGCCGCAAAGTAGTGGCTATAGAATTATTTAAACTGCTCTAAAGTTGAATCGGCTTGGCCTTCGGCGCTGAAAGGGGATAGGGTGGATTCATGCAAAAGACTCGACTCTGGCTCATGTTTCCCGCCCGCCTCATCACACGCCCGATTCTCTGGGAGTTGGCTCAAAACTTTGAAGTCGTCACCAATGTGCGGCAAGCCAGCGTGACGGATGAGATCGGTCTGGTATCCCTCGAAATCGATGGCACACGCGAGGAAATCAAAAAAGCCATCGCGTGGCTTGAGGAAATGGGAATCAAGGTCGAACCCGTCGAGATAGGCACCATCGCGAGCTAAGCCGCATGCGCCTGCTCCTCGTTGATGGTCATTACTACCTGTATCGGTCATTTTATGCCATTCGGGGGCTAAGAAATTCCCGTGGCGAGCCGACGAATGCGATCTATGGGTTCATCAAGGCCATCCGGAAGATGCTCGCGGATCTGAAGCCCGACCGGGCCGCCGTGATCTGGGATTGCGGACTGCCTGCGCGCCGCGTGGAGTTGCAGCCCGCTTATAAACAAAACCGCACCGCGATGCCTGACGATTTGCGTCCGCAGGAAGAATGGCTTCAAAAAAACATTCCGCTTCTTGGGATAGGCAGCGTGGAACTCCAGGATACCGAAGCCGACGATCTTATCGCGACCTACGCTGCCGCCGCGCGCCGTGATGGTGCTGATGTGGTGATTGCCACAAACGATAAGGACATTTTGCAAATTGTCGGTCCCCAGCTCCATATCTACTCGACTCTCAAGACCGATATCAAAGAAGGCGGATTCGCTTTGCTTGGCCCGGAAGAAGTTCGTGGCAAATGGGGTGTCGATGCGCAGCATATCGCCGATGTCCTTACACTCACTGGCGATGCCTCCGATAATATTCCCGGCGTTCCCGGCATTGGCGATAAAACCGCTGTCAGCCTCATCAATACTTACGGCGCCATCGAGGGGATTTTAGAAAATCCCACCAATGTCGAAAATGTCCGTCAGCGGGAAAAACTCCTCGCCCACCGCGACCTCATCATCGCCAATCGCGAAATGGTCCGTCTCGATGAAGACCTTGCGATGCCTGTGCCTTGGCAATCTTTCGAAATAAACCCGAAGCCAGAGGAGTTGCTTACGCTCTTGCGTGACTGTGAATTCCGAACGCTCATCAAGGAAATCGAAGCGGAGTTCAAAATCCCAGCGGCAGAAAATCCCCCCGCGCCGACGAGTCAGGGTGAGCTTTTCTGAACCCAAATGCCCTGAACGATCGCAGTCAGTCTGGAAAATGTTCTCGGCTGATATTGGCGGATGCGTTTGCGCGTTTCGGGATCCTTTGTCTATGTTGCAGGAATGAATCGGGTAGCCATCAATAAGGAGGAATCGCGTGCCGAAACGCTCGCGGCGTTTATTGCCTCCTTGGCTATCCATCTTTTTCTCGTTCTCGCTGTGGCGTATTTTATTTTGAGTTCGCGAGTCGAGCCCCAGCCGCAGCCCTTTGAGGAAGAGCCTCTGCAGATCACAATTATTGAACCTTCTGTGCCGGTGCCGGTGAAAGTGACGCCGAAATATATTTCCGCAGTTCCTCAGGCTCCCGCCCCGCCAAAGCCTAAGACCGATGCCGCATTTGAGTCGGACAAGGATTCCGTCGCAGCAAGTGAAGCGGCGCCCTCCGGTCGCGAAGCCGCACCTTCATTGGACGGAAAAGAGGACAAAAACATCGAGCTGCAAAACCAGCAATACACGGAAGGAAAAAAAGAGGAGCGATCTGCGCCTCCTCAGCAGCAAACCGAGAAGCGTGAGGTGACAGCGGCAGCCGAGCCCGCACCAACTCCACGCGCAGATCCCGAACTCGCCCTCATTGAGAAACCGCGGCCGAAGCCTGTCTCTGAGGTCGTGAAAAAAAACACTCCTGCACAAAAGCCAACGACTTCCTCCGCGAGTGGATTTCAGCCCGAAACGCGCGTCACCCGTTTGCGCGGGAGTATTTCGAATCGCGGTCGAGCGTCTGTCGAAGCGAATGCGACCCCGCTCGGCCGATATAAAAAAGCCGTCTCCGATGCCATTGGCTCGCGTTGGTATTACTACGTGAAGTCCCAGATGGGCCTTCTCAACATCGGCACGGTGGATATCCGCTTCACCATTCTTCCCAACGGCAAGGTCAAGGCCCCGCAAATTTTGAATAACACCTCCAATGAGAGTTTTGCGTCCGTGAGCCTCTCCGCGATCGTGCAGGCCGAAATCCCCCCGATTCCCCCAGAAGTCGAAGCGGTACTCGAAAACGGTCGCATCGAAATTGATTACTCGTTTAGCATTCTTGGCAACTAATGACACCCGACTCCATATTCACCGGCATTGCGGAATTTTTTATCAAAGGCGGCCCCTTTATGGTGCTGCTAGTCTTGCTTTCGGTTCTTTCCCTCACTGCAGCGCTCCTTCGCGCATGGAGGCTTCGTGAGAGTCAGATTCTGCCGTCTCAGGTTGTCGATGCCGTCGAGGCGCTCAAGCCGGGTGACACTCTCGAGAGCCTGTATCACGCGATGGAGGATCATCCATCTGCGACCTCGCGAATCCTCGGCACGCTCCTGAGCCATCTCAACTGGCCGAAATCGGAAAACCTCGAGGCCGTACAAACCCGAGCCCGGCACGAGTTAGCCCGCATGGAAAAAGGCCTCATGATTCTTGAAATGACGGCTGGGGCAGGCCCGCTCATCGGACTGCTTGGAACGCTTTCCGGTCTTGTTGGGATCTTCGCTGCACTCGGTGGGGCAGGGGATCCGGTTGTGGTTGCTCGTGGGATCTCTGAGGCCCTCAATACAACGATCGCTGGACTCGCTGTGGCTGTTCCAAGCCTCATTGCCCATAGCTATTTTCTTCGCCGCATCGAGATGCAAGCGGTAACCATGGAGTCCGTCGCCGCCGAGCTTTTGGCGAAGCTCTATCAACCCGCCGCCGAGCGCTGACCTGTATGCAATTCTACACACGCAAGCGCCGCACGCCCTCGATCAACATCGTTTCGCTGATCGATATTCTCGCGATACTGCTGATTTTTTTCATCGTCACCACGAACTTCCGCAAGAGCCA
Organism: Terrimicrobiaceae bacterium; assembly: GCA_044377415.1. Classification (GTDB taxonomy): domain Bacteria; phylum Verrucomicrobiota; class Verrucomicrobiia; order Chthoniobacterales; family Terrimicrobiaceae; genus UBA967. The sequence goes on along the minus strand of JBILZC010000094.1, from coordinate 4,665 downwards.
ACCGCGATTGCAGATCAATCTGCCTGACTCCAAGGCCGCTGAAACCGCTGCCGCCGAGCAGAAGGAACCCATCGTGCTCCGCGTGAAAAACGCCACCGAGATATCGATCGATGACAATCCGGCCACGTTGGAAAATCTTCACACCATGCTCGCGGAGGCGCGACAGAAGTTCCCCGGCCGATCAGTGGCTTTGCAAGCCGACCGGGAGGCTCCCTTTGGCGTGGTGGTCAAGGTTCTCGACTCGCTGAAAGCCGCGGGCCTCAAGGACGTCCCCGCATTCACTCAACCCGATAATCCTCAGCCATGATTCTTGAAATAACGACCTTCGACCATCCCGCTTTGCGCACGACCGGTGCCCGTGTGGAAAAAATTGACGACCGCATCCGCCAACTCGCCGTGGACATGATTGAGACCATGCAGGAAGCGGAGGGCCTCGGGCTCGCCGCACAGCAAGTCGGTCTGCCGCTCCAGTTCTTCGTCCTCGACGTCCCTCAGATGAAAAAACGCCCGAGCGCGATGCGAGTGAATGGACGCCCCGTGGACTTTGAATCCCTGATGCCGTTGGTTTTGATCAATGCCGAAGTCGAGACATTTGGGAGGATCCATATTGAATCCGAGGGCTGCCTCAGCTTTCCCGAGATTTCAGCCGACATTCCCCGCCCACTTTCGGTGAGGGTGAAAGCCAAGACGATGGAAGGCGAGACGCTGGAGTTTGAAGCCGATGGACTCCTCGCTCGAGCCGTTCAACATGAACTTGATCACACGCGTGGCGGGCTTTTTATCGACCGTGTCTCGCTGGCCGATCGCGCGGAATTGCCCGAGGATATCCGTCGCCTCAGTCGTCCGGCCAAGCCGGTCTAGTTTTGATGATCTCCGATTTGCGTTTTTTTCCAGATCTGTAAAGTTTCCACCTTATGAAAAGAATACTCCTCTGTTTGTTTCTCGGTTTGACAATGTCCGCGCATTCGGCGACAGACACGGCTTCCATGCAAGATATCCGTATTATTCTCACTACTAGCAAAGGGCCGATTGAAGCCACTTTGGAGCCATCGAAAGCCCCCGTCACCGTTGCCAACTTCCTGAATCTCTCGAAGCGCGGTTACTACAACGGCCTCACCTTCCATCGCGTCATCAAGCAATTCATGATCCAAGGCGGCGATCCCACCGGCACAGGCAGCGGTGGACCCGGTTACCGCTTTGAAGACGAAGTCAACACTGGGCTCAAACACGATCGGCCCGGTATTTTCTCCATGGCCAATGCGGGCCCAAGGACCAATGGAAGCCAGTTCTTCATCACCCACGTGCCCACACCTCACCTTGACGGCAAACACACCGTCTTCGGTCATGTCACTAATGGGATGGATGTCGTGAACTCCATCACCGGCGGCGACAAAATCGAGAAGATTGAAGTTCTCGATTCCACCGACGACCTCTTTGCGGCTGAGAAAAAGCGCATCGACGAGTGGAATGCAGTGTTGGATCACAAATAATCCCCCAGGGACCATTTCCGCAGCCCGTGTTTCTTTTTAAATACACCGCCCGCCAGCGTATGGTGGGCGGTGTTTTTATTTTAAGTGCAGGACCTAATCGCCCTCGCTGCTGGATGTAGTTGCGTCGAAAAAAGTTTGGAATGCGATGAGGGTTCAGCGGAAGACGGTGCAATGAGAGGAAAAACTGAAAATATGTGAATGTGTGAGACGGCCCTTTTTTCTCCTCATCACCGTCGCCCAATTTGTGCTCTCCCGCCCGCTCGAGTTCGCGATTTCTTCGGGAATCTATCAAATGCCGTACTGATCCGAGTGGGCATCTGTGACTTTTGCGTGAAAGTCAAGCTGCTGTCCATAAACCGTCGCGATCAAGGCGGACGGCGATGACTTGGGAGTTTACTCCAAAGCGAGGGGCAATTTTTTCGGCGAATTTGTCGCGAAGCGGACCGCTTGTCATGAAATTTGGAACCAATCGATCGGCTTCTGGTGCAAACTCGTCAAACAGTTCCGCGAGCCTTGTTTCTGGAACAAGTAGACGCCCGGCAAATTCATTTGCCTCCTGCTCGACAGTGTATTTGCGTCCGCGATTGTTTGACGTCCAAAGCGCGAAATCGTGCATGGACTTGAAATCGCACGCCTGCGGAAGATCTCGGTGGAGAAAATAGTGAGCGAGCTCATGGGCCACAGTGAAGCGTAGTCGGTTGAGTTTCCATTCCGGGCCTCTTTCCATCAGCGCGTATTGCTCGGCATCCAGATAAATGCCGCTAAAATCGACCTTGATGGCCGCATCCACTCGATATTTCGCTGCCAAGTCGTCAAAGGGGATTGCATCCAGACCGATATCGACTTCAAAAAAAGTAAAAACATCAATCGGCGTTCGATCTTCTTTCAAGATATCGAATTGGCCCCGTAGTTCTCCGATTTTGTCCCAAACGTGTTCCATGGGTGAGATGGGTTACTAAGCGTCGACAGTGTGGAGTTGTTTGATGTCATCAGCGAGGCTCTTCAATTCCTTCTCGCTGAGTTCGTGACCTCGGGCCGCACGAAAGAAGGCTGGAAGGGCCCTTTGAAGGATTGCGTGATCGGCTACATCAGCGGGAATTTCGCCTCTTTGAAGAGCCGCTTCGTCCATGAAAGACAATTTTTTCGCGCCAGCGAGTCCAAAGAAATCCGCCAACCGCTCTAGAAGCGTGATGTCGCCAGGTGGCGGATTCACACCGCGCTCGACCTTGCTCCAATTGCTCGGATCGAGGCCGTTTTGAGCGCAGAAGTCACGCAAAGTTAATCTTTTTTCAATTCGAAGGGACTTGATGGTTTGGTTAAACATAAGAATGCTTTCGTTGGCGTGGTAGAAAAATACCACACTTGTCAAGCCACGGCTTTGAGAGAAGCTCAGGGCTCTTCAATTTCACACCCCTTCGAGTTGATTCAATTCTGGGGCTTTTGTTTTCAATGTTGGCAAATATAGTGAGGCTTCAATGGATCAGGCGGGTTTTTTGGTTTGGGTCTTGGCATTAGCTTTGCCTTAACAAAAACGGCCTGTCATTACGATACTGAAGGATAAGCCAATCCACATAGTCTGGGCTGTATTGACTCAGCGAACCCTTGATCGAAAACACACTGTTTTCGGTCATGTGACCAATGGGATGGATGCCGTGAACGCCATCACCGGCGGCGACAAAATTGAGAAGATTGAAGTTCTCGATTCCACCGACGACCTCTTTGCGGCTAAGAAAAAGCGCATCGACGAGTGGAATGCGGTGTTGGATCACAAATAATCCCGCAGGGACCATTTCAGTAGATCGCGTTTTTTTTTGAATGCACCGCCCGCCAGCGTATGGCGGGCGGTGTTTCTATTTTAAGTGCAGGTCCTAATGGCCCTCGCTGCTGGATGTCGGTGCGCCGAAAAAAAGTTTGGAATGCGATGAGGGTTTGGCGGAGGACGGGTATAATGAGAGTGGGGAAAAAGAGAAAATATATGGATATGTTACTGATCCATTTTGTTGTTTAAATTCCAGAAGTTCATTTGGCTTTCATTTCAGGGCCGCGAATCTATAAAGCCAAATTACTTAAGGCTTGTTTCATGATCTTATCATCAGCTACTGCTGGATGCTCCTCTTGGAGCGACTTGACCGCGAAATGGGCTCGGTATTCTGAAAAGGAAAAGGGCGATCTCTTTGAAGAACTCACCAAAGCGTATCTGATTCTCGAGCCAAAATACGCCTGCAAATTAAAGCATGTCTGGCTGGGGCGAGAGATACCTCAAGCCGTTGCCAAAAAACTGAAGCTGCCCTCGACGGATTACGGCATCGACATTGTTGCCGAGACCCTGAGCGGAGAGTTTTGGGCGGTTCAATGCAAATACCGACAAGACTCGAACCAGTCGCTTACATTCGGGGCGCTCTCGACTTTTCAGGCTCTTGCTTTTGGAGTTTGCCAGGGCTTTTCATACGGTTTGGTTTGCTCGACGACAGAGCGTTTCAGTCATGTGCTAAAAGGCCAAGACCGCATCGGCTTTTGTTCGCTCGATGACTGGCAGTCGCTTGATACAGATTTTTTCAAACGCCTGCGCGCTCATCTCGCGCACAAACCCACAACTCTAAAGCCCCTAAAACCTCGCCCACATCAAAAGACAGCGATTGCGGATGGGGTAGAGCATTTCATTCAAGCAAAAGCCTCGCGTGGAAAACTCATCATGCCGTGCGGAAGCGGCAAGAGTTTGACGGCTTATTTCCTAGCTCAGGAGATTGGAGCGAAGCGCATTCTCATTGCAGTGCCGAGCCTTTCGCTCATCCGCCAGACCCTCAAAGTCTGGCTGCGTGAGACGCTGGCGAATCGGCAAGATGTGGATTGGATTTGCGTTTGCAGTGATGAATCGGCGGGGCGCGTCAATCGTGATGATGTCGCCGTCTTGCGGCAGGATCTCGGTGTTCCCTGTCTCACGGATTCAGAGAAGATTTCTGCTTGGTTGAAGAAGAAGCCAAAGGGCCTGCAAGTTGTCTTCACCACCTACCAGAGTGGTGAAGCCCTCGCCGAGGCCGCTCGAAGCGCAGGAGTCAGATTTGACCTCGGCATCATGGACGAGGCGCACAAGACTGTAGGTGATGGAAAGAGCCTCTTTTCCCATCTCCTCCATGATGGGAATCTGCCTATCCGCCGCCGCCTCTTCATGACAGCC
>JBILZC010000033.1:0-22717 GCA_044377415.1 Terrimicrobiaceae bacterium | reverse complement strand
CGGATGAGTGGGAGAAGCGCCGTGCGGTCGTGGAGGTAGTTTGTCATTGCGCCGAGGCCGGGGGCGATCACTCCTCCGATGTAGGAGCCATCGGTGGAAATCACATCAAAAGTCACAGCGGTTCCGAAATCCACAACGATGGCTGGAAAGCCATAGTGAGCCACGCATCCTGCCGCATTCGCCAAGCGGTCCGCCCCGATGGCGGCGGGGTTCGGGTAGTCAATGCCGATTCCCAAATCGAGGCTGGGGCTGATCACGCACGCGGACGGAAATTTTTTAAGAACAACATGAGTTTTTTTCGGAACAACCGATGAAAGGATAACGTCATCGACGGCAGATGTGATTTTATCGAAATCTGTTGCCGCAAGCGTAGGGGTCTGTAGACGGTGGACACGTCCAATCCTTTCCCCGCGCGCCAAAGCGACCTTGGTGAAGCTATTGCTGATGTCGATGAGAAGATATCGTCTCATGTGTTTGATGTTGCGGATTCCTGCGAAACCACGGACGCAATCACAAGATCGCCGGTCACGTTCAGGGCCGTGCGGCACATATCCAAAAAGCGATCAATTCCCAAAATGATGGCGATGGCCTCGGCTGGCACGTTGATAGAGAGAAGCACGCCGACCACAAGTGGAAGCGACCCGCCAGGGACTCCCGCAGTGCCTATGCCAGCCATGATGCACATGAGAGCCACCACGAGTTGTTGGGTGAGAGTGAGGTCGACGCCGAAGACTTGAGCAAGAAACAAGACAGTGATGCCTTCGTATAAAGCCGTGCCGTTCTGATTTGCGCTTGCGCCCACCGTGAGGACAAATCGTGCGATGCGGCTAGGGATTTTCAGATCCTGTTCCGCAACGCGAAGCGAGACCGGGAGAGTGGCATTGCTCGAGGAGGTGCTAAATGCGGTGAAGATGGCTTCCTTGGCTCCCCTAAAAAAATCCAACGGACGGCGCCCAGCAAGGGCCAAAACAACCGGGTAGACTACGAATTGCTGCAATGCGAGACCCAGCAGGACAACGCCTGTATAAAAGCCCAGCGTGCGAAAAAGGTCGAAACCCAAACGTGCAGCAACCGCAAATCCCAAGCACGCGACACCATACGGCGCCAGCTTGAGCGCAAATCCGATGATGACCATCGAGACCTCAAACATCCCTTCAAAGAAACCGCGCAAAACTAAGGTCTTTTCGCGCGGCGCTACCGTCATGGCTAATCCCACAAACAAACTGAAGACCATCACGGCCATCAATCCACCGCCGGTATTTTCGGGGTTGAACGAGTTGACGGCTTCGGCAAGGGGATTTTCCGGAATGAAGTTGAGAAGCGTGGTGGCTACCGGTTGGCTGTGCAAGCCGCGCTCGATGTTTGTGCGCGAGGCGTTGGAGTAAGTGGATATCAGTGCTTGGCGACTGGCCTCCGGCATGGCTTTCCCAGGAGCAAGGATGTTAACGAGTCCCAACGCGATTCCCACGCTCAGGCTGGATAGAAGAATAGTCAGGAGCAACGTTCGCCACCCGATGCGACCTAGGGTCCGAAGGTTTCCCATTTCCATTGTTCCAAGGACAATGGCGGAGAGGATCAGAGGCACAACCACCATGAAAATGAGGCGCAAAAAAACCTTCCCCGCAGGTTGTATGACTTGATCGATCCACCATGCCAGCGGTTCGCGAGACGACTCTGGAAGAAGCCCGCCGGCGAGGAGGCCAATAGCCAATCCGCCGACCAGACCCAGAAGAATGCGGGTGGACTGGGCGTGTGCCGGTTTGGCGTTGTGCCCCATGTGGATTTAGCGAGAGAGGTCGCCTTGCCTTAGAAGCTGGAATCCCTCACCACGGAGAACCGAGGAGGAGCATTCAATGTCGTCCAGATGCAGCGCCAACACGGCACGCCCCCGAGGACGAACAAGAAGTGGGTAGCTGAAGTGGATGTTCACTTCGGCCATGAGTAATGCCGCGAGGACGCGGGAGAGGTCGCCCGGACCTTCATCCAACTCGACAACCATCAACGCACATTCGCTATGGGGAATGTCGCGTTCTAGGAAGAGTTCGCTCGTGCGATCTGGGTCGCTCACGATCATGCGACCGATCGCGGACTCAGAGGACTCCGCAATGCTGAGGGCCAGCACGATAATGTTGTTGTCATCCAGCAGTCGCACGACTTCGAGGAGCGCGCCGACTTTGTTTTGAAGGAAAACGGAAAATTGGCGCACCTGGGGGCTGTGAAGTTTCTCGGCGGTGGCGGAAGTCATAGTGGTATGGGATTATCTAGCACACAAGGGATCACTTTGTCACCCCTCGTGGTGAGAGTCGGCGGAGCGAATTTATGGGCGGGGTATGGGCGTGGCTATATGATTCAGGATGTGGGTCATGGTGGGGGCGAGTTCTTTAATGGCGGAATCCGGAAGCGTGCCACCGGACGTTTTCAGCATGGAGTCCCTTGCGGCCAAGAGGCCTTGGACGAGCATGAAGGCGAGGTCCCCCTTGCGGATAGGTTCAGGAAGTTTTTCAAAGCCAGCCAGCAATTCGTCAGCGGCCGAGGATTGGGCTAAAAGGGCGGCCAACTCGGGCTTGGGATTTGCGGATTGGAGAGTGGAGGCGATATCGATTTGGCGGATCCATGACCCCGCGAGTAGAAAAACAACCAAGTCGTGGTCCTTTTGACGTTGCATTCCTGTGATGACATCCTGCTGAGCAGAAGTGAGTTCCAGTTGAAGTTGATCCCACGACGCCTTGTCTGCAAAATCACTGATACACTTATTTCTAGCTAGGATGTCTTGGTTGAGATTGAGCTTTTTGGTGAGGGCTGTGATTTCGTGCAGGGTATTTTTAACACCTTGTCCGTTGTTGGCTTGAATCGCCGCAAAGGCATCTGTGACAAGCACACCGAGTTGGAAAGCTAGGGCTTCCCGAGCGGGGGAAGTGGGCGCGGTGGGGGGGGGGACGATTTGAGACCAATTCGGTTGGCACTGCGCATCTATCGCGGCAAAAAACTCGCCTGCGGATTTGAGTCCACCACTCGGTGCTGCGGGCGGTCCCGTTTGCGATTCCACGGCAAAGCTGGATGGCATCTTTCCCGTAAGCAGCAGGACAACCAAAATGAACAACCGAACTGACATGATGAATAAGCTACATGCGTCAAAATGGGGATCAAGTATGTAAAATGCCAAAAGTCCATCAAGGTGCGTCTCCACGGTTGACGCCTTTTTGTGTTTTGCTTAGATTAGGCAGCTCAGAATTCTTAATGTCAAACGCGTTTCCCCATAGAATAGAGGGCTCCATCGGGCTAAGTGAGGCAGCCGGTTTTTTTCGTCCAGCAATAGATTATAATCCCCAATCGGATGAAAGCAGCGATGGCATCGATGTGAGTTTCCAAAAAAACACCGAAGCCATCGTGATTCGTAACGCCGAGGGAGCGGTGATTCTTTGGAGTGCTGGAGCGGAGAAACTTTACGGCGTCTCGGCATCCGACATTTTGGGACGGCCGTGGCCCTCCGGATTCTCACGAAAAAAAGACCAACTGCTGGACGCAGAGCGGGTCACCCACCAACAAGGGGAGTGGGCAGGGAAACTCACTCAATCCTCTGCGGATGGCGCCGAGATAGAGGTGCAAAGCCGATGGGTTCTTTTGCCGTCCCAAAGGGGCGAGGCTCCAAATATTCTAATCATAAACACGTTAGAGTTCGATTCGAGACATCTAGAGGAAGAGCGCTTGCGCGCGCAAAGACAGGAGTGCATAGGGGTGCTCGCCAGTGGGATTGCACATGACCTTAATAATACGCTCCAACCCACAGCGATGGCTATGGATCTCATTCGTGGTCGTCTCCATGACCCGGAAAGCCAAGATTTGCTCCAAGTGGTGGATGCGAATCTACGGAGGGCCACGGAATTCGTTCGCCAAATTTTGAGCTTTACTTTGGGGGGGGCGAGTGGCATCGCGAAGGTTTCTCTTGGGGAAATTATTGCGGATATCGCCAGTTTTGCGAAGCACGCCTTTCCCAATGATATTCAAATCCAGACAGACATTCCGGCGGGGTTGTCTCCCGTTCTCGCGAATGCCACACAGCTGAAGCAAGTCCTGCTGAATCTTTGCGTCAATGCCCGCGATGCGATGCCGGAAGGTGGGGTCTTGTCTTTGACGGCTTGTAATGTCGATCTTGATCAGGATGCTGCTAAAAGAAATCCCATTGTAAAGGCTGGGAGGTTCGTTCGTATCAGCGTGAGCGACACAGGGTCCGGAATCCCTCAGTCTGTGAGGGATAAGATTTTTGAGCCCTTTTTCACAACCAAGGGGCCAGAAAAAGGCACTGGGCTCGGGTTGGCCACCGTCATGGGAATCGTTCGCGGGCATGGGGGGTTCCTTTTGCTTGAGAGCGCGGAGGGCAGAGGCACCGCTTTCCAGATTTTCATTCCCGCAGCGTCATCCTTATCCGCAGCTCCCATGGAGCTATCGTCCATCGCTACAACCGAGCTTCGTGGTCATGGCGAAACCATTCTGCTAGTGGAGGACGAACCGACCGTCCTCAAGCTGATGCAACGCTCGCTCGAACGAGCCGGTTATCATGTGATGACGGCCTCCGATGGGCAGAAGGGCTTGGATTGCTTCACGGAAAACCAAGAAAAAATCACGTTGGTTCTGACCGATATGTCGATGCCTGGCATGGGCGGGGCTGAGATGATTCGGCAATTGAGAAAAGAATCCCCATTTGTAAAAGTGATTTGCACCAGCGGCATTGCATACACGAACGGTCACATGGATTCCCTGGGACTCGATAAAATATTGGCGAAACCCTGCGACTCCAAGACGATGCTGGAAGCGATCAGGGACGTGTTAAAAGCAGAGCCCCTATCAGGTGAATGACGCATTTATAAGTCGAGCGGATAGTTTCTTTTAAAGAATCCCTAGAAAATGCAGCTGGATAGCTGAGTTTTAAACCGTGTCCTACCTCTCGCCCATCTACGCTCTTTTGACGATCTGCTTGGAGATCGTCGGCATATTGCTGGCGATGCGGGCTATATTAATAGCGAGAACGCCTCAGTCAGCGATCGCGTGGGCGGGTGTCCTCGTGTTTCTCCCCTTCATTGGAATCCCGCTTTTTCTCATTTTTGGGGAATCCCGTTTTGCCGGTTATACCCAGGCGGGAAAAGGGGGAGTCAAAGCGTTGGATGAAGCTCTCCATCGGATCGTGCGCCACCTCGACGGGTATAGGGTTTTTTTCCAAGGCGGATTCGCGGAACCCGAGCGTATGGCTAGAAATCTGACGAGTCTTCCAGCCACCAGCAATAACGAGGTCAGGCTATTGGTGGATGGAAACGCCACATTTGAAGCGATATTTGAAGCAGTCGACACAGCCACGGAATCCATCTGGATGCAGTTTTTCATCATCCACGACGACATTCTCGGGCGGACTTTGGCGGAGAAGCTACTTGCGGCGGCTGGGCGTGGAGTCCGTTGCCGCGTGCTTTATGACCAAGTCGGCTCCAAGACCTTGCCGGCCTCGTGGCCGAACCGACTACGAAAAGCCGGCATCGCTGTAGAGGCTTTTGTCACCAACCGGCAATTTGGACGCAGCTTCCAGATCAATTTTCGAAATCATCGCAAGTTGGTCATTGTCGATGCGAGGGTGGTTTTTTTGGGCGGTCTGAATGTGGGGGACGAATACATGGGCCAGAGTCGTCAATTCGGACCGTGGCGCGACACCCATATCCGCATAGATGGACCCGCTGTGGCGGGGTTCCAGCTTTCCTTTTTGGAGGACTGGAACTACGTGGCTCGCGAGGTTCCCGAGCATCGTTTGCGTGCGCCAGAGTTGACGCCAAGGCATTCGGCATCGGTTTTTCCACTCGCCACCGGGCCCTACGAAAGCTGGAGCACCTGCACGGCTGTCTACCTTTCTGCGATCCACTGCGCGACGGAGCGCCTCTGGATCGCAAGCCCGTATTTCGTTCCTGCGAGCCCGCTTTTTTACGCGATCTGCCATGCGGCGATTCGTGGTGTGGATGTGCGGATTATCCTGCCACAAAAGCCCGACCACTTGCTGCCATGGCTATCCTCGTTCACTTACTACACGAAGCTTCGCGAGGCGGGGGTGAAGGTCTGGCGCTACCAGCCCGGCTTCATGCACCAGAAGGCTTTCCTCGCGGACAATGATCTCGCCATCGTGGGTTCGATCAATCTGGACTACCGTTCGTTCATGCTGAACTTTGAACTTGCGGCCGTCGTGCAGGATAAAAATTTCGCCTCCGAAGTGGAGGCGATGTTTCTTGCGGATTTCGACCGCAGTCGTCCGGAAAATCTCCGCGCTTTTGATGATGGCTCGCTCTTCTTTCGACTCCAATGCCGCGCTGCCGCATTGATGAGTCCAGAACAATAGGGATCCTAAAAAAACGCACTTCGAGAAGCCGTCGGGTGATCAGACCTTCGGCATGTAGATCAGTAGACGTAGCCCGTTGAGACAAACGAGGACAGTGCTGCCCTCATGACCAACAACGCCCATCGGTAGTGGCAGATGAATACCGAATGCGGCGATGAGGAGAAGGACGATCACCGCGCTCGCGAAAATCAGATTCTGCCAAAGAACCCGGCGGGCGTGACGCGCGATGGCGAGCAAGATCGAGATGTTCTCGAGCTTGTCGCCCATTAAAACCACATCGGCCGTCTCCATGGCGATATCGGTGCCCGCCGCACCCATGGCGACTCCGATGTCCGCGCAAGCAAGCGCAGGGGCATCGTTGACGCCATCCCCAACCATCAACACCCGGCCTTGTTTTTTCAGTTCTCGTATGGCCGCGACTTTCCCCTCGGGGAGAAGTTCGGCGAGGACCTCGTCCACACCCGCTTCCTCCGCGATGGCATGGGCAACAGCTTTTTGATCCCCCGTGAGCATGACGATTTTTTTCACACCCAATCGGTGGAGGCTTTGGATGGTATGGAGGGATTCTGGACGCAATGTGTCTGCAAGCGCGAGCACAGCCAGAGCGGATACTTTGTCTCCCTCGCGGATACCGACCCAAACACACGATTTGCCGTGTTGGGCAAGGGGAGTCGCAGAAAGAGCGATTGCATCCATTCCGGATGCATTGCATTCGCGAAAAAGACGCTCGCTTCCGATGAGAAGCCTACGACCGTTGATCCTGGCTTCGGCGCCCTTTCCGGCGGTCGATTGAAAGTCGGACGCCTCGGGCAGGATCAAGCCGCGGGCTGCCGCACTCTTCACGATCGCGTGGGCCAACGGGTGCTCGGACTTGGATTCCAGCGCAGCGGCTTCCGCGAGTAAGTTCGCGAGATGGAGGGGAAGTGTGGCGTCGGGTTTATGTGAGCCTGCGGCATCCACGATGTCGGTCACAACAGGTCTGCCCACGGTGAGGGTGCCGGTTTTATCAAAGGCGACGATATCGATCTGCGCGGTTCGCTCGAGATGGGATCCGCCCTTAACTAAAATACCCCGCCGGGCAGCTCCTCCGATAGCGGAAAGAACAGTGGCCGGAGTGCTAATGACGAGGGCGCATGGCGAGGCCACGACCATCACCGTCATGGCCCGATAAAAAGCATCAGCAAAAGCGTCGCCCATAAAAAAGAAGGGAATCAAAAAGACGAGCGCGGTGAAGGCAATCACCCCGGTGGCATAGTATTGTTCGGCTTCCTCAAGAAAGCGTTGTGTGCCCGATTTTTCAGCCTGAGCCTCTTCAACGAGCTTCACCATGCGGGCGAGGGTGGAATCCTCGGCGCGTTTCGTTACGGTCAACTCCAGTCCGCCGCTTTGGTTGAGCGTTCCAGCGAAGAGGGTGCTGCCAACGCTTTTGGTCACAGGCATAGATTCGCCGGTGAGGCTCGATTCATCCACATGACTGGAACCCTCGATCACCGTACCATCAACGGGCACATGCTCACCGGGACGAAGCACGACAATGTCGCCGGTGTTGAGTTCCTCAACGCGGACGAGTGTGGTTGTGCCATTGCGTTTCAGCAGCGCCTTGTCCGGTCTCAGCTTGAGAAGAGAGTGGATAGCGCGCTGTGTGCGCTCCAGTGCGTAGCTTTGGAGGACATTCGAGAAACAAAACAGGAACAACAGCAAGGCGCCCTCGAAAGGTTGACCGACAATGCCTGCGCCGATCGCGGCCAGAACCATAAGCACATCCACGTCCAGAGCGCCGCCACGCAAGGAAGCCACTGCCGAACGCACACCTTGCTGACCACAGAAGAAGTAAGCGCCACCATAGAGAATCCATGTGGTCACAGCCGCTTTGCCTAGCCAATGGTCGGAGGCGAGGGAAGTGAGGAGAAAAAGAAAGCCTAGGGCGCAGGAAAGTTCTTCGTTGAGGGAACCGGATCGGACCCTTTGCCAGAGCGGTTGCTCGGCTTCAAGTGAGGGCGGTTCGTAGGCACTGACTTTAGCGCCGGTAGCCCGGATACCCTCCATTACGGTTTTCTCGTCGGCTAGGGTTTCATCAAAGGTGAGGCAGAGAATTTTTCCAATATACGTCGCTGTTGCCTTACGAACGCCTGGAAGCGATTTCATTTTGCGCTCAAGGCGAATGGCGCAGGCCTCGCAGGCTTTTCCATCCAAGCGGAGGGTGCGTTTTTGCAGGGCCGGTCCCATCGGATGGCTTTCGGCGATGCGCCGCAAATCGTCTTCGCTGAGCGCCGAGGGATCATACTCGATTTCAAGGGAGGGTTTGCCGGGAACGGGATGCACGCTGACCACGCCCTCATGGTCCGCGATCGAGCGAGTGGTTTGCTTTAGCGATTCCTGTGCATCGTGTTCGGCACTCATAAAGTGAGAAACCTAAGCTCGGTCACGCAGTCGCGCACGGTAAAAATCAGCGTTTGCGACGCTCGCGGATATAGTGCAAAGCGCATTCCCCTTCGGATACCTCGAATTTGGCCAAACGGAATAATCGTGGTTCGGGCAAAAGCTCGCTTGGCAAGCCTGTAAGGGATGGCGCCGCAGACCCCCCAAAAATCACTGGAGCGATCGTCAGGCGAATTTCATCGAGAAAATCCTCGGCCGCTAGCGCGCGCAGGAGCTGTCCGCCTCCCTCGCAAACGAGACGCTTGACTGCATAGTCGCGACGAAGCATCGCCAAAGCCTTGCGAAGAGGAACAGTCGGTGTGTCAAAAAGGAGGAGATCGCAATGCGGCGCAATGGCCTCACGGACGTCGTGAGGCATGCGAATAGTCGAAAGAACAACCAAAGGCGAGGAGGTATAGGAAAAAATCTTGGATGCCGGATTGAAGATCCCCTCGTTGCTAATGACCACCCGGAGCGGTTCGGGGGGGCGACCTTGGCGGACACGTTTTTCGCGAAGATCGAGTCGGGAGAGACCCATGCTCATGGTGTCGGCCTCGACCGTTCCACGGCCCGCTAAAATGGCGTCATTCTCAGCCCGTATCAGATGAAGTCGCGACTTGTCTCTGGGTGAAGTGAAACGCGAGGGGGTCAGGTTTTTTGTGCTGATCTTTCCATCAGCGGTCATGGCAAAGTGAGCGCAGATGCGCGGCACTCGGATGGCTTGGCCTGCACTCATGTGTCTAATTTATGTTCGCTTACTGCGTTTGCTTCCACCTGATGCTCGAGAGTTTCAACAGCACCCTGCATATCGGCCATGTGGGGGAGGTCGTGACTGGTCGAGCGGTAGAGGAGGTAGATGGCTCCCCCAACGAGGCTCCAGAAAACAGACATCATAAAGCCGGAAAGCGAAATCAGAGTCGCGATAGATTCAGGGGTAGAATAAAGGCCGCTTAGAATTTTTATAAACAAGGCCTCCCGCAGCCCAGCGCCTCCCACACTGATCGGGAGTGCAGTCACCGTCGAAACGATCGGCGATACACAAAAAAGATTCGAAAGCTCCAAGCCTGAATTGAAGGCTTTGGCTCCAAAATAAAAGGTAGAAAAGAAGAGAAAATGGGAAGGAATGGAGAGAAGGAACGCGTGAGTGACCGATTTCCCCGCGCGCGCGTATTCGGCAAAGGCGGTGGCCGCTTCGGCGATTTTGGCGCGGGCTGGGAGCCATTGCGGAAGACGGGCGGTGAGATGCAAGCGATCCACCAACCAGGCGACGAGAATGAAGCCCAGTGAACCGCCGAGGATGATAGCGACAGTGAAAACGACGAGTCGGGTGAACTCATGGGATATAAGCTCATCCCAGTGGAAAAGGATCATGGCCGCGGAGATGGCGGCGAGCGCAAGCAGTCCAACAATCCTGTCAATGAAGACGCTCAAGAGAGCGCCGGCCTTCTTGTGCGGAGCCTCGCGGATGATGAGAAAGATTTTAACAATGTCGCCACCGGTCGCACCAATCAGGAACAAATTAAAAAACATGCCCACGAGGATGATGCGGATGGCGCGGGAAAAAGAGACAACGATGCCCTGGACTCTCAGGAGAATCCTCCAGCGTTCGACCTGAATTAATAGCCCTGCGCCGATCGCAACCAAGCCAGGAAAAAACCACCACAGATTCGCTGAATCCAGTGCAACGAGGAGTTTTTGATTTTGATCTGGATTTCGAAAAATCCACCATAAAAGACCCACCGTGATGAGAAGCTGAATAGCGGTAAGGATGTATTTTTTCATCTGCAGTTAAAAAGTTTTTTCCAAGCGGTGGCAGCGGATTGAATATCGGCGGCTTCCGTGCGCGGGGACATCTCAAAAACCGTCGCGCATTTTTTCGGCAGGAGGGGAACCAGTTTTTCTAAAGGTGTGTCGCCAGTGAACGGAGGGCGATGGTCGCGGAAGGGCCATCGCGTATCGTGGATGTGGCAACCGATCAAAAGCGGGGACATTTTTTCCAGCCATTGAAAATGGTCGAGGAGGCCGAGATTGTGTTTGATCTGAGCGTGACCGAAGTCATGCCAATATCCCACATGAGGGGAATTCAGCTTTTGAAAAAAAGAACTCATTTCACGTTCCAGCGGCGCGGCTTCGTAATACTCGCGGTTTTCGATCCCAAGACGAACGCCTTTCTTTCCGGCATAGGCGGCTAATTCACCCAGGCATCCGAGAATGAGTTGGTTGTATTGCTCGGAAACCTTTTCACGCGCCTGTATGGCATCCAGCCTTTGCTTCACAAATGCTCGACTGAGAAACTTTCCATCGGTGACCATTTTTTGGAGAGGAGCGGTGAGTTTGAGTTCTCGGATCCGACCGGTATGAACCACCACAAATGGGGCTCCCAACTCCGCAGCCCAGTCGATTGTGATTCGCGAGAGCTTCGTTGCGCGGTCGCGGTCGGAGGCACGAAGGGACGTGAACTCGTAGCAATCCGGCGAGTCGGTCTGCACTTCAACGGGCATGGGCAGGAAATTATGAACACTCGAAATGGAAAACTGGTATTTCTCCCGCGCGGCGAGAATGCCTTCAAGTTGAGAGGAGCGAATGCCGTGGCTGATCTCAATGGTGTCAAAGCCGAGGCCCAAGATTTCCTCGACCATCGGACGGCCATCGTGGTGTTTCCAGGAATTCCAGCATGTGGAGAGTGAGAGGCTCATGGGCAAAGAGGATTTAGAATACTATGCGCCGAATCGAGTCCGGATGAAATCGCAGATTGAATGCTCGCCCCGGATGCCCAATCGCCAGCGGCAAAAACTCCCGCCGGAAGGTTCGGGAAGGGCTTTCGGTTTGCAAACCCAGGCGGTTGTGATGGCACGGCATAGGGAACACGGATGGTCTCCAAATATTCCAGAGAGTGGGAAGTGTTCGGAAAAAGGGCTGCGATTTCTTTTTTGACAACATGACCCAGCGATTCGTCGGAAAGATCAGAAAAATCGAGCACGCTCGCGCTGATGAGGTGAAACCCAGGTGGAGCAAATTCGGGGGCCACATTAGTGACTTGTGCAAAATGGCGTACGTGACGATTTCCGCTTTCGGGAAGAACCAAGCATGAGTGGGGATAGACGGATTGACGGGATTTGAAGTAGAGCACGGCCACACTTCGCGCGGGCGCTGGTGAGGGTCGGCCCAGAAGATGACAAATGGACGGTTCGTCGAGAGCGAGAACGATGGAGGAAGCGGCGATGCGCTCGCCATGTTCCAATGTCACTCCGCAAGCGCGATCGTTTTTGATGTCGAGAGCCTTCACCCGCATTCGCAAGTGGAGGGAGTCTGAAGGTAGGGCAGACGCCATTTGAGAGGGAAGAGCGGCGATGCCGCCAGCCGGAAGCCAAGCGCGCCCAGTGGTGAATTTTTTAAAATAATAAAGGAAAAGCCCAGCACTCGTTCCAAGATCACTATCGAGAAGAACGCCGCCAAAAAAAGGTTCGGCAAATCGGGCAACAAATAATGCGCTGAAACCAAATCGGCGAAGAAAATCCTGAGTTGAAAGATCCTGAGTGCTTTTGCATCGAGAAAGCAGTTCGGTATCACTGGACAAAGTCACGCGAGTCACAAGAGTCCCAAGGAGAAGCTTGTCCCGTAAAGAAAAGGCGGAAGAGGTCAGGTTTTCAACAAGGGCTTGGGGATGACGGAGGGGGTTGGCCAAATGCGTCAATCGGCCCCCATGGGCTAGGAGCGCCCCAGATTCAAAGTATCGCGGCTGCAAGGATTTGATATCGACCACCTTCGAAACGGCGCTATACGAACTCAGGACAACTTGGAAACCGTGGTCCAGAGTGAATCCGTCGCGGAAGCTTGTGCGGAGGCGACCGCCGGGAGTGTCGCCGGCATCAAGGAGAAGAAACGGCTTGCCGTGGCGGTGCAACGCGGTGGCGCACGCAAGACCAGCTAGACCGGCACCGACAATAACAATCATGCCCGGAACCTTCTATTTCTGCCGAAGAAAAGAAAAATGGATTTCATCAGCCTGCGACGAGATCGAGCCAAGACGGATTTTCGATGGCGTGCTCTTGGATTTCACAGAGTATCATTTCCAGTGTGGCTTCGGGTTTCCAGCCCCACGTTTTTTCAGCGAGGGAAGAATCGAGAATCGCCCAAGGAATATCGAACGGACGGATGGAATCGGAGTGGGAGAGTAAAGCGGGATCGTTATGGGGCGCGGCGGTCCCAGATTTGCCGGTACACCAAGAGGAAAGCTCTTTGAGAGACATGGAATTCGGGAGTCCGCCGGCAAAGTTAACGATACGAGGCTTATCATTTCCGCGATGGTCTATTTGGCGAAGCAGTACAGGAGCGAGATCGCGCGGGTGGAGGCAGTCACGCACCTGAAGACCGGATCCACCGAACCCGATGTAGCGAAGCGGTCGGCCGGCCATCCAACTGTGAATCCAATAAGAAAAAATTCCCTGATCGGCTTTTCCAAATTGCCCCGCGCCGGCCAGGACGCCGCAACGATTGATCCAAACAGGAAAACCAAAAGCTTCGCCGTATTCTAAAGCGAGCCATTCCGAGCAGAGCTTCGTGCTTCCGTAGAGGCTGATGGGAGGCTGCGTCGAAAAATCTTCCGTGATTCCAGAATGCGACCATCCGGGCCCCTTTGCCGTTGATGGCATCTCAAATCGGCTCGCTGATTTTGAAATCGGCAACGCTGCCATGGCCGCGATGGAATAGACGCGACTCGTGGACAGGAGCGTGAATCCGGCATTCCATTTTTTGCAAAGCTCAAGGAGGTTCACTGTGCCGTAGAGGTTTTGATCTACTAGGTCGCGGCTGGATGAGCCGTCCACTCCTGCAAGCACACTGGGATTCGCGGCGCAGTCTAGAATCCAGTCGCAGTCGGGAAGAGAATCCAGAAGCGAAAGGTCACGCACATCGCCGATGCGGATGTCGCATCCCAGCCCACGAAGAGGTTCGATGTTGGTTTCGCTCCCTTTGCGAGAAAGGTTGTCGATGCCAATGATCGATAAGTCGGAGCGAGAGTCAAGGAGGGCGCGGACGAGCGCCGATCCCGCGAAACCACAAATGCCTGTGACGAGGATTTTCAATTTGGGTTCGTTGGGTCCAGAATCAGAGCCGCGTGCGCCAAGCGGTCACGATTTGCTGAATGGTTTCAGGGAGACTAATGGTGATGTCCCAGTTGGGATAGTGGTCACGCATTTTGCGCAGGTCGCTGTAGTAGCAGATGTGATCGCCGATGCGGTTTTCATCCACGTAGGTATGAACTTGTTTTTTCCCAGTGAAAGATTCGGCTATCGCAAAGGCCTCCAGAATCGAGCAGGAATTCGCCTTCCCCCCACCCAGATTGTAAACCTCGGCCACTCGGGGGGCTTTGCAAAATTCCCACATGAAACGGGCCACATCTTCGCTGTGAATGTTGTCGCGCACTTGCTTGCCTTTGTATCCAAAAACCTTGTATTCGCGGCCCTCGAGATTGCACTTCACGAGATAGCTAAGGAAGCCGTGCAATTCGACGCCAGTGTGGTTCGGACCGGTGAGGCAACCGCCGCGCAGGCAACAGGTCGGCATATTGAAATAACGTCCGTATTCCTGCACCATCACATCAGCCGCCACTTTCGAGGCACCGAAAAGCGAGTGTTTCGATTGATCGATGGAAAAGCTCTCGGCAATACCATGTTCGTAGTTGGAATCGGCATAATCCCAACGCGTCTCGAGTTCGCTTAGAGCGATCGAATTCGGGCGGTCGCCATAGACTTTGTTCGTGGACATGTGGACAAACGGCGCCTCTGGACAAGCGCGCCGGGCGGCTTCGAGCATATTAAGGGTGCCGACGGCATTTGTATCGAAGTCATCGAATGGGATCGCTGCCGCGCGGTCGTGGGAGGGTTGCGCCGCAGTGTGAATGATGATGTCAGGTTTCACGCTTGCCACGAGGTCGAGAACGCCTTGGCGGTCGCGAATATCCACCTCGTGGTGCTGAAATCCGGGGATCGCATTTTGCAGTCGGGTTTGATTCCACCGCGTGTCGCCCTGCGGACCAAAAAAAGCAGCACGTTGGTTGTTGTCCACCCCGTGAATGGTGCAGCCCTGACGGGCAAAAAAAAGCGAGACCTCGGAACCGATCAGGCCGGAGGAGCCAGTGACGAGCGTTTTCATATCGACCCAGAGACTAAATGGGCTGGCCCCAAAGTAAAAAAATAAAATGCGGCAAAATAAGCGGGCCTCTGTTTAAACGACGCGGAGGATCTGAGCGCACGAAGCAACTCGGCAACAACTTTTACAGAATGAGCCTCCTCAGTACCAATGCGGATTTCGGCGTGCCTTGGAAAAATGAACCTCCATGTGAAAACGTGGTTTTCTCTCTCCCATATCGCATTTGAAAAGCATGGTTTTTTTACATTATACCCCTTGATCTATGTAAAGAGGATCACTTCAAATGGCATGAATGAACTCAAAAAATTCTCTTTTCAGACTTGGCACATTTCTTTTTGTCCTTGTAACGGTTATAGGGCCTGCATTCTGCAATGAACTGCCTTCGTGGAACGATACAGCTGCGAAAAGAGAAATTTTAAATTTCGTTGAGAGAACCACTACCGAGGGCTCTCCAGATTACCTGCCGAGGGATCAACGCATCTCTGTTTTTGACAACGATGGAACCTTGATCTGCGAACAACCCCTCTACATCCAGTTCGCTTTCGCCCTTAATCGAGTGAAGGAATTGGCGCCGACGAAGCCCGAGTGGATCAATGAAGAGCCTTTCACCGCGGCTTTAGACGGGAGGATGAACGGGAACGGCCTTACACATGAGGATGAAAACCGCGATTTTGCAAAACTGGTTTGGTCTACCTCTGAAAACCAAGCGGCTGGAGACTTGGCGATAGCGGCATGGGATTGGCTTAATCGCGCCGAGAATCCCTCATTAAAAACATCTTATCAAAAAACGGTTTACCTTCCAATGAGGGAGCTTCTCGAGTTTTTGCGCTCCAAGGGATTTCAAACCTACATTGTCTCGGGTGGGGGTTCTGAGTTTGTCAGAGCGTATTCGCAGAAATTCTACGGCATTCCTCCCGAACAGATCATTGGATCTCAGGCGAAGATGGTCTTCGTGGAGCGAAATGGGCGTTATGAGGTTGTGATGGAGAGCGAACCCGAGTATTTTACAAATGGTCCAGCGAAGCCGTTTGCGATTGTACGAAACATAGGAAAAAGGCCTGTGTTGGCCTTTGGAAATTCGGATGGAGATCTCGAGATGCTTCTGTGGACAACGACAGGAGGGGGCCCGCGTCTTGGTCTGCTTCTCCACCACGATGATGAAGAGCGTGAATTCGCCTATGATAGGGCTTCAGTAGTCGGTCGACTTGACAAGGCATTGGACGAGGCCAAAAAAAGAAGCTGGCGCGTCGTGAGCATGAAAAACGATTGGAAGCAGGTCTTCCCTTGAAACTCGAATCTAGTCGTCTTTTGTCAACTGCAGGAAAATGGAAAAGTCGTAATCTTTGGCAGACGCTAGTTTGTCGTAACGACATCCATGGTTGCTCTACCTGTGTAGCGGGCTAGGGAGATGATTTCTTGTCCACCGGATTTTTGCTTTTTCACGGCCATTGTTCCGTCGGGGGCACGCTGTCCTTCAGTCAAGGCCATATGAAGGCCGGTGGTGCTGGAGGGAAGATTGACTGCGCCCGACGTCGTGAATTGAAGGATCCCGAGTTGCGACTGTGTTGGCCTGGGGGTAGGCAGGGAATCGAGTATGTTCGCGTCGGGTTGGCTGTTAAGGATCAAAGAGCTGAGATCCTCTCCATGAAAAAGAATGCCTTTGGGCAGTTTGATCCAGCGGGTGATAGGCTCCCAAGTGCTGGTCGTGTCGTTTTTTCTTAGGATGACCATGGAATCCTGCTCGTCAGGATTTGTTGCAAGAGTTCCGTTTTTTTTCCAAAAAAGGACAACGACTTCTTCTCCTGTTTCGATCGCCGAGACGCGGGCTTGCTCTAGGGTATTCATCACAATGGTGACTGCGCCCTTACGACCTAACGGGCTTGTAAATCCAGAAAGTGATGGACCCGCCAACGCAACGAGTATGGAGATGATTGCCGATACACAAAGCACTTCAAGCAGTGAAAATCCGAGAACTCCGGAAGAAATTATTTTGTGAATCTTCGCGGGCTTTTCGTTTATTGATTCTCCCCCTTTTTTTAAAATTTTCATAATGCTTGGCCTGATTCCACTTTTGCTAACCTTGACGGTTTTCAAAACTTTCAATCAGACTTTTGCACCCTTGTTACTGGACTAGGGATAGGCAATCGACAGAATGTAACGAATTCGCCACATCGTGCCTCTTTTAGGGTGAACTGGTTGGCATTGCTCGATATGTCACGCTGAATCCCAACCCAGCCACTGCAAAGAGGTGGCGATATTAATCTGCATTTTTTTTGTTGGATGAGTTGGTTTCAGCCCATTCTTGATTTGAGTCCGAGATGCGTAGCGCGGGGCGTGTGGGTATTTCGGCAGCAGGGAAAATGATGCCGGTGTAGTTGTGGTTAGCCTTGAATTTGAACACGGCCAGTTGGCGTTTGTATTCGGAATTTACATTCTCGTTCTGAACGAGGAAAATCTCGGTCGCTCCTGGCGGAACGATGATTTCGCGCTGTTCGTTCGTTGCGAGGGAAAAGGTTTTCAAGGTGCCGATGGAAAGGTAGATCGGATCTCCTTTGCGGAAGTTGGCTATGATGAGTCGAGACATACCGAGAAACATGGCTCCCTCTGGTAATGGAAATTCCTGTATGGCGGTGATGCTCACCTTTTCGCCACTGCGGCTTATTTCTCCATGCACGACGAGAAGAGTGACGCTGCCTTCCTCGAAGGTGGTGGAAAGTTTGGCGGCGGGGAGTTCGCTGGCAGGGTCGGGATTCTTGAGGAATTCACGGTTGCGGAAGACATCAACCGTGTCTTTTTGTTTGTAGGTGATCTGCCGCACCAGTCCTCCTTCGCCCACCCTTACATCGTTGGCGAGAGGTTCGTCATGGAATTTCAGATGGAGTCCAGTTTCCCATTTTTCCACGCCGTTGCGGTAGGTGGCGTTGAAAATTTTGACATGAGCGGCTTTGGGTTTTTCCTGTCTCTCCTCGGTGTTTGCGATTGGGAGGCCGAGAAAAAAGAGGACCGCAATGAATAGGAATGGGTAAATGTCGTGTTTCATGGGTCAATACGAGAGCGTGCTGGGTATAAGGGTCTTCCATTCGACTGGGGCGACGGGTGATTCCCCGCTGGTGGTAGGATAGATGGGTTCGAGTTGAATAACATTTTCTGAGATTGATGTGGAGGCGGGAACAAAGGTGTCCGTGCCGCTCTTGGTGAGGATCTCGCCGGTTTGACCCACAATATAGACCGAATAGGCTAGACTCTGCGTAGTCAGGAGATTCGCTGTTCGTCGTAGGAACTCCTCTTTGCCCCCATCCGAAGACGCACTCATGGGAACACCGGGCACAATATTTGTCGCGGAGGTACCATTTCCCCAGAAGGCGGGTATGCGTGAAAGGTCGCCGACAGAAACAAGAAAGCCATGCGTGGAGTTGGTGGCAAAATTGCGGATCGCGGCCACGGTGTTCGTGGGATTCAGGGTCTGGTTGCCGAGCAGCGAGGATGCGCCGTTCGTGGCCTGATTTTCATAGATGAAATTTGTGAGAGCTGTTCTCAAAACGACGCCCAAGCCGTCGCGGACTACGCTGTTCGGGTTGATGCGGCCGGCCGTGTTTGTGTCAGTGCGAAAAACATCCATGAGCAAAAACGCGTTCTTTCCGTAGGCCGCGTTGGTTGCCGAGTCGCTGCCTCGGCCACCGAGCCAATTTTGGTAGTCTGCAGCGGCATTCGTCGCCCGGTTGTTCGTCGGGGAGTCCGACTGCCCGATGCGTAGCGTCGCCCCCATCGAGCGGTAGCCTTCGATATCGTATCGCACGGGATCGTAGATGTAGCCAAGTTCCGCCAGCGAGGTGAGGTTGGTGTTTTTGTAGTTTGCGTTCCCAGCCGGGTCGGAGGTGAATTCGTAAAGCCCCTTTCGCCAGGTATTGATTCCCGTATAGGAGCCCATTTTGTCGTAATTAAAATTCAATGAGCCAAGGGTTGTTTGGTTTGACGTATTGAGTGATGTCCCTGTGCCGTAATCGGAGTTTTTCCAAGATTGAGAGGTGGTTTTTTTGATCACCGAGACGATTTCGAAATTCGAGCGCAGGTCGCCACGGGTGTAGCGGGGATCGGATTCCAAACCGTTCGGGGCATTGTTAATTGTGGATGATTCTGGGTCATTCAGGCAGGTTGAGCACCAGGCTGGATTTTGTGAATCCCTGTAAAGATATTGTCGAAGAGTGGAATAAATCCGGAATGCGCAGTCGATAATTCCCGAGGAACTAGCGAGGATGAGTCTCTCCTGTTGATCTGGATAGCTCGGAGAGACAATCGACTCCGAGTTGTAGACAGCGTAGCGAAGCGAGGTGCCACTATTTGTTGCTCGCGTGGTAATGAAATAGTCCTCAAATCCCGCTGCAGTGGATGCTGGGGTGTTTCCACTAGTATTGATGAGATTCCACTGCCCCGCTCCGGTTCCAAACGTGAGTTGGTAGCGGTTTGTGGTGGTCGTTCCAAGAAGCCCGCTCTGGCTGTCGCTGGGAAATGTGCCTCCATCCGTTGTGAAATACACCAGTCCGCTCGGCGGGATCGATAGGTTCGCGGGCAAGCGCATTTTCACATCCGACGGCCGAAGTTTAGCGGGGGTTCCTCCACTCGAAGCTGGGAACGCATTGATCCAATTTCCTCTGCCGGCGAGCAAGATGTGCGGATCGACTCCGAGATCGGCGGATGTGATTGTTTTTCCCGAGATGTTTTGAAGTTCCACGTAATGCCCGAAGCGCAATTGGACTGTTACAGGGGTTGTGCTTGAGGGCGGATGAGCTCCGTTAGGTTGGTTTACAACTCGGGCGACGCGTGCATACTCCGATAGACACAATCCGGTCTCTTTGCCGAAGGCAAGTGGCAGGTCGCCATCTTGGAGAATCGTGGGATCGAAGGGAATAAAATCAGGGCTGTTCCCCGCGTAAGCCGAACCGTCCGATTGAATAATCGTGGCTTGGCTGTCCGCATCAATAAAATCTCGGATATTCGCTGCAATGCGAGTGGTATAAGCTTTTTGATGGTCGGCGGTCGGCGTGGTTGTTGTTCCATTAGAAAGCGTGTAAAATCGCTCACCGAATTTCGGAAGGTTGTTGGTGATCGCGTCGCGGATGGTGAGGGTTTGGTTGGCGATTTGGCTCGCATCTGTCGTGGAGGTCACGAGCGCATTCAGATTGACCCTTCGTTTGCCATCGAGCGAACGATCGTCATGCCGTGAAAAAGTCGTTACAAATGGTTTTATCGCTTCCCATTGTGATTCGGATAAATCGCCCGTTCCTGCGATGGAGTTCTTCACGCTTTTTGGGGTTAGCGGTAGGGATTGGATGTTGGCGTTTGTGAAGGCAAGGAGGTTGGCTAAGTTGCTTACGGTCAGATTCCCAGTCGCATTCGGTGTGTTGGTAAGTGTCGTCAGGGCGAGATCGCTAAACCCAAATCCATTTGAGCGTGAGTGAGCACCTGAAGTGTTGGCAGATTGGCCGGCATAACGGATGTCGACTTTACTGCATTCGTCATCAGCCCAGTAGGCATACCGACCGATCACTTGGCCTGCGGTGTTTTTAATATAAACCCAATTTGCAGAGAGGGGAGGGATGGAATTTGTATTTGTGAAGGTGTTGAGGAGTCCCACAAGTCCGCTTGGAAAACGGGCATTGGTTTTATTGATGTCGCACCAGATGTCATTCGAGTTTGAAAGAGTGCGTGAAAGGGGTGTTCCAGAGCGGTCTATGTCTTGAATGGAAATCGCCGCTGATGAGAGAATTGGGGCGCTGAAATTTGTAAGGTCGTTGAAGTTTGTGAATCCTGTGGAAAAGAGTGGCACCCGCTTGGTTATGGTTCCACTTGAGGAAAAAATCCGTTTTCCAAGAAAAAGATAAGGGTTTGTATTTGAACCTAAAACATAGAACGTGGAGTAGGGGCCATCGGTTTTAATATTTTCAAGGCGGGAAAGAAAATCCTGCATTCCCGCCTCCGCCGCCAGGTCGGCTTGGTATTTATTCTTCATGCTGCCCGCAATCTTACGCTCGAGGCTCATGCTAGTTAGGAAGGCCACGAGGATTGTGCTCAGAACCACGACCACGAGTAGGGTGGTGACAAGCGCGGAGGCTTTCTTAGTTAGATGGTTTTTGGGAGCCATTCTGTTATGTGTCAATTACGGGATGTTGATGCGCGTGGTGAAGGTTTTGGTGTTTTTAAGGTAGTCGGGGGAGTTTGTGTTGCCTGAAAAGGCGTCCCACTCTCCGGAGGCATCGCGTGCGCCGAAGCGCATGGTGCGTTCGTTGTTGACGGCAGTGAGCTGGATTTCGACGATATCCGGCATGGGGGTTGCTGCGGATTGAGTCCAAGTCGTGAAGCTTCCCGGCCCATTTGTTATAAAATAGGTGGCTTTGAATCCGACGACATTGCGAGCGAGGATTTCGGGTTGCCTGCTGGGGTCAAAGTCCAAGACATCTGCGGGGCCGCTGGAGTCTGAGAGCTTCGCAAAGGTCTCGTTGCTCTCCACAAAGTAGCGGTAGAGGTTGTAGGATTGGCGGCCTGTGATGCCGGAGACGGGGCTTTTGTTGTCGTAAGCGAGGAAGTAGCCGACGGTGCAGACATCGCTGAGGCTGTTTGTTTCTTGAGAGGAGAGAGGGAGGGTGGCTAGGAAGGCCACATTGGTGGAGTTGGGATAGCTGGAGATGTCTCTACGAAAAAAGTTTGTATTTGTGGAAGCGAGGGCATGTCGCAGGTCGGACGAGATGACCTGCAAGGCGGCGCGGCCCTCGCGGTAGGCCTCGACTTTGTTTTCGGAGGTGCGCCATAGGTTGGTGGCGCCTTGAACAATGTCGAGCAGAATGACAAGAAGGATGCAGAGGACAGCTATAGCGACAAGGAGCTCCAATAAGGAGAAGGCAAAAGATTTTTTAGACAGGATGGAAGGGGGTATAAGTGAGGCAGGCAGGGATTTCTGTTGGTGATTTCGGTTGATCTCGAGTTGGGGGGCGCTAAGATGGAGAACGAAACCGATTCTCAGGTCATCGGGGTGGATGTAGTTTATGGGAAGCGCCTTATGCGCGATGTTGATATTTTCTATGGCATTGAGTTCTAAACGAACGGATTTTTCAACAAGGATATCGGCTATAAAATCGCCAACTGGCTGGCCCTGATAATAAAATTCGGCGCGTCTATTAAATTCGGATTGAGGGCCTTGATGGCGGAGTTCAACCATTAGGTAATTTTGATAAAAACATTCAAAGGTAACGAGTTCAACACATCGTTGAACGGCCGTAGAACAAGCCTTCTTCTGTTCATTTAAGGATTCTTGAGCCATAAAAGTTCTGCGGTTACTCTCAAAAATCCTATCTAAAATCCGATCAACGTTGTGAACGAGTTCGTGGTACGGGCGGCAGGCGGGGCCGCTGCTGGGGCTCCAATGTCGATCTGCACGCTGGAAAGGTTGCTGGCGCCTATGTTTGTGGTGACGCTGATCTGGGCGTAGAAGTCGTAGGCGTCGGTGGCAGGTGCGGAGTTTACATAATCATGGGCTGTGCCGTTTTCTTTGAAGGCGAGGAAGTTGTTCGTACTGTTTGCAGAGAGGTCTAAGATCCGTGGTGTTCCATTTGGGGAGAGCGTGATTGTCCTAACCGCACCAGTTCCTGTCTTGAGTTCCGAAAAAATCCGCTGTGCGATTAGCGTGGAATCCGTCTGGCGCATGCTATCTTGGGCGGATTTCATAGCGACTGGCATCATGCCGACTATTGCCAATACGGCGAACGAGACAATGCCGAGGGCGATCACGAC